>CAZXLI010000104.1:0-18836 GCA_964641795.1 uncultured Bordetella sp. | reverse complement strand
GCAACCTACGTCGCCGGAGACCGGCCACCTGCTGCGGGGCGACCATCATGTCTAAATAGACCGCGCGCCCCCCGAGCCGTGACAGGACGGGAAGTCGGCCCGCAGGGCCGACCGCCGGAGTCGCGCGCTGCGGCCTGCCGGCACGCGGCTTTGTCGCGCCAACATCAGCACGTCCTTCATCGAACGACCGCAACGGGCCGCAAGAGGACAAGCGACTGAGCGGCTGCACCCTGTCTCCTTCGCCGGCTCAGCGGTTCAAGCGCCGGATCAAGCGCGCGCGCAGCGCTCGCGTGGCCGTGTCGTCCAGCGGCGCCAGCACGTGCCGCGCGGCGGCCGGGATGTGGGCGGCGGTGTGCTCGTCCGCATCGAACACATAGTGGTCGAACAGCGTGCGCCACGCGGCGCGCTGCGCGGGCGGCAGGTCGCGCACGGTCATCAGCGTGTGCAGCAGCGCGCCCATCGGCGAATCCATGTGCGCCGGCGTCGGCCGCCACCAGACGTTCAGCAGCAGGTTCACCGGATCGAGTGCGTCGATGCCATGCCACCACAGGCTGGGGATCAGCACCGCATCGCCCGGTCCGAGCTCGGCCGTCAGCGCATGGCGCTGCGCCTCGGCATAACGCGGAAAGCGCGCGTAGTCCGGCGCCCGATGGTCGACCAGGCTGGTAGGCTGGCCGGCCAGCGTGTGCTCCAGCGGCCCGATGTAGAGGTTCGGCAACTGGTCCGGCGGCAGCAGCGTGACGCGGCGTCGGCCGGCCACCACGATGGCCAGGTTGTCGGGCAGGTCCTGGTGCAAGGCCACGCTGGTGCGGTTGCCCAGCCACAGGCTGGCCAGCGGATCGAAAGGCGCCAGCGCGTCGGTGGGCAGCGGGTTCTCGGCGGCGAAGCCGGGCACGCAGGCCTCCAGCGTCGTCGAGCCCATGTAGAGGGCCGGCGGCGCGGCCTCGCCGGCCTGCTGTTCCAGCAGCGTCAGCAGCCGCGCGAACGGCAGCTTCTCGCGCGCGAAATTGAAGCCCGAGAAGTCGGCGTTGTAGTCGAAGCGGCCGTTGATCTCCGGGCCGGCGAACCAGGCGCCGACCGTGGCGCCGCCGTCACGCGCACGCAGGTAGCCGAGGATGCCGCCGGGCATGGCCGCCGCCTGCACCGCCGGCCAGTGCGCGGCCAGGCCACGCAGCAGCACCGGCTCGTTCGGCTGCCGCAGCAGCGCGTCGAGCTGCGCGCGATCGAGGCCGCTCAATTCACGCACTAGAACCCCTGACGCTCGCGCCTTCGCGCGGCACGGTCGATCAGGTCGCGCAGCCGGCTCATCGAGGCCAGCACCATGTAGATCGGCATCAGGTGGCCGGCACGCTGCAGCCCTTCCAGGGCCCGGCCGTCCAGTTGCTGAAGCCGCTCTTCGTGGATCGTGTAGAAGCCCTGCCAGCGCTGCACGGTGCCGTCCTCGCCCTCGATGTCCAGCGCGAACGGCTCCAGCAGCTGCAGCGCCAGCAATGCGTCGATGAAGCTCGGCACAGCCTGCAGCCCCTCGTGCAACGCCAGCAGCATCGTGTTGACGCGCTCCAGGTACTCGGTCATGCCGCCGTGCGGCAGGAACACGCGCTCGCCTTCGTTCAGGCTCACCCGCGGGCTGGCTGCGTCGAGGTGCACCACCGGCTCGTCACCGTCGAAGCCGACCAGGAAGGGCGCACGCTCGATCGCCAGCGGCACGTAGGACGCATCCCATCGGTCGCCTTCCAGGAACAGGTTCTCGCCCTCGCGCCAGCCGAACAGCGCCAGCGGCTGGAAGCCCAGGCCGTCGGGTCGTTTCTGGAACACGATCGGGTAGCAGGCCTGCACGTTGCGGAACTCGGCCGGGAAGGTGGCGGCGGCCATCACCGCGTCGCCGTAGCGTGCGCCGCGCGTGGTGATGATGCGCAGGTGCTGGTGCTCGACGTTGTTCAGCAGCACGTGGTGGTGCGTGGCGGCCATGCGGATTCCCGGGTTCGGTTCAGATGCGCTGCAGCGCGTGCCGTGCGATGTGGTCGAGCAGTTCGCGGTGCGAAGGCAGGGCCGGCAGCATCTTGCGCGCGCTGCGGGCAGTGTCGTCGAAGGCCGCCTGCGCGCGTGAGAGGGCCGGCCCTGAGACCGGGCGCAGGCGCTGCGGCCGGAAGCCCATGCCGTACAGCACGTACTGGTAGCTGGCCGACGGGAACGCCTCGTCGTGGCGCTCGAAGTCATGGCGCGACGGCGGCAGTTCGTGCCACAGCGCCAGTTGCTCGCGCAGGCGTTCGGGCCAGGAGGCTTCGGCCCGGTTGTCGCGCCAGAAGTCGCTGTCCTCGCGTGTGCTGAGCACGTAGTGCAGCTTCAGGAAGTCGACGATGCGGCCCCAGCGGTAGTGGCAGGCGTCGTTGAAGCGGCGCGCCAGCGTGTCCATCGCCTCGCGCGTGGCGGGGAACTGGTCGCGCAGGAAGCCGGCACTGAACTCGATCAGCGCCAGCGCCGAGGCTTCCAGCGGTTCCAGGAAGCCGGCCGAGAGCCCGATGGCCACGCAGTTGCGGTGCCAGAAGCTCGCGCGGTGGCCGGGGTCGAAGCGCAGCTGGCGCGGTGCGGGCATGTCGGCAGGTCCGCCGCTGGCGAGCACCTGCGCCTGCAGGATGCGCGCGGCCTCGGCATCGTCGACATGCGCGCTCGAATACACCAGGCCCACGCCGCGGCGCTGCTGCAGGCCGATGTCCCACACCCAGCCGCAGGACTGCGCGGTGGAGATCGTCTGGCAGGCGATCGGCGCCTGCGCATCGGGATACGGGATCTGCAGCGCCAGCGCCGAGTCGCAGAACAGCACGTGCCGCCACGAGCGAAAGCCGACGCCGTAGTGACCGGCCAGCAGCCGCGCGCGCAGGCCGCTGCAATCGATGAACAGCTCGCCCTCGACCTCGCCCTGCGTGCGCGTCTGCAGCGCGGCGATGTCGCCGTTGTCGTGGCAGCGCACAGCCACCATCTCGTCAGCCACATGCCGCACGCCGAGCCGTTCGGTGCAGTGCGTGCGCAGGAAGGGGCCGAAGCGGCCAGCGTCGAAGTGGTAGCCGTGGTTGGCCACCGCGGCGTACTCGGGCGTGGCGAACTGCTTGGGCGCCCGGCCGTGCATGCACAGGTGCGGCTGGTGGCTGACGACCGCGCCGAACGGCGCTTCGCGATGCAGCTGCCACCAGGCCTGCGCCAGCGGCGCTTCCGTGTAGCCCTGCGGCAGGCTGAACGGGTGGAAGTACAGGTCATCCGGCCGTCCGCTGGCCCAGCGCGCGAACAGCGAGCCCTGCTTGAAGGTGGCATCGCAGGCGCGCACGAAATCGGTTTCAGAGACGCCGATCTCGTGCAGGGTGTCGCGCATCGTCGGCCAGGTGCCCTCGCCGACGCCGATGCTCGGGATGTCCGGCGATTCGATGACCGTCAGCGCGACCTCGCGGCCGAGCCGCGCGGCCAGCAGCCCGGCCGTCAACCAGCCGGCCGAGCCGCCGCCCAGGATGACGACGCGGCGGATCGGGCCGGACGCTGCCATCAGAACTTGTAGCGCGCGCCGAGCATGAAGCGCCGGCCGGTCTGGCTGACGCCGATCAGCTCGTGCCAGTCGCGGCCGTGCGAGCGCTGGATCGCGTCGTTCAGGTTGATGGCCTCGAAGTGCAGCGACAGGTGGTCGCTGACCTTGTAGCTCGCGCTCAGGTCCAGCTGCTTGTAGGGCTCGACATACACCGGGTTCGGCCCGGCCGCGTCGAACAGGTTCTGCAGGAATTCGCCGCGCCAGTTGTAGGCCAGCCGCACCTGGTACTTGTCGGTCTCGTAGAAGGCCACCAGGTTCGCGGTGTCGCTCAGGCCCACCAGCGCGAACTGCGCGCCGACGCTGGCGTTGTTGTACTTCAGGCCCGAGTTGACCTTGGTGTAGTTGGCCTGCACGCCGAAGCCCGAATTGCCGAACAGATGCTGCAGGTTCAGCTCCAGGCCACGCAGCCGCGACGAGTTCTGGTTGCTCGGCGTCGTGATGCGGAAGCTCATGATCGGGTCGCCCGACTGGCCCGGGATGATGCCCGCGGCCTTGCTGACGCCGCCCACGCCGTCGTACTTGGCGAAGATGTAGTCGCGGATGCAGCCCATGTCGCTGTCCGGGCACTTGCCCTGCGACACCGCTTCCTTGAACCACACGCCGTTGGCCGGCGTGTGCAGGCTGAACGGCGTGCCGTCCACCGTGGTGACGCCGACGTAGTTGCTGATGTGCTTCTCGAAATAGCTCAGTGCCACATAGCTGCTCTTGGCGTAGTAGTACTCGAGCGAGAGGTCGATGTTCCGGGACTTCAGCGGCTTCAAGCCCGGGTTGCCCTGGGCACCGGTGCCGCCGCCGAAGCGGGCCAGCTGGTCCAGCGTCTGGCCGCCCTGGATGTCGCTCCAGTTCGGACGGCCGATGCTTTCGCCCACGCTGGCGCGCAGCTTCAGGTCGCGCCGCAATTCGACGTCGAAATCGATGCTCGGCAGCACATGCGTGTAGCTGCCCTCCAGCGTGGTGAAGGCCGGCGCGCCGAACTTCACGCTGTACTCGTTGTTGCCCACCCACTGCACCCCGGTGGCCACCGGCACCAGCGCGCTCGAACTCACCTGCGTGCGCTCGTAGCGCAGGCCGGCCGAGAGGCCCATCGGCAGCACCCAGTCCCAATCGGTGTTGTATTGCAGGTAGGCGCTATCCGATTTCTCGCGCGTGCGGCGGTCGACGCTGAAGGCCGCGGGGGCCTGGTACTTCGACGGATCGCCCACCTTCGCAGCGATGTCGCGCACCGCGTTGAAGTCCCAGAAGAACACCTGGTTGTACAGCGCCGCGCTGCCGCTGCCGGGCATCCGGGTGAAGTACTGGCGCAGCGTGCCGGGCTGCCACAGGCTGTCCGGGTAGTCGCTGGCCTTGGTGGCGCCGCCCCAGCTGTCCTGCTGCACGAAGCCGTAGGCGGTGCGGGTCTTGGTCTCGGTATGGCCGACGCCGAAGTCCAGCGTCGAGCCGTTCTCCAGCTTCCACTTGCCGCGCGCCTGGGTCTGGTCGATCTCCTGCTTCATGTAGCTGTTGCGGAACGACGAGCCGGTGACCTGCATCTGCGAGGCATCGAGCGGGCTGTTCGCGATGCTCAGCACCGGGAAGGCGTCGGAGAAGTTCGCGGTGGTGGTGCCGCGGTTGAACTGCGCCGCGCCCAGCGAGGCATTCGACCCCCAGGGGCTCGCCGCGCCCGAGGTGGCGGTGGAATGGTGGGTGTCGAGCTCGAAGCTCAGCGCCTTGCTGGCCTTCCAGCCGAGGTTGAAGCCCAGCGATTCGTTCTTGTTCTTGCTGGCGAACTGTGCGCCGGCCATCGCCACGTCGCTGGTCGGCGGGTTGATGGTTTCCGAATAGATCAGCGGCGCGGCCACCGGCCCGCTGGTCCACGAGGTGACCGAGGGACCGAAGTTGAACCAGGCCGAGAGTTCGTTGCGCCGGGTCTCGAGCTTGTTCTCGGAATAGGTGTAGTCCAGCGTCGCGGTCAGGTCCTTGCGGGGCGCGAACTGCAGCGTCAATTGGCCGTTATTGCGCTCGCGGCGGATGCCGTTCATCGCATACAGCAGGTTCTGCGGCACCGAGTACAGGTCGGTGGCCTTGGGCCGGTTGGTGATGTTCTCCGAGCCCGGCGTGCCGGGCAGCGGGATCGTGCCCCAGTTCACCTCGTCGCCATGGAAGGGCCGCCAGCCGCCGGGCACGCCGGCTTCGTTGTAGCCCAGGTGCCGCACCTGGTGGCTGCCGGTGAGCGCGATGCCGAAGGTGCCGTCCGCAAAGGTGTTGCTGTAGATGCCGGAGACCTCGGGCGTCCAGCTGTCGCCCTTCAGGTTGTCGGGCAGGCGGCTGTTGGACTGGTCGTGCACCGCCTTCAGGCCGATGTTGGCGTGCAGGCCGGGGTTGTCGAAGGGCCGCGCGGTCTTGATGTTGACGGTGGCGCCCATGCCGCCCACCGGGGTGCTGGAGCGGCCGGTCTTGTACACCTCCAGCGCCGAGATGGCTTCCGAGGCCAGGTTCGCGAAGTCGAACGAGCGCGAGTTGGAGGCGGCCGTGGCTTCGATGCCGGACACCGGCATCTGGCGGCCGTTCAGCAGCACCAGGTTGAAGTCGGGGCCGACGCCGCGCACGGTGATGCGCGAGCCTTCGCCGAAGCTGCGGTCGATCGACACGCCGCTGATGCGCTGCATCGACTCGGCCAGGTTGGTGTCCGGGAACTTGCCGATGTCCTCGGCGACGATGCCGTCGACCAGGCCGCGCGCATCGCGCTTCAGGCTCAGCGAGGTGTCCAGGCTCTTGCGGATGCCGGTGACCTCGACCCGCAGCGGCACCTCGCCTTCGGGCTTGGCCGCCGGCTCGGGCTGTGCGGCCTGCTGGGCCAGCGCGGCGCCCGCGCCGCCGAACAACAGGCCGACGGCCAGCGCCGTGCGGCGCAGCGGGTGGACGCGGGCAAGGCGCGGGCGGCGACCGTGCGCGGTGATGTGGGGCATGGGCTGCGTCTCCAGGATGTGGTGCGTGTGCTGTGGTGCGTGGGCTTCGAGGGGCCAGCTTCCGCGATCTTGAAAGCGATTTCCTTGAAAGCGGTTTCAGCATGATAGAGCCCACCCTCCGGTGAGGTACCTAGGAGACACCCTAGGTCGACACCGTTAGGATGGGCGCCCATGAAACCGCGTTCTCGATCCGGCCCGCCCGCCCCCGCAAAGGGCGGTGCAGCGCCCGCCGCCAGCCGGTCTGCCGCCGCGCCGCCGCCCGCCGCGACCGCCACGCTGGCCATGGTGGCCAAGGCCGCCGGCGTCTCGCCCAGCACGGTGTCGCGCATCCTCAATGGCACCGCGGTGGTCAGCGCCGACAAGGCCGCCGCGGTGGAGGCGGCGATCAAGCAGCTCGGCTTCCGCCCCAACCCGGTGGCGCGCGGCCTGGCCGGCGGCCGCACGATGAGCATCGGCGTGCTGACGCAGACGGTGAGCAGCCCGTTCTACGGCGAGGCGCTGCTCGGCATCGAGGATGTGCTGGAGCGTGCCGGCTACATCCCGCTGTTCGTCAGCGGCCACTGGGCCGAGGCCGAGGAGCGCAAGGCGCTCGACGCGCTGATGCTGCGCCGGGTCGACGGCCTGCTGGTGCTGGCCGGGCGGCTGCCGGACAAGGTGCTGCAAGGCTATGCCAGGCAGTTGCCGATGGTGGTGGTGGGCCGGCGCCTCAGCGGCCCGCAGCAGTTCAGCCTGTGCTTCGACAACCGCGCCGGCGCCTACCTCGGCACGCAGCATGTCATCGACCTTGGCCACCGCCGCATCGCCTACATCAGCGGCGACCCCGGCCATGAAGACGCGCTGCAGCGCGAGGCCGGCTACCGCGAGGCGTTGCAGCATGCCGGCATCGCCTACGACCCCGCGCTGGTGATCCCCGGCGACTTCACCGAAGCCGGCGGCATGATGGCGGTGAACCGCCTGCTCGACAGCCGGGCGCCCTTCACCGCCATCGTCGCGTCGAACGACCAGGCCGCCATCGGCGCGCTGCTGGGGCTGTACCGCCGCAACGTGCGGGTGCCCGACGATGTCTCGATCGTCGGCTTCGACGACGTGGCACCGGCGCGCTTCTGCATCCCGCCGCTGACCACCGTGCGCCAGTCGGTCTACGAGACCGGCGCCATTGCCGCCCGCTGCATGCTGGAGATGCTGCAGGGCCAGGCACCGACGGCCGAGCTGCCGCCGCCGACGCTGACCCCGCGCGAATCGACGCGGCGCCTGATGCGCTGAACGATGCCGAGCCCGCTGCGCCGTCCGGGCGCCGCCGCAGCGGGTTAACCCCGAGTCGCCGGCCGGCGCGGGCTGGGCACAATCTTGAAAGCGCTTTCAGTTTCCAGCGCTGTCAGGCCTGCCCCGTTTCAACCCGCCCTGTTCCGCCGATCTCGTGCCCGCGCAGTCATCGTCCTTCGCCACCGGCCCCGCGCGCCTGAGCCGCCGCACGTTGCTGGGTGCCGGTGTCGCCGGCCTGGCAGGCCACGCGCCCCTGCGCGCCGCCGGGCGCACCACGCTCACCGTGGCCGCCTTCCCGCTGGTCGACGAGATCCTGCGCGCCGCGCTGCCGGGCTGGCAGGCCCGGCACCCCGAGGTCGACGTGCAGATCGTCAGCCGCCAGTACGCCGACCACCACACCGCGATGACCACCGCGCTGTCGACCTCGACGCTGCTGCCGGACGTGATGGCCCTGGAAGCCAGCTACCTGGGCCGCTTCGCGCCCGGTCTCGGCCTGCAGGACCTGGCCGCGCTGCCCTTCGACGTGACGCGCGAGCGCGCGCGCTTCGTGCCCTTTGCCTACGACCAGGCGGTGAACCAGCGCGGCGCGGTGGTGGCCGTGCCCACCGACATCGGCCCCAGCACGCTGCTGTACCGCGCCGACATCCTGGCCAAGGCCGGCGTCAGCGAAGCCGAACTGACGCAGAGCTGGGACTCGTATGTCGAGGCCGGCCAGCGCATCAAGGCCCGCACCGGCGCCAAGCTGATCGGCAGCGCGCAGATGCTCAAGGACATCCTCATCCGCAAGGGCGTCGGCCCCGGCGAAGGCCTGTACTTCGACCGTGACTCGCGCGTGCTGGTGAACTCGCCGCGCTTCGTGCGCGCGTTCGAGCTGGCGCGGCGCGTGCGCAGCGCGCAGCTCGATTCGCGCGCCACCACCTGGACCAACGACTGGGCCGAAGGCTTCAAGCGCGGCAGCGTGGCCACCGAACTCTCCGGCGCCTGGATGGTCGGCCAGCTCGCCAACTGGGTGGCACCGGCCACGCGCACGCTGTGGCGCGCGGCGCAGCTGCCCGAGCAGACCTTCGTCAGCTACGGCGGCACCTTCTATGCCATGCCGCGCCGCGCCGACCCCACGCGCAAGCACCTGGCCTGGGACCTGATGCAGTGGATGACGCTGCGGCGCGAGACGCAGCTGGCCGCCTTCAAGGCACAGGACGCGTTCCCGGCGCTGCTGTCCGCGCACGAGGACGCTTTCTTCGACGAGCCGCTGCCCTTCCTGGGCGGGCAGCCCGCGCGCCGGCTGTGGCGCGAATCGGCCCGCCGCATCACCGCGGTGGCGATCCACAAGCAGAACGAGTTCGCGCAGGAGGTGCTGAACGCCGAGCTCGACAACGTGATGGACCGCGGCAAGGACATCGGCCAGGCGCTGGCCGATGCCGAGGCCCTGCTGGTGCGCCGCGCCAAACGCTGATGACGCCGATCCGCCGCCCCCGCCGCTGGCTGCCGCGCCTGTCGCCGCGCTGGGCGCCCTATGTCTTCATCAGCCCGTTCCTGATCCTGTTCGGCGTGTTCGGGGTGTTCCCGCTGCTGTTCTCGCTGTGGCTGGCATTCCAGAGCTGGGAGCCCACCAGCGGGCTCGACGCGATGCAGTTCGTCGGCCTCGAGAACTTCGTGTTCGCGCTGCACGACGCGTGGTTCTGGAAGTCGCTGAAGAACACGCTCTGGCTGGCGGTGGCCGCGGGCCTGCCGCAGCACCTGGTGGCGATCCCGCTGGCGGTGTTCATCCACCAGCAGCTCAAGCGCCTGCGCAACTGGGTCGTCGGCGCCTACTTCCTGCCCTACATCACCTCGACGGTGGCGATCGCCATCATGTTCAGCTCGCTGTTCTCCACCGACTTCGGGCTGATCAACGCCACGCTGTCGGTGTTCGGCATCGCGCACATCGACTGGCTGTACCGGCCCGAGCACCTGCAGCCCGCGGTGGCCATCATCGTGTTCTGGCGCTACCTCGGCTTCAACGTGGTGCTGTACCTCGCCGCGCTGCAGACGATCCCGCAGGACCTGTACGAGGCCGCGGTGCTGGACGGCGCCGGCCGCTGGGCGCGCTTTCGCCACATCACGCTGCCCGGCATCCGGCCGATGATGTTCTTCGGCACCACGCTCAGCGTGATCGGCGGGCTGCAGCTGTTCGAGGAGCCCTTCATCCTGACCGGCGGCAAGGGCGGCCCCGACCAGGCGGTGATGACCTCGGCGGTGTACCTGTACCGCATGGCCTTCGACTTCAACGACTTCGGCGGTGCCAGCGCGATGTCGTGGCTGCTGTTCCTGGTCGTCGTCGGCCTCACCTGGGCCACGCACCGCGTGTTCAAGCCGCAGGAGTCCGCCTCGTGAGCGCGCAGCTGCACAAGCCCGGCCGCGGCGCGTGGCTGGCCTACCTGCTGGTGGGCGTCGGCGCACTGCTGATGCTGGCGCCGTTCTACTTCATGTTCGTGTTCGCGAGCCACTCGCGCACCGAGATCTTCGACCTGCCGCCGCCGCTGTGGTTCGGCAGCGACCTGCCGGCCAACCTGCGCATCTTGACCGAGCGGCTGCCGTTCTGGCGCAACCTGGGCTGGAGCCTGTATGTGGCGCTGGCCTCCACCGCGCTCACGCTGCTGTTCTGCTCGCTGGCGGGCTACGCCTTCGCGATGTTCGAGTTCCGCTTCAAGCGCGCGCTGTTCGCGCTGGTGATGGGCACGATGCTGCTGCCCTCGTTCATGAACATGATCCCCACCTTCATGATCATGGACGCGCTGGGCTGGATCGACGAGCACCGCGCGCTGTACCTGCCCGGCGCGGCCAGCGCCTTCGGCATCTTCCTGATGCGCCAGTACGCCGCCAGCGCGGTGCCGCGCGAGCTGATCGAGGCCGCGCGCATGGACGGCTGCGGCGAGTTCGGCATCTTCTGGTGGGTGGTGCTGCCCTTGCTGCGGCCGGCCCTGGGCACGCTGGGGCTGGTGACCTTCATCGCCTCGTGGAACAACTTCATCGGCCCGCTCGTCGTGATGCGCAGCGCGGCCCACTACACACTGCCGCTGGCGCTGCGCAGCCTGCAGTCCACCGTCAACACCGAATGGGGTGCGCTGATGGCCGGCTCCGCCGTTGCAACGATTCCGCTGCTGGTGCTGTTCGCCTTGTCCTCGCGCCAGCTGATCGCGGGCCTCACTGCAGGCGCCGTCAAATAACACGTCAAACACATGTCCTCCACTGCCCACCTGCCGCTGCACCAACGCTTCCCGCGCGACTTCACCTGGGGCGTGGCCACCAGTGCGTTCCAGATCGAAGGCGCCGCCACTGAAGACGGCAAGGGAGAATCGATCTGGGACCGCTTCTGCCGCCAGCCCGGCGCCATTGCCGACGGCAGCAACGGCGACATCGCCTGCGACCACTACCACCGGCTCGAATCCGACCTCGACCTGATCGCCTCGCTCGGCGTCAATGCCTACCGCTTCTCGGTCTCGTGGCCGCGCGTGCAGGCGGCGGGCGCGGGCGCCTTCAACGAGCCGGGCCTGGCCTTCTACGAGCGCCTGGTCGACGGTCTGCTGGCGCGCGGCCTGCAGCCGCACCTGACCCTGAACCACTGGGACCTGCCGCAGGCGCTGCAGGACCAAGGCGGCTGGGCGAACCGCGACACGGTGCACCGCTTCGTCGACTACGCGCTGCAGGTGCAGCGCCGGCTGGGCGACCGGCTGCACAGCATGACCACGCACAACGAGCCCTGGGTGGTGGCGGTGCTGGGCCATGAGCAGGGCATCTTCGCGCCGGGCCTGAAGCGCCGGGCCACCGCGGTGCAGGTCTCGCACCACCTGCTGCTGAGCCACGGCCTCGCGCTGCAGGCGCTGCGCGCCGAGGGCGCGAAGGCGGCGCTGGGCATCGTGCTGAACCTCGCGCACATCGAGCCGGCCACCGCCTCCGCCGCCGACCAGCGCGCCGCGCAGGCCGACGATGCGCGCAACCGGCGCTGGTACACCGACCCGCTGTTCAAGGGCCACTACCCCGACGAGGTGCTGGCCGAGCTGGGCGCCGATGCGCCGGCGATGCAGCCGGGCGACCTGGCGGCGATCGCCACGCCGATCGACTTCCTCGGCGTCAACTACTACTCGCGCGGCGTGTCGAGTGCCGGCGCGCCCTTCGACCCGAAGCGGTCGGGCCTGCCGCTCACCGACATGGGCTGGGAGATCTACCCGCGCGGCCTGACCGAACTGCTGCTGACGCTGCACCGCGAGTACCGCCTGCCGCCGATGGTCATCACCGAGAACGGCGGCGCCTTCCAGGACACGCTGGTGGACGGCCGCGTGCACGATGCCAACCGCACCGAGTACCTGCGCAGCCACATCGCCGCAGTGGCCGACGCGATGGACCTGGGCGTGCCGATGGCCGGCTACATGGTGTGGAGCCTGATGGACAACTTCGAGTGGGCCAGCGGCTACGCCAAGCGCTTCGGCATCGTGCACGTCGACTACGCCACCCAGGTCCGCACGCCGAAGGACAGCGCGCGCTGGTACCGCGAGTTCGTCGGACGCTGCCGTGCGTCGACATGAAGGACGCTGCCGCATGCGCCCGCCTCATCGCTTCCGCCCACCCGGCCTCGCGGCCACCCTGCTGCTCGGCGCCCTGGCCGCCGGCCCGGCCCATGCCATGAGCACGACCCCGCCCGAAGGCTACCGCCTCGTCTGGTCAGACGAGTTCGAGCGCGACGGTCCGCCCGACCCTGCGAAATGGGTGCACGACACCGTGCGCAACCGCGAAGGCTGGTTCAACCACGAGCAGCAGTACTACGCCCGTGCGACCGACGACAACGCCTGGGTGCGCAACGGCAGGCTGATGATCACCGCCCGCCGCGAAACGCGAAACCTGGCGCCTGATTGGGGCGGCCAGCACTACACCTCGGCCCGGCTGAACACCCGCGGCAAGGGCGAATGGACCTACGGCTTCTTCGAGGTGAGCGCGAAGCTGCCGTGTGGCCGCGGCACCTGGCCGGCGATCTGGATGCTGGGCACCGGCGGCCGCTGGCCCGACGACGGCGAGTTCGACATCATGGAACACATGGGCCGCGACCCGGCGCGCGTCTCGTCGGCCATCCACGTCGCGGCGGGCCATGGCGGACAGAACATCGGCGCCGCCTTCCCGCTGCCCGATGCCTGCACCGCGTTCCACCGCTACCAGCTGCACTGGACGCCCGAGGGCGCGAGCTTCGGCGTCGACGGCTTCACCTACTTCCGCTACCCGAGGCTCGATGCCGGCCCGCGCGCCTGGCCCTTCGACAGGCCGCAGTTCCTGCTGCTGAACCTGGCCATCGGCGGCGACCTGGGCGGCGAGGTCGACGACACGATCTTCCCGGTGACGATGGAGATCGACTACGTGCGCGTGTACCAGCGCGCTCCCGCTAGCCCCGCAGCCAGACCTTGACGTCCGGCCAGCCCATCAGCCGGAACAGGTAGTAGTTGACCGCCGCTTCGGCGGGATCGTCGGCGTACAGCAGCACCTCGGCATAACGCGGAATGCCGGCGTCCATCATGCGCTTCCACAGCGCGCCAGCGGGCTTGGGCGTGCCGTCGGCATTCAGCAGCTCGGTGTAGGGCAGGTGGCGCACCGGGCCGGGCGCGGCACCGGCCGGCACGCCGCGGCCCGACGCGACGAAGATCTTGGGGTACTCGCCGCGCGTGCGCGTGGGATCGCTGACCAGCACGCCCTCGCGCTGCCGCGCCGGGTAGCGGGTCGGCGGCACCACCATGTCCTTCATGCCCTGGCGCGGTCCCACCGTGGTGGCCACCTTCGTCAGCTCGAAGCCCTGCAGGCCCCAGTCGTCCACCGAGTTCATCAGCACCGACACGCGGCCGTGGCCCAGCTGCTCGAGGGCCAGGAAGGCGAGCGCCACATCGGGCGTCAGGCCCTTGTCGGCCACCAGCACCACCTCGTGCGCCGGGTTGACGCCCGCCGGGCCCAGCAGCGCCGCCAGGGCCTCCGGGCGGCCCAGTTCGCGGCGGAAGACCTCGGCCGGCAGGTTCAGTGCGAACGGGATGTGCCCCTGCGCATACGCCGCCGGCGCGCGCAGGTCGACCAGGTTCAACTCGGCGGCGCCGAAGTAGCGCAGCATGCCGTCGTTCCAGCCGCTGAGCCAGTGGCTGTCGCGCTGCAACTCCGGCCGGTCGTAGTGCCAATACGGCAGGCCACGATCGTCGCGCAGCCACTCGCGCTGCGACTCGAGGTACAGCCGCGTGTTCGGCCGCTCGGCCACGAACTGCAGCGCGAACCAGGGCACGCTGGCGGCCACGCCGCCGCCGCAATGGCTGTGCACCACCTGGTCGGGCGCGATGCCGCTGTAGCGCAGCATGCGGCGGATCTCGTCGGCCGACTTCATCGTCTTGTCGGCGTTGAAGAAGTCCTCGCTGGGCAGCAGGATCGCGTTCGGCACATGCCCCGCGCGGTCGAAGAACTTGCGCGCGCCGAAGTGGTACTCCGGGCCCAGCGCCTCGACCAGCGCATGGTGGGTGCGATCGCCCGAGGCGACCAGGAACTCCGGCAGCCGCGTGCGCACTTCCTCGCGCACGGCGCTCACGCGGATCGTCCCGGCGGCCGGCGGCGGCGTGGCCTCCTTCGTCACGGCGCCGCCCTGGGCCTGCCAGCGCTGCAGCCCGCCGTCGAGCAGGAACAGGTCGTCTGCCGGCAGCCCGTGGTAGTAGAGGTCGTAGAACAGGCGCGTGGCCATCATGTCGCCGCCCTGGTCGTACACGACGATCTTGCGGCCGGCGCTGATGCCCCAGGACTGCAGGCGCTTTTCCATCACCACCGGCGTCGGCAGCGTCGGCCCGTAGCGGTACAGGTCCGCGCTCACCGCGCCCGGGATGTGGCCGGCCATGTGCTGCGGCGTGACCGAGGCGTCGAGCACCAGCACCTCGCCCGCATGCTGCTGCAGCCAGGCCGGGGTCACCAGCCGACCCTGCCGGCCTTCCTCGGCCCGGGCGGCGGCCGCCAACAGCAATCCCAGCATCAACACCGGCACGAGCCAGCGGCGCAAGACGACGAGCATGGTGGACCCCCGCAATCGACCTGGATCGCACACTCTGCGGCGACCGGCGGCGCACTGTCGCGCCGGCACCGATGAAGTGGCGAACGAGGGCGACCAACTGCAGGAACGGCCGACCAGCCGGCGCCGCGCGACGAGAATCCCGCGGCACCAGAAAGGACGCCAGCGTGCCGACCAAGACCGCCGCAACACCGGGCGCCGACGACAAGGTCGGCCTGAAGATCGACTACCTGGCCCGGCGCCTGGGCGCGCTGCTGGCGCCGCACGGCGTCAAGCGCCAGGGCCGGCTGCTCAAGGCCCAGGCGGGCAGCGGCGCGCAGCAGCACTGGCGCCTGGTGCAGCTGCAGGCCGGCGAGTACAACGAAGGACCGCAGGGCAAGTTCTACGTCAACCTGGCGTTGCAGTTCCCGGCCATCGAGCGCCAGCTGGCCGCGCGGCCGGGACAGGCCTGGCGGCTCGATCGCATCGACCAGCCCGACATCGCCGGCGGCCACCTGAGCGAGCGGCTCGAAGCCCTGCTGTGCGGCGAACCACCGCACCCGCTGGCCGGCAGCGAGATCACCATCCGCCGCGACACCGACCTGGCCGTGCTGGCCGACCAGCTGGAGGCGGCCCTGCGCGACGTCGGCTGGCCCTGGCTCGAGGCCCATGCCCGCCTGGAAGCGGTGCGCGACTTCAGCGGATCGCTGCTGGTGGCCGACATCCCGGTGCGCATTGCGGCCGCACTGGCGCTGGACGACAAGGCCGGCGCGCAGGCGCTGGTGGCGCGCCATCGCGGCCGTTGGGAGAACTTCCATGCCGCCGCGCTGAAGGACCTGCGCCAGTGGCTGCAAGCCGCCGGGCTCGACATCACCGAGGTGCCGGCCACCCCGCCGCAGCGGTCGCCCTCGGCCTGGGAGCACCGCCAGGCGGCTGCCGCCGAAGCCGAGCAGCGCGAGCGCCAGGCCGAAGCCGACGCTGCCCGCGGACGCCTGCTGGCCACCCCGCGGGCTGCGGCCGCTGTGCCCGCCGAAGCGGCTTCGATCACGGCGCCGGCCGCGCTGGCCGAAGCCTGGCGCACCGCCTGGCGCGCGCGGCCGGGCTCGGACGGCGCGAGCCCGCTGCAGGACCTGCCGCTCGGCCGGCAGGTGGCGGCCCTCGACGAGGCCGGCCGCGAGGCCGTGCTGTGCGCGCTGCTCGATCGCCTGGTCGCGCACGAGGCCGGTGCGCGGCGCGATCCGATCCACGCCGATGCGCGCGACTTCGAGCTCGACGCCAGCATCCGGCCGCTGCTGCAGGCGCTGCTGCCGGGCCTGGCCGTGCTGTCGCCGGCCGGCACGCAGGCCGTGCTGACGGCCATGGCCGCGCTGATCGGGCGTCAGCAGCAGGAGCTGATCACCGCGCACTTCCCCTGGGGCTTTGCGCTGCTGGCCCAGTGGCTGCCGAAGGCGGGCCGCGCGTCGCATGCCATGCTGGCCGCCGGCATCGAGGCCTGGCTGCAGGCCTTGTCCCGGCAGGCCGTCGCAGACTACGACGCGCGCGGCGCCGCGCTGGCCGCCGCGAATGCGAAGCCGCTGGACCCGGCCCACCCGCTGTACGAATCCCTGGCCGCGGCGCGCGAAACCGCGGCCGCCGCGCCGCCGGTGGATCACGCTGCAGTACGGCGCCGCCTGGCCGAGTACCCCGAGCAATCGCTGGCCGCCGAGGACAAGGCCGCGGTCGCGCAGTGGCGCCAGTGGCTGCGGCGCGACCCGGTCACCGGCCTGCTGCCGGTCAGCCTGGACGGCGATGACTGGGGTGCCGCCTTCAATGCCGCCTGGGCGCAGGCCGCGCCCGCCCTGCGCGCCGCCGCCCAGCCGCTGCTGCAGCAATGGCTGGAAGGCACCGAGCCCCGGCCCGGCGCGCGCTGGCTGCGCGCCCTGGGCCAGACCGTCGCGGCCTTCGACCCCGCCGGCGCACCGGCCTGGCGCGACTGGCTGCTGCAGCGCCTGCACGCCTTCGCACACAGCAGCGGCCACACCGAATGGGCCACCACCGGTGCGCGGCCCGGCGTCGGCGCGCGGCTGGGCGCCGGCAGCCAGTCGGTGCTGCTGGCGCTGCTGTGGTGGACGGCGCTCGATGCCGCGATCGACGAGGCGCGCTGCATCGCCGCCTGGCAGGCGGTGGCCGATGCCGCCTGGACCCGGCTGCCGGAGGTCGGCGCCCGTGCCCCCGCCGTCGGCACGCTGGCCCTGCGGCTGCTGGCTGGCTGCGAGGGCGAGGCCCGCGCACGGGTCGCCGCGCTGGCGCAGGCCAAGGGCGCCAGGCAGCTGGCCCAGGCCGCGGCCAAGGCCCTGGCCGATCCTTTCAGGCGCTAGCGCTCCAGAAGCGGCAGGCCCGTTTCATGCGGCCGGCGTGATCGTCCCGCGGCATTCGCCGAAGCCGATGCGCACGGCACCGTCGCGCTCGCACCAGCCGCGCAGCATCAGCGTGTCGCCGTCCTCCAGCCAGCCGCGCTGGCTGCCATCACCCAAGGTGAGCGGCTGTCGGCCGCCGTGGGTGATCTCGATCATCGTGCCGGCCTCGCTGGGCTCGGGGCCGGAGATGGTGCCGGTGCCCAGCAGGTCGCCCGGCTGCAGGTTGCAGCCGCCGACGGTGTGGTGGGCAATCATCTGCGGCACGGTCCAGCTCTGGTGGCGGAAGCTGGTGTGCGACAGCCGCTGCGCGGGGCCGCCGGGCGGCTGCAGCCAGGCTTCGAGCGTGATGTCCAGCGCGCCGGCCGCCCGCACCCCGGGATCGTCCAGGTAGGGCTGCAGCGGTGGGTTGCCGGCATCGGGCACCCAGGCCGCGCGGAACGGCGCCAGCGCCGCCAGCGTCACGACCCAGGGCGAGACGGAGGTCGCGAAGTTCTTGGCCTGGAAGGGCCCGAGCGGCGGCATCTCGAAGGCCTGGATGTCGCGCGCCGACCAGTCGTTGAGCAGCACGATGCCGAACACCTGGTCTTCCGCCTGCGCCAGCGCGATCGGTTCGCCCAGCGCATTGCCGCGGCCGATCAGCACGCCGAGCTCGAGCTCGTAGTCCAGCCGGCGCGTCGGGCCGAACACGGCGGCCGGCGCGCCGGGCGGCATCATCTGGCCCTTGGGCCGCCGCACCGGGTGGCCGCTGAGCACCACGCTGGAAGCCCGGCCGTGGTAGGCGATCGGCATCGCACGGAAGTTCGGGTTCACCAGGTCGACATTCACATCGGCGCGCATCACGCGGCCGGTGTTGCGGGCATGGTGGATGGACGTGTAGAAATCGGTGTAGTTGCCGACCCGCGTCGGTAACGCGTAATCGGCGCGGCCCTGCGGGCTGAGCAGCGGGCGCAGCGCGGCGCGGGCGGCTTCGGGCGCGTCGCTCTTCAGCAGCGCGAACAGGCCGTGGCGCAGGGCGACCCAGGCGGCCGGGCCTTGCGCGCACAGGCCGTTCAGCGTGGTGCCGGCGGCCGCGTTCGCGGCCTGCTGGGCCGGGCCCTGCAGCAGGCCGGCGGCGGCCAGGCCGGCCAGGTCCAGCACGTGGTCGCCGATGGCCACGCCACCGCGGAACTGCTTGCTGGTGCCGTGCGCGGGCCGGAAGATCGCGAACGGCAGGTTCTGCAGCGGGAAGTCGGTGCCGGCGGCGTTGGCCGACTCGACCCAGCTGCGCGCCGCCGGGTCGTGGGTGTGGTCGATGCGGGCCATCGGTATCCTTCAGGCGGCGGCCATCAGCCGGTCGTCGAAGATCGCCACCGCGCGCGTCCAGCCGGCCGAGGCGCCGCGGATCTTGTGCGGGAAGCAGCTGATGAAGAAGCCGTCGGCCGGCAGCGCTTCCAGGTTGTGCAGCTTCTCGATGTGGCAGTAGCCGATGTCGCGGCCCGCTTTGTGCCCTTCCCAGATCAGCCCGGCATTGCCCGTCTCGCCGTACTTCTTGGCGGTGTGCACGAAGGGCGCGTCCCAGCTCCAGGCGTCGGTGCCGGTCAGGCGCACGCCGCGCTCCAGCAGGTACATCGTGGCTTCATAGCCCATGCCGCAGC
>CAZXLI010000103.1:0-18897 GCA_964641795.1 uncultured Bordetella sp. | reverse complement strand
GCAAAGAAGCTCCGGATGAAAAAAAAATCCGCAGTGAAAGCGCGTTTTTAAAAGCTTGCCGGCGTGAGGCCGTACCGTATACGCCGGTTAGGCTGATGAGACAGGCCGGGCGGTAGGTGGCCGCGTACCGCCGGCTGCGGCCGCGCGTACAGGAAGCCCTGGGCGATGTGGCAGCCCAAGGCGCGCAGCACCTGTTGCTGCGCCTCGGTCTCGACGCCCTCGGCAATGATCTCCATGCCCAGCGCGCGGCCCAGGTCGACCACCATGCGCGCGATGCTGCCGTGGCCCGGCTCGGCACCGGGCGTCTCGGTGAGTTCGATCTCGTGGATGAACGCACGGTCGATCTTCAGCCGCTGCGCGCCCAGCTGGCGCAGCACGCTCAGCGACGAGTAGCCGGTGCCGAAGTCGTCGATGGCCAGGCCGACGCCGATGGCGCGCAGCTCGCTCAGCACGCTGAGGATGAATTCGAGGTCTTCGGCCGCCACCGACTCGGTGATCTCGAGCTCGACGAAGCGCGCCTCGACCTGCGCATCGGCCAGCGCGCGCGACACCGAGGGCAGGAAATCCGGGTCGGTGAACTGCGACTTCGACACGTTGACCGACATGCGCAGCTGCGGATGCCCGCGTTCGTGCAGGCGGCGCAGCTCATGGCAGGCGGTGCGCAGCACGAATTCGCCGATCGCGACGATCAGCCCCGAGCGCTCGGCCAGCGGGATGAAGCGATCGGGCGCGACGAACGTGCCGTCATCGAGGCGCCAGCGGATCAGCGCCTCGACGCCGATCACGCGGCCGTCGTTCAGGTCGATCAGCGGCTGGTAGGCCACGTACAGGCGGCGCTCGTCGAAGGCGCCGCGCAGGCTGCGCAGCAGGCGCATGCGCTCGCGCGCATCGACACCCATGCGTTCGGAGAAATAGCAGGAGCCGCCGCGCCGGTGCGCCTTGGCCTGCTTGAGTGCCAGGTGCGCGTCCTTGATCAGCTCGGCGCCGGGCGGCGAATCGGGGCCGAGCTTCACCAGGCCCATCGTCGCGGAGACGCGCATGCGCTCGTCCTGCACCTCGACCACTTCGCCGAACGCGCGCTCGATCACCTCGGGGTTCACCGACGATTCGGGCCCCAGCAGCCCGAAGGTGTCGCCGCCGATGCGCGCGATCACCACCTGCGAACCCAGGGTCTCCAGCAGGCGCTGGGCGGCCGCCTGCAGCACCTGGTCGCCGACACGGTGGCCCAGCGTGTCGTTGATCGCCGCGAAATCGTCGATGTCCACCAGCGCCAGCGCCATGCCGTTCGGCTGCTGCAATTGATCGGTGATCAATTCGATGAAGCGGTTGCGATTGGGCATGCGCAGCAGCTGGTCCTGGTACGCATAGTCGACCAGCTGTCCGTACAGCAGCACGTTCTCGAAGGCCACCGACATGCTGGCGCAGAACACCGACAGCAGGTGCTCGTCCAGCGCCTCCAGCGGCCGCCCGGCATCGACGTAGGCGGCCATGCCGCGACCCGAGGCCGCCGCGAAGTACAGGCTCAGCGAGGAGCCCAGGATGAGGTTGGTGCGCTGCCGCAGGCAGCGTTCGAGCGTCTCGCGCACAGGCCCGGCAGCCAGCTCGCTCAAGGGCCGATGGATCAGCTCGCGGTAGCGTCCGGCAGCGGCGATGATGCGCGCGCTGTCGCTGCGCTCCAGCGGCTCGTGTGCACACACCAGCCCTTCGGGCGGCACGCCCAGGATCGCGGCCAGCTGGGTCACCAGCCCCTCGGCAAAGCGCTGCAGGCCCCGCTGGCGCCCGAGTTGCGTGCTGGCCGAGACGATGATCTCCAGGCCGTTGCGGGTCTGCTCCAGCGCGAGGATCTGGCGGTACGAGCGGATCGCCGCGGTCAGGCTGGTGTACAGCCGCACGCGCGTCAGCTCGGCCTTGGTCTTGTAGTCGTTGATGTCGTAGCTGCGGATCGTCTCGATCTCGGGCGCGTAGCCCGGCTGGCCGGTGCGCAGCACCACCCGCAGCGCACGACGGTTCAGCTCCTCGCGCAGCCGGCGCACCAGCTGCAGGCCGGCATCGGACGATTCCATCACCACGTCGAGCAGGGCCACCGCGATGTCGGCATGCGCGGCCACCAGCGCGTAGGCCTGCATCGCCGAATGCGCATGCAGGAATTGCAGTGCCCGGCCCTCGATGTGCACGCCGCGCAGCGCCAGCTCGGTGGCCTGGTGCACGTCTTCGTCGTCGTCGACGACCAGCACCTTCCAGCGCGGCGCGCTGTCCACCGCAGGGGCCGCCGGGTCGTCTTCCAGCACCTCGACGAAGTCGGGGTCGTCACGCGGTTCGGGCGCTGAAAAAGGGGCTGTCACGTTGGCACGGGCTTGTGATCGAGCATCCTAGCCCGAGCCCGCGCCGGCCTCGCTTCGTTGAATCCCGAGGTTCAGTCGTTTGGCGCGGTCAACGGCAACTCGATCACAAACTCGGTGCCAGCCCCGAGCCGGCTGCGCACTTCGACGCGCCCGCCGAGCAGGCCGCTGACCAGGTTGTAGACGATGTGCAGGCCGAGCCCCGAACCGCCCTGCCCCAGGCGCGTGGTGTAGAACGGATCGAAGATGCGGCCGAGCTCGGCCTCGGGAATGCCGCGCCCGTCGTCGGCCACTCGCAGACACAGCCTGGCTTCGGAAAGCGCCTCGGCTGACACCGTGATCGTGCCGTCCGCGCCCGGCTCGAAGGCATGCACCAGCGCATTGGTGATCAGGTTCACCAGCACCTGGCCCAGCGGGCCGGGGTAGCTGTCGAGCACCAGCGCGCCCGGCACCTGGTCGCGCAGTTGCACCGGGCTGCGGCGCAGCATCGGGCTCAGCGCCAGCAGCACCTCCTGCACCACCTCGGCCAGCGCGAAGCGGCGGCGCTGGTAGCTCGACTGGTCCACCGCCAGCTGCTTGAAGCTGCCCACCAGCTCGGCCGCGCGCTGCAGGTTGCGCTCCAGCACCTGCAGCGCCTCGCGCGTGCCGGCCAGGTAGGTCTCCAGCGCCGAACGGCGCAGCCCGCCGGCGATGCCGGCTTCGAACTCGCGCTGGTGATCGGCCAGCGTGCTGGCCACCATCACCGCGTTGCCGATCGGCGTGTTGAGCTCGTGTGCCACGCCAGCGACCAGCGCCCCCAGCGAGGCCAGCTTCTCGGCCCGCACCAGATCGCCCTGCGCGCGGCGCAGGCCTTCGAGCGCATCGCTCAGCTCGCGCGTGCGCTCGGCCACGCGCTCCTCGAGCGTCTCGTTCAACTCGCGCAGAGCGGCCTCGGTGCGCTCGCGTTCGGTGATGTCGCGGATGACCCAGACGCCGATCGGCCGCCCCTGGGCCACCATCTGGGCGCCGGACACCTCGCAGCGCAGGCGGCGACCGCCGGGCAGGCTGTAGGTCACCGGCACGTCGAACACCCTGCCCTGGGCCTGCAGCAGCGCGCGGATGTGGTCGCGCTCGGCAGGGTCCTCCCACAGCCCGAGTTCGAGCGAGGTGCGCCCGACCGCCGTCTCCTTCGGGATGCCCAGCACCTGCACCCACATGCGGTTGACGTCGACGTAGCGGCCGTCGTCGCCGCCGACGATGGCCATCGGCTCGGGCATCAGGTCCACCGTGTGGGCCAGCAGCTCGCGGTTCTCGCTCAGCGCCTGGGCCGCCCGCACGCGCTCGGTGATGTCCTCCTGCACCATCACCACCAGGTCCTCGTCGCCGGCGCGGAAGCGCCGTGCCGCGACGAGACCGCGCAGGCGGCTGCCGTCGCCGCGCACCAGGTCGGTCTCGAAGCCGCCGACCTCGTCGTCCTCGTGCTGCAGGCGCTCGAGCAGCGCGGCACGGCCGACCGTGTCGGCCCACAGGCCCATCTCCTCGCCGTCGCGGCCGATCACCTCGTCCGGCGTGCGCTGGAACTGCCGGTACCAGACCGCATTGGCCGCCACCGCCTTGAAGCCGCGTGCGGCGTCGGAGACGATCATCGCCACCGGCGAGGCATCGAACACCGCCTGCTGCCGCGCCTGGCTGGCCCGCGCGGCCGCCGCCGCCTGGCGCAGCGCGGTCACGTCGACGAAGGCCGTCATCAGCAGGGCGCCATCGGGCGTGTCGATCACCTGGCCGGCCAGCTCGTACCAGTGCAGCGTGCCGTCGTGGTGGCGCAGCTGCGCCTCGAAGCCTTCGACACGCCGGCGCTGCCGCACCGCCTGCCCATAACGCGCACGATCAGCGGCATCGGCCCACAGGCCGAAGTCGTTGCCGGCACGATGGTGGGCCACCTCGTGCGGGTAGCCGAAGTCGCGGTACCAGGCCTGGTTCCAGGTGCTGAAGCGGAACTCGTCGGCCTGCCGGGCGTAGCACAGCGGCAGCGGCGCCATCTCGAACAGCGCGGTGAAGGCCTGCTGGCTGTGGCGCAACTGCGCTTCGGCCGCCTTCATCGGCGTGATGTCGATGGCCACCGACAAGGCCACCGCCTCGTGGCCGAACTGCAGGCGGCGCGAGGACACCAGCAGGCGATGCCGCTGCCCATCGGCCGCGATGACGGTGAGCGGCTGGTCGTCCAGCCGGTCCTGCGTGCGCAGCGCCTGCGCATGTGCGGCCACCGCCGCAGCGTCGGGCACCAGCCCCAGCTCGACCGCCGTGCGGCCAATGGCCCGCGCGCGCGGCACACCGCTGTGCGCCTCGAAGGCCGGGTTGACGTCGAGGTAGCGATAGTCGTCCAGCCGGCTCAGCAGCACCGGGTGCGGAAAGGCCTCGAAGACCTGCCGGAACTTGCTTTCGGCCACTTGCAGCGCGTCGACCATGCGATTGAAGGAGCGCGCCAGGTCGGCCAGCTCGCCCTGGCCCTGCTCGGCCGCCCGCGCACCGAGATCACCGGCCTGCACCCGGGCCTGCGCCTCGGCCAGCGCCAGCAGCGGCTTGGCCACCGCGCGCCGGACCCACCAGGCGCCCAGCAGCGACAGCAGCAGCACCGGCACGATCACCAGGGCCACGCGCAGCACCGGTCCGCGCTGCGGCTCGATCAGCCGCGCCTCCGGTTCGGCCAGTGCCAGGCGCCAGTCGGTGCCCATCACGGCAGCCTGCAGCAGCTGGTAGCGGCGGTCCTGGACGCTGATCGCCTGCGGCACCGAGGCCGCCGCGCCGGGCAGCGCCCGCACGGCCAGGGCCAGCGCGTCGTCGGACGGGCCGTCGAGCCGCTGCCAGTGGCCGTCGAACAGCAGCCAGCGCGGATCGGCCACCGGCACGGCCGGCGGCTGGGCCTGGGCCTGAGCAGACGACGGCGCCGGTGCCGGCAACCCCAGCACGTCGGCCAGCGGCAGGGTGCCGGCCAGCACGCCGGCCAGCGCGCCGTCGGGCGCGCGAACCGCCACCAGCTGGCGCAGCCGCGGGCCCGCCTCGTCCGCGGGCGCCGCGGTCGGCTGCAACTGCAGCAGGCTGTCGTCACGCCCGCTGCGCAACAGCGCCAGCTCAGCGGCATCGAGCACCAGTGCGGGCTTGTCCCCCACGGCACGGCCTTCGGCGTCCAGTGGCGCGAAGGCGAGGCCGGCGAACAGCCCGGACGGTCCTGCCCAGGCCTGGAGCGCGGCGTCGATCGCCGCCGCGTCGCCCGAGCGCAGCAGCGGCGTGGCAGCCAGCAGGCGCAGCGCCTCGCGCCGCTGGCGCAGCCGCGTCGCGATGGTGTGGGCGCGCTGCTGCAGTTCGGCGCCCGCCTGGGCCAGCACCAGCCGGCGCTCGCGTTCGAGCCGCAGGTCGAGCACCACCGCGGCGCCGACGACGCCCAGCAACACCGGCGCCAGCACGGCCAGCACGATCTTCGGCAACAGTCTCATCGCGCGCCACCCCCGCCTGCCCACCGCCGGCCAGGCGCCGCAGGATAACGCGCGGCCGGTCGCGCCGCGGTGAAGCCGCTCAACCCGCTGCCGCTGATTTCGGCTGATAGGGCCGTACCAGCCGCAGCCACTTGCGCGCCGGCAGGCCGCAGCGCGCCTCGATGGCTTCGGCGCGATGCGTGAGGGTTTCGCGGTCCGGCACCTCGACGCCGCGGGCGGCGACGACGACGGTGTTGCCTTCCTTGGTCGGGGCCAGCTGCCAGACCTGGTCGATGCCGAAAGCCGCCGCGATGTGCGCCGCGCTGCGCTCGAAGCTCGCGTCGCGGCCGAACAGGTTCACCGTCATCAGCCCGCCGGGCGCCAGCACCTCGCGGCAATGCGCGTAGAAGGCCGCATCGTCGAGCACCGGCGCGGCGGCCTCGTGGTCGTAGAGGTCGACGCACAGCACGTCGGCGCACTGCAGCTGCGCGGGGTCGGCCACCCAGTCGCCGGCATCGGCCTGCAGCACGCGCAGGCGTGCGTCGTCGGCCGGCAGGTGGAACCACAGCCGGCAGGCTTCGATCACCGTCGGGTTGATCTCGACGACGGTGGTGCGCATGCGCAGCACCTGGTGCGTGAAGCGCGTGATGGCCGCGCCGCCCAGGCCCAGCTGCACCGCATGCCCCTCGGCCAGCGCCTCGGTGGGCCGCCACAGCAGCCAGGCCATCATCCGCTGCACGTATTCGAGCTCGATCTTGCGCGGCTGGCGGATGCGCATCGCGCCCTGCACCCAGGGCGTGCCCAGGTGCAGGTAGCGCACGCCCTCGAACTCGGAGAGCGTGGCGCCGGCCAAGGTGTCGTCGGAGCGGCGCCGCTTCATCGGCCCTCCAGCCGCTTCAGCTCGCGCTGCGCCAGCGTGTGTTCCTTGGCCTCCACCACGCCCAGGTCCACCGCCTTCTGCCAGTAGCGGCGCGCCTGCGCGGCATCGCCATCGAGCAGCAGCTTCTGGCCGGCGTAGAAGTAGGCCTCGGTCTCGCGCAGCCGCTTCAGCGGCGCCTCGCTGCCGGCCTGCGCCAGCACCGCGTCGAAGTCCAGCTTGCCTTCGTAGTACCGCACCAGCGGAGCAGGCCAGGCACCGCGGCCGCCCCCGGAGGCGCCGGCCAGCGCCGCAGCGCCGTCGCCGCCGAGCCGGCGCGTGGCCAGGTACAGCCACAGCGGCACCTGGCTGCGCTCGGCCTCGGCGCCGCGGGCCTTCAGCAGTTCCTGCAGGTCATCCCGCGTGGCCGCGTAATTCTCGAGGTAGTAGCTGGCGAACGCATGCACCTGGCGCGCGACCTGGTGGCGCGGCGCGATCTTCAGCGCCTCGTTCGCGCGCGCCAGCGCCGCCGCATCGTCGCCCTGGCGCAGCGCGTTCGCGGCCAGGCCGGCCAGCGCATCGGCGTTGTCGGGCTTGAAGGCCAGCGCGGCGCGGTAGGCCTCCGCGCCTTCGCTCAGGCGGCCCAGCGTGTCGAGCGACGCCGCACGCACCAGCTGCACCTGGGCGCGCAGCGTCGGCGAGAGGCGGTCGCCCTCGAGCTGGGCCTGCGTCATGGTCGCGAGCACCTGCGCGGCCAGTTGCGGCTGCGTGCTGCCGCCGGCCTGGCCCCGCTGGGCCTTGGCGATGATTTCCTTGACCTGCTCGCTGACGCGCCGGGTCCGCTCGGGGTCGATCGGGCTGATGAACAGGGGCAGCACCAGGCGGGGGGCCAGTTTGTTCAGGGTGTCGCGGTAGCGGCTCCAGTCGGCCGCCTCGATCGGGTCGCCGAACTGGCGCACCTCGCCTTCGAGCCGCATGCTGCGCCGCGTGCCTTCGAGCTTCAGCCGCAGGTCGAAGAAGCTGTTGTTCTCGTCGAAGCTCTCGTGCACATCTTTGGCGAACACGTCCTCGGCGAACTCGGCCCAGACCGTCTGCCGGTAGATGCCGGGCCGGCCGACGTTCAACGGCCGCGAGCGCGGGGTCTGGTCGGGCAGGCGGATCGCGGTGATCACCGAGTTCAGCGGCAGCTCGCCGGTGAGCAGGGCCTTGTCGTTGAGGCGCCAGTAGTTCGGCAGCTTCAGCCGTACCGTCACCGCCACCGCGTTGTGTTCGTTGTCGGGCTCCACCTCGACCGGCCCGTCCAGCAACGCGCCGTTGTGGAAGCGCAGGTACTCGCCGCTGATCAGGCGGTCGAACTCGTCGCGCGGGCGGCTCGCCAGCGCGCTGCGGAGGTACTCGGCGGCCTCGCCATGGAACACATGGCGCGCCAGCAGCGTGCCGGGTTCACCGAGCTTGCCGAAGCGCAGCGTGTCGACGGCCTCGATGCGCAGTTCGTCGTCGGTGCCCGGCAGCGCGGCCAGCGTGCTGGTGTCGGCGCTGGCCGGCAGGCCCGAGCCCAGGCCGTGCGACTGGCGCAGCGCGGCCGGGCCGGTCTGCTGCGAGCGGGTGGCATCCAGCCACAGGGTCTGCCCCTCGAGCTGCACGCGGGCAATGGCATGGTCGAAGGCCAGCGGGCTGGGCAGCATCTGCGCCGCGCCGCGGCGCAGGCCGTTGGACACCAGCACCGGGGTCGCGTCGATGTCCAGCGCGCGCAGCAGCGCCACCAGCAGGGCCACCTTGTCCTTGCAATCACCGAAGCGCTGCTGCAGCACACGCGCGGCCGCTGCCGGCCGGTGGCTCGAGGCGCCGATCTCGATGCCGAAGTAGCGCACCTCGGTCTGCACCAGGTCGAGCGCCAGCCGCAGCCGGTCGGCCGGCGTGGCGGCCTGCTCGCGGATGGCCGCGGCGCGCGCCAGCACCTCGCCGCCGGGCTGGATCGCGTCCTTGAACAGCCGCTCGGCCCAGCGCGCCAGCTCGGCCCAATCGGCGAATTCGCTGAGCTGCAGCGCATCGGCCAGCCACAGCCACGGCGGCGCCTGCGGATCGAGCACGAGCTGCGGCACGTTGCGGCGGGTGAACACGGTGTCGCGCAGGCCGTCGCGCACGCTGCTGCGGGATTCGAACACGCCATCGGCGACCCGGTGGTGCACGCTGCGGTTCTCGGGCGCCAGGACACGGTACTGGTAGAGCCCCACCGGGCCCGCCCGGCTGGCCGCGATGTCGATGTCGACGAAGCGCCCCTCGAACACCGGGTTGTCGCCGAGCACCGAGAAGGCCCACTCGATGCGGTCGCCGACGCGCACGTCGTCGAGCACGATCGACGCGGTCATGCGCCCGTCGAGCATCAGCCGCTCGAGCTGGGTCTCGCGCTGGTACAGCCGCACATGGCGGCGCTCGAGCTTGTCGATGCGCTGCTCACCGCGCCAGACGGTGATCTGGTGCATCACCAGCTTCTGGTACTGCGGATCGAAACTGACCTGCAGCTGCGAAGCCTCGACCAGCCCGCTCGGCTCGTTGATCTGCCGCACGCTGCGCACGAACTGCTGCGCACCGCCGGGACCCAGGCGCGTCTGGTGGTCGATCACCAGCAGCTGCACCGGCGCGGCCGGCAGGCTGAGGCTGCTGTCGACCGGCACCGGCTGCACCCAGGCCGGCACGGCAGCGATCTGGAAGTCGGTCGCGGCGTCGGCCGCGGCGGCGCTGGCCGGCACCGGTGCCTTCGCGGAAGGCGCCGGCTTCGGCGCCGGCGCCTTGGGCTTCACGGCAGCGGCGGCCGCCGGGGCCGCCGGCTTCGGCGCCTGGGCGCGGGCCAGGCCCAGCGCGGCGGTCATGCCCAGGACGACCAGTCCCCAACGCCATCGGTTCACGCAAGCTCCCTGTTCGTGCTGTTGCCGCGCATTCTGGCTGTTCAGAGCAATCCACACGCCTGGAATACCGCCCGCCAGGCGGCGAGCTTGCGCTCGAAGCTCCAGCTGGCGTTGGCCGGGCTGGTCGAGGGCAGCCGGTGTACCGGCAGCCCCAGCGTGCGGGTGATGCGCATGCAGCGGGCCGATTCGCCGCCGTTGTGCGCCACGGCCTGCAGCTGTGGCGCCAGGCGCTTCAGGCCCGCCAGGTCGTTGAGCTCGGCATCCTCGATCGCACTGTCCAGGCTGCCTTCGCGCCGGCAGGCGGCGTACACGTCCCACACCGCCAGGCCGCGTTCGCGCAGCTGCTGCAGGCGCTGCTCGTAGGGCATGCCGCGCAGGTCCAGCTGCCACAGCGTGCCCAGCAGGGTCCAGAACTGGTTGCGCGGATGGGCGTAGTACTGCTGCGCGGCCAGCGAAGCCGCGCCGGGAAAGCTGCCCAGCACGATCAGGCGGCTGCGCGGCCCCACCACCGGCGGCAGGCCCTGCAGTCGCGGGCCGGGACTGTCACGGCCGCCGGGCTGCGCCATGGTGCAATGGGTGCGGGCCGCGGGGGCCCGGCTCTTCAGGAGGAAAACACATGTACGTTGAAACCATCGTCAATTTTCTCAGCACGCAGGGCGTGGACTTCGGGCTGAAGCTGCTGGGCGCGCTGGCGGCCTGGATCCTCGGCCGCTGGATCATCAGCCTGGTGCTCAAGGGCTTCAACGCCGCGGTCGCGCGCGGCAAGCGCATCGACTCGACGCTCGCCAAGTACCTGACCTCGATCCTGAACGTCGTGTTCAACATCGTGCTGGTGCTGGCCATCCTCGACATCTTCGGGGTG
Organism: uncultured Bordetella sp.; assembly: GCA_964641795.1. GTDB lineage: Bacteria > Pseudomonadota > Gammaproteobacteria > Burkholderiales > Burkholderiaceae_C > Pseudaquabacterium. Next base: position 8,485 of record CAZXLI010000103.1, on the reverse strand, counting down.
CGCACCACGTCGTTCGCCGCCTTGCTGGCCGGCGCGGGCCTGGCCATCGGCACGGCCTGGGGCGGGTTGCTCACGCACTTCGCGGCCGGTGTGTTCATGCAGGTGCTCAGGCCCTTCAAGGTGGGCGACTTCGTGCAGGCCGGCGGCGTCACCGGCACGGTGCACGAGGTGGGGCTGTTCGGCACCACGATCATCACACCCGACAACGTGATGACGATCGTCGGCAACAACAAGGTGTTCTCCGAGAGCATCCAGAACTTCTCGTCGCTGCCGTACCGGCGGGTCGATTGCGTCGCGAAGGTTGCCAACAGCGTCGACCCGGTCGATGCCATCGCGCGGCTGAAGGAAGCTGTCGCGAAGATCCCCCATGTCGCCACCACGCCGGCGCCGGATGTCGAGATCCTGAGCTTCACCCCCGAGGGCCCGCTGCTGTGCGTGCGGCCCTACACCCACACCGACCACTACTGGCAGGTGTACTTCGACACCCACAAGGCGGTGGTCGCGACCTTCGGCGCGGCCGGCTATCCGGTGCCCGAGACGCCGCTCGCGCCGCGCAACCGTTAGCCCACCCCCGGCCCGGCAGAGCCGGTTCCGCGGCGCTCGCTTGCGTGACGGTGGCATGCGGGTCATTACCAGCTTGGGCCGGCAACACAAAGCGGGTGTGATGCGGGCCATGCTCGCTGATCATCGTGTTCGATTCGCCCCTGGCTGGCTGCTGACCCCGCTGGCGCTGTGCTGCGCCGGCGCTGCCTGGGCGCAGGCCGCGCCCGAGGCGGCGCCCGTGGATTCCGTGCTGGTGCTCGGTTCCGCACGGGCGCTACGGGCTTTCGAGTCGCCGTTCGCGCTGTCGGTGATCGATGCCGACGCGCTGCGCGCGGCCGGCGCGATGGTCAACCTCTCCGAGGTGCTGGCCCGGGTGCCGGGGCTGGTGGCGAACAACCGCAACAACTACGCGCAGGACTTGGCCATCAGCTCGCGCGGCTTCGGCGCGCGCGCGACCTTCGGCGTGCGGGGCCTGCGGCTCTATGCCGACGGCATTCCGGCCACGATGCCCGACGGCCAGGGCCAGGTCGCGCACATCGACCTGGCCGGCGCCGAACGCATCGAGGTGCTGCGCGGGCCGTTCTCGGCGCTGTATGGCAACAGCTCGGGCGGCGTGATCGCCGTGTTCACGTCGCCGGTGCGCGCGCGCGTGATCGAAGCCTCCGCCGATGCCGGCAGCTTCGGCCTGCACCAGGGGCGCATCGGCTTCGCGGCGCCGCTGGGTGAATGGTCTGGCGGCAGCCTCGACCTGCGCGCCAGCGTCTCGGCGATGGAGACCGAGGGCTTTCGCCCGCAGAGCGCCGCGCAGCGCCAGCTCGGCAACCTGCGGCTGGGCTGGCAGCGCGGCAACGACACGCTGGTGCTGCGCGTGTCCGACCACACGCAGCGGGCGCAGGACCCGCTGGGGCTGGACCGCGCGCAATTCAATGCCAACCCGCGCCAGACCACGCCGCAGGCGCTGCAGTTCGACACCCGCAAGACGATCCGCCAGACGCAGGAAGGCCTGCAGTGGCGGCACCGGTTCGACGGCGACGGCGCGCTCGCCGACGGCACGCTGATGGTCTACAACGGAACACGCGGCGTCACGCAATGGCAGGCGATCGCGCCGGCCACGCAGGCGCCAGCGCGCCACGGCGGCGGCCTGGTCGACTTCGACCGCGCCTACCAGGGCACCGAGGCGCGCCTCGGCTGGCGCCTCGGCGCCGGGGAACTGGTGACCGGCTTGAGCGTCGAGGACCAGCGCGACGATCGGCAGGGCTACGAGAACTTCACCGGCAGCGGCGCGAGCCAGCAGCTGGGCGTGCAGGGCCGCCTGCGGCGCGACGAGGCCAACCGCGCGACCACGCGCGAGGGCTTTGCCCAGGCCCGCTGGCCGCTGGCCGAGACCCTGGCGCTGACCGGCGGCCTGCGCAGCGGCCAGGTGCGGCTGAGCACGACCGACCGCTACCTGGCCAACGGCGACGACTCCGGCGCGATCAGCCTGCGCTACACCAACCCGGCCATCGGCCTGCAGTGGCAGCCGCAGCCCGGCTGGGCGTTGCATGCCAGCGCGGCGCGGGCCTTCGAGTCGCCCACGCTCGGCGAACTGGCCTACCGGCCGGATGGCCGGGCCGGCTTCAACCTGCAGCTCAAAGGGCAGCAGAGCCGGCAGTTCGAGCTGGGCAGCAAAGTACGCGGCACCTCGTTCGAACTCGACGCCACCGCGTTCAGCGCCGCCGTCGACGACGAGATCGGCGTGCTCAGCAACAGCGGCGGCCGCTCGACCTTCCGCAACGTCGGGCGCACGCAGCGCCGCGGGCTGGAATTCGCGCTGCGCTGGCAGGCTGCGCGGACGCTCACTTGGCAGGCCAGCGCCAGCTGGCTGCATGCCGCGTACCGCGATGGCTTCCTCACCTGCAGCGCGGTGCCCTGCACCAGCCCGAACGCGCCAGTGGCCGCCGGCAACCGCATCGCCGGCACGCCGAAGGCCAGCGCCTATGCCGAAGCCGCGTGGCGTCCCGGCTCGCTGCCGGGCGAATGGGCGCTCGAGTGGCGTGCGGTCGGCCGCGTCGCCGTCAACGACGCGAATGCCGATTTCGCCGGCGGCTATGCGCTCGCGCACCTGCGCTGGCGCCACACGCTGGCGCTCGGGCCGGCCGACGCGCTGGAAGTGCTGGCCCGCATCGACAACCTGTTCGACCGCGTGCACGCCGGCAGCGTCATCGTCAACGACAGCAACGGCCGCTTCTTCGAGCCCGGTGCGCCGCGCAGCGTGTTGCTGTCGCTGCGCTGGCAGCACCGGCGGTAGGGGCAGGGGCGGCCGCCTGGCGGCCGGGGCCCCCTATTTCGGACGAATGGCGTCGGCCGTGCCCTGGATGAAGGCCTTGATCTTGGCCACGTCATCGGCGCTGAGCTTGCCGGTGAAGTCCGGCATGCCGTTGGGCACGCCCGGGCCCTTGAAGACGAAGCGGTCGAGGTTGCTGATGGTGTCGGCCGCCGAATAGCCCAGGTTCGGCACGTTGCCGCCGCGGTCCACGCCCGGCACGCCGTGGCAGAACACGCAGTTGCTGACGTACAGCGCCGTGCCTTCCTGGTAGTGCTTGGGATCGTAGGCCACGCCCTGCAGCAGCGCGCCCATGCGGTAGGCCACGAAGTCGGGCATCTTGGCCGTGCCGCCCACCGCGAAGGTGTACACCGTGCCCGGGCCCTGCCGCTCGGTGGCGCGCGTGGTGATGCCGTACACGCCGCCCCAGCCCACCGCGACCGAGACGTACTGCTTGCCGTCGACCAGGTAGCTGATCGGCGCGGCCACCACGCCGGTGCCGGTGGGCGTTTCCCACAGCTTGTCGCCGCTGTCGGCCTTGTAGGCCACCAGGCGGCCATCGGCCGTGCCCTGGAACACCAGGTTGCCGGCGGTCGTCAGCGTGCCGCCATTCCACGGCGACACATGCTCCTGCTGCCACGCGGCCTGCTGCTTCACCGGGTCCCAGGCCACCAGGCGGCCGGCCGGTTTGGTCTGCGGCGGCTCGACGTTGGCGAACATGGCCAGGTTCCAGCCCACGCCGCTCATCGGCTCGCCGGGGCGCACGCCGTTGAACTTCCACTCCTTGTTGTCCATCAGGTTCACCGGCACGTTCTGCACCGGCAGGTACACCAGGCCCGTCTTGGGGTTGAAGGACATCGAGTGCCAGTTGTGCGCGCCGTAGGCACTGGGCGTCACCTCGCGCGGCCGGTCGCCGGCACGCGCCAGCGGCGTCTCCATCGGCCGGCCGTCCTTGCCGTAGCCGGTGGCCCAGTTGACCTCGGGCGTGTACTTCTCGGCCGAGATCAGCTGGCCGGTCTTGCGATCGATCACGAAGAAGAAGCCGTTCTTCGGCGCGTGCAGGATCACCTTGCGCGGCTTGCCCTCGATCTTCAGGTCGGCCAGGATCATCGGCTGCGTCGAGGTGAAGTCCCAGTTGTCGCCCGGCGTTTCCTGGTAGTGCCAGACGTACTTGCCGGTGTCGGGGTTCAACGCGACGATCGAGGCCAGGTACAGGTTGTCGCCGCCGGCCGGGCTGCGCTTGCTGCGCGCCCACGGCGAGCCATTGCCGGTGCCCACGTACATCAGGTTCAGCTCGGGATCGAAGCTCATCGTGTCCCAGGCCGTGCCGCCGCCGCCGGCCTCCCACCACTTGCCGGCGGGGTCCCAGGTCTTCGCGGCCTTGGCCATCGATTCGTCCTCGAACGGCTTGCTCGGGTCGCCCGGCACGATGAACCAGCGCCAGGCCTGCTTGCCGCTGGCCGCGTCGTAGGCGGTGATGTAGCCGCGCACGCCGAACTCGGCGCCGCCGTTGCCGATGATCACCTTGCCCTTGTAGACCCGCGGCGCGCCGGTGATGGTGTAGGAGAACTTGCGGTCGATGATGGTGTCGACCTCCCACTTCACCTGGCCGGTGGCCGCATCCAGCGCGATCAGGCGGCCGTCGTAGGAGGCGACGAAGACCTTGCCCTGGTACAACGCGACGCCGCGGTTGACCACGTCGCAGCAGCCCTTGTAGCCGCCGCTGCGATCGACCTTGGGGTCGTAGGTCCACAGGCGCTGGCCGGTGCGCACGTCGACCGCGTGCACGATGCTCCACGAGGCGGTGACGTACATGATGCCGTCGACCACCAGCGGCGTGGCCTCGACGCCCCGCGTCGATTCGAGGTTATACGACCACACCAGCCCGAGGTTCTTGACGTTGCCGTCGTTGATCTGCGCGAGCTTCGAGAAGCGCGTCTCGCTGTAGTCCAGGCCATGGCTCGGCCAGTCGGCGGTGGTCTTGGCATTGGCACGGATCGCGCCGCCGTCGATGCGGGCCGTGGCCGCGCGGATGTGCTCGGGCGAGCCTTTGGCCGGCGTGGCGGCCGCCGCCGGCTGCACCAGGGCCGATACCAGTAACGCCACCGATGCCGTGGCGGCCTTCAACCCGTACCATCGTCCGCAGCGCAGCGATTGCGTGGTCTGCATGTCTGTCTCCTCGAGGGGTGTTGTCAGGGTCACCGCGCAGCATCCGCCCATTTGACGAGGGGTCCAATCTCGGGGATTCCCGCATCGAAAACTGTTCTGTCTCGACACAGCCCATGCGTTCATCACCGATGCCCGTCGCCCTGCCCTGGCAGACCTCCGAAGCCCAGCGCGCGGCGCTCGCACGCCAACGCTTCTTTCGGGAAGGCTTGTCACCTTCGGGACACATTCCGGAACTGGTGTTGCATTCCTGGCAACGCTGCGTGCAAGCCGGGCTGAAGCCCGAGCATCAGCCGGTGTTCCAGCCGGTCAGCCGCGCGAAGGTGAACTACCTGGCCGGTCGCGACCACGTGCTGCTGCGCGCCGCGCAACGGCCCTTCGACGAGCTGCAGGCCGCACTGGCGCGCAGCCGCTGCAAGGTGCTGCTGACCGACCGCGACGGCGTGCTGCTGCGCGTGACGCCGGCCGCACGCGAGGATGGCGCGGTGGCACATGCCGCCTGCCGCGTCGGCGTCGACCTGGGCGAACTGCTGGTCGGCACCAACGCACCCAGCGTCTCGGCGCAGGCCGGCGCCAGCTGTGCGATCGGCGCCGGCCAGCACTTCTACGACCGGCTCGCCGGCATCCGCTGCGTGGCCGCCCCGATCCGCAACCGCCACGGCGTGGTGGTCGCGGTGCTCGACCTGACGATCGAGGACCAGCCCTTCGGCTTCGACGCGATGTGGCTGGTGCAGGCCTATGCCGGCACGATCGAGAACAACCTGCGCATCGCCCAGACGCGGCAGCAGGTGCTGCTGCGCCTGCACAGCATGCCGGCCGAACTGCACGGCCCGCAGGCCGGCCTGGCGGCGGTGGACGAAGGCGGGCGGGTCAGCTGGCTCAATGGCATGGCCGCCGCGCTGCTGGGCGTCAATGCCGCCGATGCGCGGCAGTTCCGCTGCGAGGAACTGCTGGGCTGCGAGCTGCCGCAGGTGCTGGCCCGCACGCTGACGCGCGAGCCGCGGCCGCTGCCCTTGCCGAACGGCCTGACGGTGTGGCTGCTGGCCGAATACCGCGACCTGGGCGATGGCAGCGCGGACGATTCCGGTCCCGAAGCCGACCGGCCGGCGCGTCCGGCCGAGGCCGATGTCGCCGCCGGCGCGCCGGCGGCCGGCACGCTGGCGCAGCTGAACCACCGGCTGATCGAACAGACGCTGGCCGAGTGCCAGGGCAACGTGTCGCAGGCCGCACGGCGGCTCGGCGTGTCGCGTGGCCTGCTGTACCGCCGCCTGCGGGGCGAGCGCGAACCGCTCAATCCGCGGCAGGACTGAGCGGCGCTGCGGCACCCGCCAGCAGGCCGGCCAGCCGCGGCAGGGCGGCCACCGCGTTCGCACGGGTGATCGCCGCGGTCTCGTCGATCGTCCAGCCGCGCAGCTGCGCCAGTGTCTCGGCGATGCGCGGCAGTTCGCCCGGCTCGTTGCGCGACGAAGCGCCGGCCGCGCGTTGCGCCGCCGTGCGGTACAGCCACTGCGGCGGGATGTCCGGCGCATCGGTCTCGAGCACCGGGGCGTGATCGGGCAGCGTGGCGGCGAGGCGGCGGATCTGCAGCGCCCGCTCGAAGGTCATCGCGCCGCCGAAGCCGAGCCGCAATCCGCGCTCGACGAACTGCAGCGCCTGGGCCTCGCTGCCGTTGAAGGCATGCGCGATGCCGCCGGCCGTCTCGATGCGGCGCAGGCCCTTCAGCAAGCCGTCGGCCGAGCGCCGCACATGCAGGATCACCGGCAGCCCGGCGTCGCGCGCCAGCTTCAGCTGGGCGAGGTAGAAACGCTCCTGCACCTGCGGGTCCAGCCCGGGCACGAAGAAGTCGAGCCCGATCTCGCCCACGGCCACCAGCCGCGGATCGTCGCGCCACTCGCGCAGTGCCTGGGCCAGCTGCTCGATCTCGTCTTGCGCCGCCTGCATCACGTACAACGGGTGGATGCCCAGCGCATAGGCCAGGCCATGGGCGTGGGCCAGCGCCCGAACCGCACCGAAGTTGAACGCGGCCACCGCCGGCAGCACCTGCATCCCGACGCCGGCGGCTTGCGCACGCGTCAACACCGCCTCGCGATCCGCGTCGAATTCGGCCGCGTCGAGGTGGCAGTGGGTGTCGATCCAGCAGCTCTGCATGGGCCGATGATGCCCTGTCGCGCGCAGGCCAATCCGGGGCTGCACAAAGCCTTGGCTGTCGTGGTACTGTGATGCGCATGCGGCCCGTTGGGGGCTGCCGGAGCTGGCGAGCATGGCCCGAACGCCCTTGTACAGTCGCACGCCGCCGCGCCAGGCGGCGATCGCGGCAGCGGCCGCCACCGATCCGGTCGACCCGGCTGGCTCACCCGCTGGTTCCAGTGCCGCCGCCAGCGCCTCCCCTGCCCGCCCGCGCTGGGTTCGCCGCCACGAACGCGCGCTGTGGTTCGTCGGCGCGCTGCTGCTGGCCATCGCCGCGGGCTGGCCCGCCTGGACCGCGAAGATCAAGCCGCCGTTGTCGATCGAGCAGATCGATGCGGCGATGCGCGAATCGATCGCCAAGGAGCCGCTGGCCTCGGCCGCCGCGGCGGCCTATGCGGCCGTGATTCCGTCGGTGGTGCGGGTGATCGGCGAGCATGGCGCGGCGCCCGCGGCGGCAGCCAAGCCTGGCGCGCGGCAGGCCAAGCCCACGGCCAAGGCCACGCCCGGCGACAAGCCACATGAAGAGGAAGGCAGGAGCGTCGGCACCGGTGTCGTCATCGTCGACAACGGGCTGATCCTCACCAACCTGCATGTGGTGGCCAATGCCAACCGCATCAGCGTCACCTTCTTCGACGGCAGCGAATCGGAAGCCGTGGTGGTGAGCCTGCAGCCGGAGAACGACCTCGCGGTGCTGCGCGCGAAGACCATTCCCGACGACCTGCACGCGGCCACCCTGCGCTCCACCGCCGGCCTGGCGCCGGGCGACGAGGTGGTGGCGGTGGGCTTCCCGTTCGGCATCGGACCCTCGGCCTCGCAGGGCGTGGTGTCGGGCCTGAAGCGCGAGTTCCGCTCGCCCGAGGGCCAGCGCATCCTGAGCAACCTGATCCAGTTCGACGCCGCTGCCAACCCCGGCAATTCCGGCGGTCCGCTGGTCACGACGGACGGCCAGGTGGTCGGCATCGTCACCGCGATCATGAACCCGAACCAGCAGCGCACCTTCATCGGCATCGGCTTTGCCGTGCCGATCGAGAACGCCGCGGCCGCCGTCGGCATGCCGCCCTTCTGATCTCCCAACCCACCACCTCGCATGACCACATCTCCCGCCTCTGCTGCAGAAGCCTCCACCTTGATGGAGCGCATCCTCTACGAGGTCAAGCGCGTCGTCGTCGGCCAGGACCGCTTCCTCGAGCGGGTGATGGTCGCGCTGCTGGCGCAGGGCCACCTGCTGGTCGAAGGCGTGCCGGGGCTGGCCAAGACGCTCACTGTGCGCACGCTGGCGGCCACGCT
>CAZXLI010000102.1:0-18964 GCA_964641795.1 uncultured Bordetella sp. | reverse complement strand
GGTGAGGCTGGACTTGCCGGCGCCGCCGGTGCCGGTGATGCCGAGCACCGGCGTCTTCGTCGCCTTGGCCTGTTCGTGCAGCGCTGACACCAGGGCGGCGTCGGCGCGGCCGTTCTCCAGCGCGGTGATCAGCTGGGCCAGCGCGCGCCAGGCGGCTTCGGTGTGGCCCTGCAAGGCGTCGAGCGAGGTCGGTGCATGCGGCGACAGGTCCTTGTCGCAGCGCATCACCATCTCGCCGATCATGCCCTGCAGGCCCATGCGTTGCCCGTCTTCCGGGCTGTAGATGCGCACGCCCTGGTCGGCCAGCGCGCGGATCTCGGCCGGCACGATCACGCCGCCACCGCCGCCGAAGACCTGGATGTGCTCGCCGCCGCGCTGGCGCAGCAGCTCGACCATGTAGCTGAAGTACTCGGTGTGCCCGCCCTGGTAGCTGGACACCGCGATGCCCTGCACGTCTTCCTGCAGCGCGGCGGTGACCACCTCGTCGACCGAGCGGTTGTGGCCCAGGTGGATGACCTCGGCGCCCATGCCTTGCAGGATGCGGCGCATGATGTTGATCGCCGCGTCGTGGCCGTCGAACAGGCTGGCGGCGGTGACGAAGCGCACCTTGTGCGTCGGGCGGTAGTCGGCGAGCGCCTTGTATTCGGCGGACAGGTCGGTCATGGTGCTTGTCTCCAGCAGGGTGCGCAGCAGCGGCGCCGGCAGGCGCAAGTCTAGGCTTCCGGATCATCGAAGAGCATGGCCGAATCGCTCACAGGCGTGAGCGCTTTTGCCAGAATGCGGGGCATGGCAGCCCACGGCCGCAACACCATCTCGATCGCCTTCGTTCGCAGCGCCCTGCAGCGCGTGCCGCCGGCGCGGCAGGCCGCGTTGCTGCAGCGCTGCGGCATCCTGCCGGCGGCCCTGGCCGATGACGCGGCGCGCGTGCCGGCGGCGGCCTTCGGCGCGCTGTGGCTGGCGGTGGCACGCGAGATCGACGACGAGTTCTTCGGCCTCGATGCCCGGCGCATGAAGCCGGGCAGCTTCGCGCTGCTGTGCCATGCGCTGGCCGGCGCGGCCACCGTGGAGGCGGGGCTGAAGCTCGCGCTGCGCGGCTTCAACCTGTTCTTCGACGATGTGCAGGCCAGCCTGGCGCTGCAGGCGCGCGAGGCGCGGCTGGTGCTGGCGCCGGCCGCGCGTCCCGCGCATCCCGAGCCCGAGGCACGCCGCTTTGCCGACGAGACGCTGCTGATCATGCTGCACGGCCTGCTGTGCTGGCTGGCGGGCTCGCGCGTGCCGGTGGCCCGGCTGGAGATGGCCCATGCGCGGCCGCCGCATGCCGAGGAGTACCGCCGCATGTTTTCGCCCGAGATGCGCTTCGACGCGGCCCGCACCCTGCTGGTGTTCGATCCGCGCGTGCTGGCCCAGCGCGCAGCGGTGGACGCCGCGGCGCTGAAGGCGTTCCTGCGCGATGCGCCGCGCTCGGTGTTCATGAAGCAGGTGGCCGATGCGCACGCGGCCTTCGGCGAGCGGGTGCGCCGCCGGCTGCAGCGGGCCGGCAGCCACTGGCCGACGCTGCAGTCGCTGGCAGCGGAATGGCGGCTCTCGCCGGCCACGCTGCGCCGCCGGCTGCAGGCCGAAGGCAGCAGCTGGCGAAGGCTCAAGGAAGAGGTGCGCCACCAGCGCGCCCGCGAACTGCTGGCCGAGGGTCGCCACAGCGTGGCCGACATTGCCTCGCGCCTGGGCTACGAGGATGCCAGTGCGTTCCATCGCGCGTTCCGCCGGCATGCGGGCTCATCGCCCGGTGCGTTGCGCCGGGCCTCGGTGCGTGCCGACAATCCGCCGCGATGACCGCGCCAGCGACCAGATCCGCCCCCCCCGATGAAGCGCTCCGCCCGCCGATGCTGCTGAGCCCGCCCCGCCTGCACCGCGATGCGCTGAGCGCCGACCTGCCCTGGGGCGACCGCGACGACTGGCGCGACGAACTGGCCCGGCGCGAGGCCGACGGGCGCATCGATGCCGCGCTGGTGCCGCTGCTGACCGAGTACCTGACGCAGGGCGCCGTGGTGCTGCGCGGGGCCGTGCCCCCCGGTTCCTGCGAAGCCATCTGGCATGAGATCGGCGAGGCTTGCGGCACGCCCCGGCGCTTGCGCGTCAATCCGCATGGCCAGTCGGACGAACCCTGGTACACGCCGGGGATGGATTGGCGCCGGCTGCGCTTCCTGTACGTGGACAGCGTGTCGCCGGCCGCGCTGCAGGCGGCAGCGCTGGCGCCGGTGGCGCGGCTGATGCAGGCGCTCCATGGCGGGCGGCCGGTGGCACTGAAGGTGGCGGCGTTTCCGTACGGCTCGGGCCAGGCGGCCCATGCGGACATGCCCTTCATGCCCCTGCGCCAGCCGCTGCGCACGCTGGTGAGCTGGCTGGCCTGCGAGCGCATCACGGCGCAGTGCGGGCCGGTCTTCTACCACCCGGGTTCGCACCGCTGGCCCTGGCACGACTTTGGCGGCGGCAACGTGCTGCTCGAGGGCGGCTACTGCGGCACGCCGGCGGTGCGCCACTACGAAGCGGCACTGGCCGCCACCATCGAGGCCCGCCGGTCGCCAGCCCGCCTCTTCACCGCGGAAGCGGGCGACCTGATCGTCTGGCATCCGCTGCTGGTGCACGGTGGGCTGCCGGTGGCCGACGCCAGCCCGTCGCGCCGCAGCCTGGTCTGCCACTACGGCGTGCTGGACGAGCCCACGCCGCGCTTGCTGGACCGGCCGGTGCGCGAGCATGGGCCGATCAGCTACTGCGCCTGGCGCGCGGCGGATGAGGCTTGAGCCACCGGTGGCGCTGGTGCTGCGCTACGCTTGTGCCTGATGAACAAGGCCTTCACACGCGAGCCCGAGGGCGATGCCGGCGACGATGACGACGGCGGCCCGGGCCTGCCGCCACTGCCGGCCGGCACGCGCAACTACATGACGCCGCAGGGCTACCAGCGCCTGCGCGCCGAGCTGCTGCAGCTCATCGACGACGAGCGGCCGAAGATCGTCGAGATCGTGCACTGGGCCGCCAGCAACGGCGACCGTTCGGAGAACGGCGACTACCTCTACGGCAAGAAGCGCCTGCGCGAGATCGACCGCCGCATCCGCTTCCTGACCAAGCGGCTGGACATCGCCGAGGTGGCCGACCCTTCCGCGCACCATGGCAGCGACCAGGTGTTCTTCGGCGCCACGGTGACCTATGCCAACCACAAGGGCGAGGAACGGACGATCACGATCAAGGGCATCGACGAGGCCGACAACCTGAAGGGCGAGGTGAGCTGGGTGGCACCGATCGCGCGGGCGCTGCTGAAGGCGCGCGAAGGCGACGAGCTGAAGCTGCAGACGCCGGGCGGCGTCGAGACCATCGAGGTGCTGGCGGTCCGCTACCCCCCACCGGGCACGGCATAGCCTGCCGAGCAGACAGGCGGGTGGCGCCTCCCAGCCACCACCCGCCGCTGCATTCCCTGAGCCGGTGCCGTTGACACGGTCTGCGCACACTGTAGGTGTTGGGCCTCCGCGGTGGCGTCGGCACAATGCACAGGGCCCTTGTGACTTATTTACATTCGCGCCCCTTGGCCATAATCCGCCGATGACCCAGACATCCGAATCCACTGTCGACGACCGCCTGCCCCACAGCCTGCTGGTGGCCATCTCGCGCCATGGCGGCACGCGTTCGTTTGCGGCGAATACGGTGCTGATCCACGAGGGCGATGCGGGCGACGCGCTCTACATCATCCTGAGCGGCCGCGTCAAAGCCTATTCGGCCGGCGCCCAGGGCCGCGAGATCGTGCTCGACGAGCTCGGCCCCGGCCACTTCGTCGGCGAACTGGCGATGGACGGCGAGCCGCGCTCGATCTCGATCAAGACGCTCGAGCCCACCACCTGCTGCGTGGTGCAGCGCGAAGGCTTCGACGCGTTCCTCGTCGAGCACCCGGAGTTCGCCGGCCACCTGACGCGCAAGCTGATCCGCATGGTGCGGCGCCTCACCGAGCAGGTGAAGAGCCTCGCGCTGCAGGACGTGTACGGCCGCGTCGCGCGCGTGCTGATGGAGCTGTCGGACCCGCCGGCCAATGGCCAGGCCGAACCACGCATCGTGCGGCAGAAGCTCACGCAGCAGGACATCGCCGACCGCGTCGGCTCCTCGCGCGAGATGGTGCACCGCGTGATGAAGGAGCTGGCGATCGGCGGCTACGTGACGCCCGACGAGAACACCAAGCACCTGGTCATCCGCAAGAAGCTGCCGCACGCCTGGTGAAGACCCCGGGCCGTTGATTTTTCCGCACGGGGTGCGGAGCGCGGCCGAGCACATGCTATGTTCGCCCGCGGCGCTGCAGCGGCGCCGCCATCGGGAGGAGACACCGCATGTGGCGCAGAACGGCCAAGCAGCGCGAACGCCTGCAACGCATCTCCGGCTGGGCCGGGGTGATCGAGGGCTTCGGCACCCCCTTCACCGCCAAGGACCTGGGTGAGCTGCAGGGCAGCATCCAGGGCGAGGTGGTGGTGCTGTCGGACAACAGCTACGCCGCCGCGCGCCAGCTGCAGAACCTGGCCTTCCAGCACTTTCCGCTACTGATCGTCTACTGCGAGGTCATCGGCGACGTCTACCAGAGCCTGGCCTTCGCGCACCAGCACAAGCTGTGGATCACCACGCGCTCGGGCGGCCACAACACCGCGGGCTGGTCGGCCAACGACGGCATGGTGATCGACGTGTCGCGGCTCGATTCGATCGTCGTCGACCCCGACCGGCGCACCGTCACCTGTGGCCCGGGCACCGATTGGGCCAAGCTCAATGCCACGCTGGCCGACTACCAGCTGCACGTGCCAACCGGCATCTGCGGCAGCGTGTGCGTGGCCGGCTTCATGCAGGGCGGTGGCTATGGCCAGACCTCGCGCAAGTGGGGCATGAACTGCGACAGCGTGCTTGAGCTGCTGGTGATGCTGGCCGATGGCCGCATCGTGCGCGCCACGCCCGAGGTCAATGCCGACCTGTTCTGGGCCATGCGCGGCGGCACCGGCAACAACTTCGGCGTGCTGCTGCAATGCATCTACCAGCTCCAGCCCATGCCAGCCACCTTGTGGGGCTGGGGCCTGCAGTGGAGCATGAAGGAAGCGCCCAAGGCGCTGTACGAAATGCAGAAGGGCTACATGCGCCACGGCGCGCCCGACGAGCTGGGCTACATGGCCGCGCTCACCTTCCTGGGCGATCCGGCCGAGCCCTGCCTGGTGATGCGCGGCATCTGGTGGGGCGACGAGAAGCAGGGCCGCAAGGTGCTCGAGCCGCTGATGAAGGCCACCGGGCTGAAGAGGCTCTCGTTGAACAAGACCGGCACCTACGACGAGCTGAACGAGTGGCTGTGGACCGGCGTGCCCAACTGCCCCGACCTGGCGCGCGAGGACAAGCAGTCGACCATCATCGCCAAGCAGCTGAAGGTGAGCGACTGGCAGAAGGTCTGCCGCCGCTTCGCCGAAAGCCCGAACCCCTGGAGCTGCGTCGCGATCGAGGCCTACGGCGGCGCGATCAACCGCGTGCCGCGCGATGCCACCGCCTGGATCCACCGCGACGCGGACATGGACCTGTTCGTCGACGTGTTCTGGATGGACGAGCAGGAGCACCGCGAGATCGAGGCCTACCTCGACGACTTCATGGTGCTGCTCGAACCCTATGGCAGCGGCGAGGCCTACCAGAACTACCCGCGCGCCGCGCAGAAGAACTACCGCGAGCTGTACTGGGCCGAGCAGTTCCCGAAGCTGTTGTCCATCAAGCGCAAGTACGACCCGACCAACTTCTTCCACTACGAGCAGAGCGTGAAGCCGAAGCCGGGTGAGAAGTGGCCGAAGCCGGCCCCTGGGCCCATCGTCTACGAGCCCTACGGTCCCCCACCGATTCGATGACCCACCCCCGTAGCGCCTGCGGCGCCTCCCCCTCCAGGGGGCGCCGCCACCGGCCCGGCCAAGCCGGTTCCGCGGCGTCCGCTTGGCAAGCCGGCGAAGTTTGAAGCTCAGGAGTTTCTTGCATGCGCTCACTGGTCGAGGTGTTCTTCAACCCGCCGATGGCGGTGGCGCGCTTCGGGGCGAGCGACAAGCCGCTCGAAGCCTTCGAATGGCATGTGTCGCGCGATGCGCATGGCCGGGTGCTGACGATCGTCGAGCCTGCGCTGAGCTTCGAGGTCGCGGCCGATGGCAAGCTCAAGCCCTTCGTGCCGAGGGAGATCCATTTCAAGGATCCCGACGGCCAGGTGCGGCCGGTGGCGCCATTCTTCGAGCTCTGGGCCCGGCTGCAGCGCGACGACGGTGGCATCGACGAAGAGCCGGTGACGCTGGCGGTGCTGGAGGAACTGCGCATCACGCTGCGGCACCTGTCGGTCGAAGTGTGGGCCGCGAACCTGAAGGCTGCGCGCCGCACCGACGATTCGGCCTGCGGCTTCGAGGCGCGCGTGGCCTTCAACGGCGAGAACCATGCGGTGCATCCGCTGCTGGCCGTCAGCCCGCATACCTCGGGCGTGCAGCCGCTGGTGCTGCCCGACAAGCCGGTGCCGCTGGGCCAGGTGCAGTGGATCAAGCCGAGCGCCAAGCCTGACGCGAAGTTCCCGCAGGTCGATCTCTCGGTGCTGCGCCTGCGCTTCACGCCGGCCGCCGGCAAGGTCTACGGCCCGCCGCGCGCGGTGCAGGGCCCCGACCGGCTGACGATCACCGGCCCGGTGGACGTGCTGCAGCTGGCCAACAGCGTCGAGGGCCGCGTGCACACCATCGTGCCGCCGGCGCAGCGCATCTTGAGCGACGACACGCCGTGGTCGCAGTACGTGATGGTGACGGGCCTGTACGAAGACCCGCAGCCGCAGGACGGCTACGACGGCTCCGACGACGGCACCAACCGCAGCTGGGGCGTGGTGGACGACAGCTGCGATGCGGTGATCACCGTCTCGGTGGCCTGGCGCGGCAACCGCTACGCGGCGCAGGGCCGGGTCTTCGTCGGCCCGCCGGCCTTCGCGCCCGACCGCAGGCCGTTCTACTCGGTGGCCGACGACCTGGCCGACCGCGACCTGCCGCTGAAGACCGTCACGCCCGAGAACTTCGACGAGGTCAAGGCCGAGGTGGTGCAGCTGTTCCGCCGCGTGTTCGAGACCGCCGCGTCGATGAACATCGACCAGGCCCGCACCGAAGCATTGCAGGACAACGAAGGCATGAGCGCGCCGCCCGCGCCGCGCCTGCCGTCGACCGGCCCGGCCAGCATGACCGAGCAGGACACGCCCTACATCGACCGCGTGCCCGACCTGACGCTGAACCAGCCGCCCGGCGACTACATGCTCAGCGTGCGCGGCGACCGCCTGAGCTACACCCAGGCCGTGCCCTTCGTGCACACGCAGCTGATGGAAGAGGCCATCCTGATCGACTTCCTGCGCCGCCGCCATGCCCATGTGCGCCGCCTGCTGCGCCCGGCCTTCGGCCTGATCACCGAGTGGCATGAAGAACCCCTGCCGCCGCCGGACCCGAACTTCCGCGACCCGCGCGTGGTGCGCGACCTGATGCACGACATGCGCATGCCGCCGTACATGCGCGATGCGTACTACGTGCCGCTGTCGCTGACGCGGCGGCAGTACCGGATGATGATCGACTTTCTCGAGCTGCTGGCGCAGCAGGACAGGGCGGACGCATGAACGGACCGGTCAAGCCCAGGAACCTCACCGCGCGCGCCGCCCACCGCGTGCTGGGCAACCCCGCCAGCGCCGGGCTCGATGCCAGCGTCGGCAACTGCTTCCCCGGCCTCGAGATCGACGTGCGCAACCTCGATGGCCGCTTCTTTCCCGGGTTGGTGTTCTGGGTCGTCACCGCGCCGGCCGCGCCGGTGCCCGAGGCGCTGCCCAACCAGGCCGGCATCCGCCTGCATGCGCTGGACTACCTGCAGGACCCGATGCTCACGCCCACCAGCGACGAGCCCTGGGTGCAGACGCTGCTGGGCCAGCTGTCGGGAGACACCGGCGTGCAGCTGTCCAGCGGCCGCTGGTACCTGAGCTGGATCGAGCAGGGCGGCAAGCGCATCAGCTGCGACCAGGTCGACGGCACGCCGTATGACGGCGAACTGGTGTGGCGCTTCATCCGCTGCATCGCGCCCGACCTGCCGCTGACCATCGGCCTGGTCCAGCGCGGCGTGCCGCAGCCGGTGCCGCAGGTGGTGCTGTCGGGCTATCGCCGAAAGTACGTGGCCGACAGCGGCGTGATCGACGCCGCCTTCAAGCCCGGCGAGCTGACGCAGAGCCTGTGCAACCCCTGGCAGCACGACTTCCGCGACTGCGCCTGCTACTACTGGGCCTCGAACCACCCGGACGTGGTGCTTTCGGCCTCGGACGATCCCGAAACCGCCAACACCTGGCTCGACTGGCTGCGGCGCGACCGCACGCCCGCCGGCGAGGTGGCGGCACCGGCCACGCGGGCCGAGGCCCGGCCGCTGCAGATCGACCATTTCGAGATCAACCAGAAGTGGCAGACGCTGGCCTTCGTGATCGGCGGCCATGAGATCGCCGGCACCTACAAGCCTTCGCTGCCCGATTCGGCCAGGCCCTACAAGAACGCGGCCGAGATGATCGGCGAACTGACGAACCACCTCGCGCCGCTGGAGCTGCGGCTGGCCTTCGAATACCTCTACGGCCTGTTCTCGCTGCACACGCCCGACGAGATCGATGCGAAGCGTTGGCCCAACATGCCGGCCGATCTGGTCGCGGTGCGCCAATCGATCACCATCGTCGCGATCGGCGAGATGACGCACCTGCGCTGGGCCAACCAGCTGCTGTGGTCGCTGGACCAGGCCGGCTTCTATCCCAAGGGCAAGCAGTACCAGCCGGTATTGACGACGAAAGCCGTGCCGCTGCGGCCGCTGGACTACGCAGCGCTGGACGACTACATCCGCGTCGAGCGCTCGGGCGGCAACATCGACGAGCACTACGCCCGCTGCGTGGCCACGCTGGAGCGCGACAAGTCCTATCCGCGCACCTTGTGGCAGCTGGCGGTGAAGATCGATTCCGACGGCATCGACCACTTCGACCGCTTCACCGAGATGAAGCGCACGCTGCTGGCCTATGCCGGCGGCGGGAAGGGGCCGGCGCTGCCCTACCTGCGGCCGGTGAAGGAGGGCACGCCGGCGCAGACGGCCGATGCGCTGGCGCAGGTGAAGGCGCTGCTCGCGGCCTTGAATGACGCGTACCTGGCGCAATATCACAACCACCCGGAAAAGGCGCAGGCGGCGATCCAGGCCTCGCGCAGCGTGATGGATTCCTTGCGCATCAACGCCGAATCTCTGGCTGCGCAAGGCATCGGCATCCCGTTCTTCGACGCGCTCTGATGCAGCTCGCCAGCGTGCCGTTGTCGGCCATCGTCCGCAAGTCGGCGGTGCCGCACGGACCTTCACAGGCCTTCGCGTTCAGCACCGAGCGCGGTCACCACCTGCTGGTGGCCGATGGCTCGCGGGTCTACGACGTCGACGAAGGCTTTGCGCAGCGCCTGGCCGAGGCGGCGGTCCAGGGCGGCGCGGCGGCCGAGCGCGGGCTGCTGGCGGCCTGGGGGCTGCTCGGCGAGCCGGCGATCCGGCTCGATGCCGAACTGCCGCCGGTCAACGCGCTGTCGCTGGCGATCGCGCAGCGCTGCAACCTGGCCTGCGGCTACTGCTATGCCGATGGCGGCACGTTCGGCGGCGAGGCGCAGGCGATGTCCTGGGACGTGGCCCGGCAGGCGGTCGACGGGCTGCTGGGCGGTGTCGAGCGCGGCGGCCGGGCGAGCCTGGCCTTCATGGGCGGCGAGCCGCTGACCGAGCGCGCGCTGATGCGCCGGGTCACCGAGCATGCGGCCGCGCTGGCCGCGCAACGCGGCGTGCAGCTGCAGTTCGCGCTGACGACCAACGCCACGCTGCTGAACGAGGACGACGCGCGCTTCCTGGCCGCGCATCGGTTCAGCGTTACCGTCAGCCTCGACGGCGAGGCCGAACTGCAGGACGCACTGCGCCCCACGCTGGGCGGCACGGGCAGCCATGCGCGCATCCTCGCGCGGCTGCAAGCGTTGCTCGCGCTGCAGGCTGCCGGCGACCTGCAGGCCAGCGCGCGCCTCACCGTCACCACGCGCCACCACGACCTGCGCGCCAGCGTCGAGCACCTGATGGGCCTGGGCTTTCATTCGGTGGGCGTCTCGCCGGCGCTGCATTCGCGCGATGCGGCGCTGGCGCTGAACCGCGAGCACATGCAAGGCTTGCTGGCACAGATGACCGCCGTGGCGACCGAAGCCGAGGCGCACTGGCTGCGCGGCGAGCGCTACCCCTTCAGCAACCTGCTCGCGGCGCTGCAGGAAATCCACCGCGGCACGCACCGGCCCTGGCCCTGCGGTGCCGGCGCGGCCTACCTCGGCGTGGCCGCCGATGGCCAGATGACGGCCTGCCACCGCTTCGTCGGCGACGACAGCGCCGCGCTGGGCGACGTGCAGCACGGCGCCGACGATGCCGCCCGCGCCGCCTGGCTGGCGCCGCGCCACGTCGATCGCCAGCAACCCTGCAGCGGCTGCTGGGCGCGCTACCTGTGCGGCGGCGGCTGCCACCACGAGGTGCAGCAGCGTGGCCGCATCGCCTGCGACTTCATCCGCGGCTGGCTGGCGCATTGCCTGGGCGCGTACGTGCGCATCACCGATGCCCGGCCCCAATGGTTTGATTGACCCCCCCGGAGCGCCTGCGGCGGCCTGCGGCCCAGGGCGGTCCAGCGGACCGTCCGTTCGCCAGGCGCAGAAGGTCCCCCGGACCTTCTGCGTCCGGGCTCACCCCCTCCAGGGGGGCGCAGCCGGCGGCCCGGCGGAGCCGGTTCCGCGGCTGCTGCTGGGTTCGGACTGATGCGTGCCAGCGGGGTAGCGCTTGGTGCCAGGGAGCGTTGAGGTGCGCTTCCCGCGCTCGGCCGAGGTGGTGGTGGTTGGCGCCGGCCCGGCCGGCTGTGCGGCGGCGCTGCGGCTGGCCGCGCTGGACCACCGCGTCACGCTGATCGAGCGCGGCGGCCCCGGGCGGCCGGCGGCGGTGGAATCGGCGCCGGCCACGCTGCTGCCGTTGCTGGCCAGCCTGGGCCTGCAGCGCGCGGTCGAGGCGGCAGGTTTCCTGCGCAGCAACGGCGCCTGGGTGCAGTGGGCCGGCGGCCCGCAGCGGGTGTCCGAGCCGCAGCCGGGCTACCAGATCGAGCGCCAGCGCTTCGATGCGCTGCTGCGCGACGCGGTGCGCGAGGCCGGCGTGCAGTGGATCTCCGCCGGCGCGCGCGCACCGTTGCGCCAGCCGGACGGGCGCTTCGCGGTCCCGCTGCACGATGGTCGCAGCCCGACGGCCGACGGCATGGTCTGGGCCACCGGCCGCAGCGGCCACGCGGACGCCGGCGAGAGGCCCTGCGCGGCGCTGGTGGGCCGCTGGTCGGGCGACGGCCAACCCGTCGGCAGCGACAGCCGCGTGCAGGCAGGCCCCGAGGCCTGGGCCTGGGCCGCGCCGCAAGCCGACGGCGGCTGCACCGCCGCAGTGTTCGTCGACGCGCAGCGCCTGGCCGGGCAGGCGGCCGCGGCACGTGAGCGTCTGTACCGCGAGGTGCTGGCCGGCTTCGAATTGCTGACGCCGATGTTACGCGGCCGCGTCGAGACTGCGGTGCGCGTTGCCGATGCCACGCCGCGCCGGGCCGCGCAGCCCATCGAGCCGAACCTGGTGCGGGCCGGGGAAGCGGCCTTCAGCCTCGACCCGCTGTCCTCGCAGGGCATCGCCGCCGCCATGCGCAGCGGCGTGCAGGCCGCCGCCTGCCTCCACACGATGCTTTGCTGTCCGGCCGACACCGCGCTGGCGCTGGCCTTCTACCAGGACCAGGTCGGGCGCGAGGGGCTGCGCCATCGCCGCTGGCGCGCGGGATTCGCCGCCGAGGCCGCCCGGCGCTTCGGAACGCCGTTCTGGTGCCAGCATTCAAAAGACGTGGCCATGGAAGGCGTCCCGCCCGCCGGCCAGGATGCCCTTCCGCAGCCCGGCCCGCTGCCGGCCCTGGACCATCCGATCCGCCTGGACAGCCGTGTCCGCTTCCACCCGGCGCCGATGCTCGAGGGCGACTGGATCGTGGCCGCGCCGGCGCTCATCCATCCCGGGCTGTCCGGACCGGTCGGTTATGTGCACGGCCAGCCCATCGCCGGCCTGCTGGCCGCGCTGGCGCCGGGCAGCAGCGTCGCCCGCGTGCTGCAGGCCTGGTCCGCACTGCTCGGCACGCAGGGGGCCATCGGCCTGTTGCAAACCTGGTGGCGGCAGGGCGTGGTGGTGGCCGGCTGAAGCACACCCCACGTTTGAAGCGGCAATCTTGAGGCCGCTCAATTGACACGGAAGGTGAGCGGCCGACAAGATGCCGCCGAACCCGCAACCGGGTCGAGGGGGGAAGATGGCCATGCCACATCGCCAGAGGCGAGACTTGCGCTCGCGTTCAATGTTCTCGGCTACCGCCTGGCTCGCGTGGGGCATCGCGGTACCGGCTGCCGCGGCACCCTGTACGGTGCCTGGCCTGTGGACGGATGTCTATGGTGGCAACATCAGCGTGGCCGCCAACCTGTCCGGCACGATGAAGCTGCCCTATTGCGGCGCCACGCACAGTTTGACGATCAGCCTCGTGGGCACCACCGGCTTCACGGTCAATGCGCGCTATGGCGGCAGCGGCGATTGCATCGGCTTCACCGAGTCGCTCACTTTCGGCGCCAGCTGCGGCACGGCGTCCGGCAGCTTCACGAATGACGATGGGGTGTCCGGCGCTGACACCTGGACCAAGACCGGTCCGACCATCGCCCTGTCGCGCGGGTCGCTGACCAGCATCACGGCCACCGGCAGCCCTGGCGGCGGCGTCTTCGAGTTCACGACGACGCCCGTTTCAGGCAGCAACCAGGCCACCGTCGCCCAAGCCGCCGGCTTCACCGTCAACAGCAATCCCGACCAGCTCACGCTGACCGCACCGGGCGGCGGCGGCGCGCCATCGCCCGGCGGGCTGGAGACACTGGTGGCGAAGTACACGGTCAGCGGCGCCGAAGCCAAGAACGACCTGAACTCACTCGCCACCTTCGGCATGTCCTGCTACATGGTGGCACTGGAATCCGACTATGGCGCGCCGCCCAACAGTTGCAGTTCCACCCGCATCGGTGGCGTCACCTACTCAGGCGCCGTGACCAACCCGAACGGATTGACGGGTACCTTCTGCGCCTCGTTCATCGCCAACGTGCGCCTGCAGGGCACCGGGCAGTTGAACGCCGGCGGCTACATCAACTACAACCCCAACACGGGGTTGATGACCAGCGTCAACTCGGTGACCGGTGCCGACGGCACGGCCGTGATCGCCGGCGGCAGCGTCGCACGTGATCGCGCCATCATTCCGGGCCGGGGCGTGCTGGTCGATGTCGACGGCGTCGGCAACGGCCTGCTGGCCAATGACACCGGTGGTGCCATCCGGGGCTACCGGCTCGACCTGTTCAATGGTGCCGGGCGCGCTGCCTGTGCCGGCTATGCAAACCCGCATGGCGTAGGCGCCTGCCAAACGCCACAAGGTGCCACCTGCCCCGGGAGTGCGCTGCAATGAATCACCGTATCCCCTTGTTCGTCGCGCTTGTCGCCGCCAGTCTCGCGGCCGCTGGGCCGGCATTGGCGGCCGGCCCGGCCATGCGCATGGCGCTGGTGCGCGACGGCAGCGTCTGCGCCAGTGTCGATGGCAGCCCGCTGCGTTGCTTCGCCACGGGCTCGAGCAAGCCGCGGCTGCCGGTCTGGTCCCGCGATGGCAACCGCATCGCCTTCATCGACGACGGCGCGCCGGCCAATGCGCTCGCGTCGCTGGTGGTCATCGATGTCCACGGCCAGGTGCAATCGCGCACCGCGCTCAAGCCGGTGGCCAGCGGCGAAGTGCGCAGCGGCATGCGCTTCGTCGAGTCGCTGCAGTGGCTGTCGGCTGACCGCGTCGTCGTGAGCGGCAGCATCAATCCGTCGAGCACCGAACACCTGGTGGTGGACCTGCTGCGGGGCGGGGTCGTCGCCGAGCACGTGGACGATGCGGGCGGGGCCAGCTTCTCGCCGGACGGCCAGCATGTGCTCACGATCGATGGCGCACCGCATTTTTCGGCGCCCGCCAGCCGCGCGCCGGTGCTGCGGCTTGATGGGCAGGAACTGCTCAAGGGGCTTCCTGCCGACACGGCAGCCATGGGTCGCGCCCGCTGGGCAGCCGACGGCAATGCCTTTGCGCTGGCCGCGCAACCGGCGTCCGGGCCGTGGCGCCTGGTGCTGGGCCAGGTGGCCACGGGCGGGGCGCGCTGGGTCGACCTGCCCTTCGACTGGGGTGCCGGCAGCAAGGCGCCCACGCTGTTCTGGTCGGGCACTGAACTGCACCTGCAACGCCTGGTGCCGGCCCCGCGTACCGGCGCGGCGGCTGCAACCGCCGCGGCACCCGGCGCCCGCGCGCAGTCGGTCGAAGACTGGGTCTGGAGCGGACCGCTGCAAGCCGGGGCCTGGAAGCGGGCGGCCGTGCCTGCGCTCGACCCCGCCAGGGCCGCTGCCGCGCTTCGGGCGGCTGCGTTGGCGGTCTCACCGGTCCCCGGCGCGCTGGACGCCGACCTCTGGTGCACGGGCTGCGCGCTCGACCGCGTGGCCCGCCGCAGCGGCGCCGATCCGGACTGACGGCATCGGCGCCGCGAGTTTTCTTTTCCACCGACCTGTCAGGAGATCGGGCTCATGCGCTTTGCTTCCCTGTGCCGCGTGCTGGCCGTGGCCACGCTGTTCCACTTCGCCATGCCCGCCACCGCGGCGCCCATCGTCTACACGCTCTCGGGCGTCGGCAGCGGCCACATCGGCAACGACGCGTTCACCGATGCGAGCTTCGTCTTCACCGGCACGGCCGACACCGATGCGCTGGTGCCGATCGGCGGCGGCGTGTCGGTCGTCCCGCTGCTGTCCCTGCAGGTCTCGGTTGCGGGCCACGGCGCGGGCGCGGCGGTCGATGCCTTCGACTTCTTCGTCAACAACGCGCTGGCCGGCGCGGGCTTCATCGACGAGCTCTCGGGCGATGTGCTGGATGTGCTGGCGCCCCTGCTGGCCGGATTCGACGGCATCAGCGCGCTCGGGCCCTTGTCGGTGGACCTGGACTACCTGGCCCCGTTCATCACGACCGCCGGCGAGTTCCAGCTCGACGGCGCGCGTGCGCTGAGCTTCTCCGCGCAGACCGACACGCTCAGCGTCCCGTTGCCCGCCACTTCGTGGCTGGTGCTGCTGGCCCTGGCCGCTGCGGCAGGCGCTTCGCCCGGCGTGGCGCGCAGGCGGGTTCAGCCCCGGTAGCGATCGGGGTCGATGTTGTGCCGATGCAGCTTGTCGTACAGCGTCTTCTTCGCAATGCCCAGCACCTCCATCACCTTGGGTACGCGGCCCTGGTGACGGCGCAGGGCCTGCTCGATCAGGGCCTTCTCCACCAGGTCGACCTGCTGCGCCAGCGTGAGCGGTGAGTCCGCGGCGGGGTCCAGCGGGCCGCTGCCGCCTTCCAGCACGAAGCGGTCGGCCGCGTTGCGCATCTCGCGCACGTTGCCGGGCCAGTCGTGCGCCATCAGTTCGCGCAGGTAGCTCGGGCTGGCTTCGGGCGCACTCAGGCCATAACGCTGGGTTGCAGCGGCCACGAAGTGCTCGAACAGCAGCGGGATGTCGTCGCGCCGCTCGCGCAGCGGCGGCAGCTGCAGCACCGCCACATTGAGCCGGTAGTACAGGTCGCCGCGGAACTTCTGCTGCTCGCTCAGTTCGCGCAGGTCGGCCTTGGTGGCCGCCAGCACGCGCAGGTTCACCGGCACCGGATCGTTGGCGCCCAGGCGCTCGACCTTGCGCTCCTGCAGCACGCGCAGCAGCTTGATCTGCATCGCCATCGGCATCGATTCGATCTCGTCGAGCAGCAGCGTGCCGCCGTTGGCATGCTCGATCTTGCCGATGCGGCGCTTGCCGGCGGAGGTGAAGGCGCCGGCCTCGTGGCCGAACAGCTCGCTCTCGAACAAGGTCTCGGGCAGGCCGCCGCAGTTGATGGCGACGAAGTTGCGGTCGCGGCGGTGGCTGTGGTCGTGCAGGCAGCGCGCCACCAGTTCCTTGCCGGTGCCGGTCTCGCCGTGGATCATCACGTCGGCCGAGGTATCGGCCAGGCGCAGGATCTTGCGCCGCACCTCCTGCATCGCGGCCGAGTCGCCCAGCAGCACCGCCTCGATGCCGATGCGCGCCTGCAGCTGCGCGCGCAGGTCGTCGATGGCCAGGCGCATCACGCGCTTGTCCAGCGCGCGCACCGCGGTGTCGACGAAGCGTTCGGGCGCGAAGGGCTTCTCGATGAAGTCGTAGGCGCCGATGCGCATGGCGCGCACGGCCATCGGCACGTCGCCATGCGCGGTGACCAGCACCACCGGCAGGCCCGGGTCGATGGCGGCCACCCGCTCGAGCAGGGCCATGCCGTCCATGCCGGGCAGCCGCACGTCGGTGATCAGCACCGCCTGCACGCCGGGCGTGATGTAGGGCAGCGCTTCCTCGGCCGAACCGAAGGCCATCACCTCCAGTGCGGCCAGCTCCAGCGTCTGCACCAGGCTGGCCCGCACCGGCGGATCATCCTCGACGAAGATGACCTTGTAGCCCTCAAACATGCACGTCCTTCTCTTCCTCGATGACTTCCAGATCGAATTCGAAGCGCATGCCCACGGTACCGCGCAATGCCTTCAGCGTGCCACCGAATTCGTGAATGATTTTGGACGAGATCACCAGGCCCAGCCCCAGGCCTTCGCCCGCGGGCTTGGTGGTGAAGAAGGGTTCGAGCAGCCGGGCCATCGTCGCCTCGTCGACGCCGTGGCCTGAATCGCTGACGCACACCGTCAGCCGCGGGCCCTGGTGCTGCGCGCTGATGCCCAGCTCGCGCACCGGCGACTTGGCCATCGCGTCGAGCGCGTTGGTGGCCAGGTTCACCAGCACCTGTTCCAGCCGGGTGATGTCGGCGCGCACGCGCACCTCCGGCGGCAGGTCGGTCTTCACCTGCACGCACATCTCGCGCAGCCGGTGGTCCAGCAGCACCAGCACGTCGTGCACTGCCTGGCCCAGGTCGACGGCGCCGGAGGACGTCTGGCCCTTGCGCGCAAAGGACTTCAGCTGCGTGATGATGCGGCCCATGCGCTCGGCCATCTCGTCGATGGCACGCAGGTTGTCGGCCACGGCGGGCACGCGGCCGGCCTCGAGCAGCCGCAAGGTGTTGCGCGAGAGCGCGCGCAGCGCGGTCAGCGGCTGGTTGATCTCGTGCGAGAGCCCGGCCGACATCTGGCCCAGCACCGCCAGCTTGCCCGCCTGCACCAGCTCGTCCTCGGCCTGCAGGCGTTGCTCGATCTGGCGCTTGAGCTCGTCGTTCGCGCTCTGCAGCTGGCTGGTGCGCTCGCTGACCTGGCGTTCGAGCTGGTCATGCGCGCGCTGCAGCGCGTTGCGTGCGCGCTGCAGCTGCCGCACCGCCAGCCAGCGCTGCAGCAGGTACAGCAGCAGCAGCGCCACGGCTGCACCGCCGGCGGCGCCGCCCCAGGCCGCATAGCGTGCATTGCGTTCGACTTCGCTCGAATCGGACATCGCCATCAGCCGCGCGGCCAGCGGCACGATGTTGCGCTCGAGTGCCATGCGCTGGCGACCATCGGCATCGGGCGGGTCGGTGGCCCTCACGAGCACGATGCCGGGGTTCAGCCGCACCTCGGTGGCCAGCGCCAGCGGCAGCAACGGCGCCTGCGCATAGCGGCCCAGGCTGCGCAGGCGGGCCGGATCCAGCACGCCCAGCGTGCGGTATTTCCAGGCCGGCACCGAGCACATCACGATCACGTTGTTCTCGTCCAGCACCAGCAGCCGCTCGCTCTGCGAGCGCGCACCCAGGTCGACCCAGGTGGCCTCCAGCGGCGCGAGGCTGACCTTGACGACGATCTTCGGGCTGCCGGCCGCTTCGCGCCGCAGCACGTAGACGAAGTAGTACTCGGTGTTGCCGTTGACCGGGTTGGCCGCGAAGAAGTCGGTGATGTCGTCGGCCGCCGGCAGCGACGGGCGCGCCGCGGTGGGCGCCGCAGCGGCGGAGTCGCTGCTGGCCAGCGGCTTGCCGTCGCCGCCGAGGATCTGCATCTGCAGCGAGCCCGCGCGCGCGTTCATGCGCGCCAGCGTGCGGTTGGCCTGCTGCCGCTTGTCGGCGTCCGTGGGGTCGGCCAGCAGGGCGGCGATGTCGGTGTCGATCGCCATCAGCCCCGGCAGGTAGGCATAGCGCGCGATCTCGGCCTCGAGCGCCGAGGCATAGAGCTCGAGCCGCTCGGTGGCCACCGCGCTCAGCTGGGCCAGGCCCTGGCGCTCGCTCCAGCCATAGCCCAGCGTGGCGCCGGTGGCCACGAGGCCGAGCATCACCAGGCCCATGGCCAGGGTGATCAGCGAGCGGGCAATCGAACGGCGCGAGAACAACGTGGGTACGAGGTGGAACCGGGCCCGACAGTGTGCCAAGCCCGGCTGGCTTTGTCGTGGGCGGAAATCGACACCGCCGGTTGGCGGCCTGGTGTGGATTTCCGCGCTGTCCGGCGCCGGGGCGTGCCTCGCGCCGCGGCCTGCACAGCCCGGCCGCACGAGTGAAAACCGCGGGGTTCGAGCACCTGTGCCGGCACAGCCGCGCAGCCTGGCACACGCCGTGCAATACAGCCCCGGTTTTCACACGCACACGGCGCCGCAGAGCGAGAAAGATCCGATGGAGACCCTCATTCAACAGCTGATCAACGGGCTAGTGCTCGGCAGCATGTACGCGCTGGTGGCGCTGGGCTACACGATGGTGTACGGCATCATCAACCTGATCAACTTCGCCCATGGCGAGGTGCTGATGGTGGGCGCGCTCACCAGCTGGCAGGTGATCCATGTGCTGCAGGGCAACGGCCTGCCGGGCTGGCTGCTGCTGCTCATTGCGCTG
>CAZXLI010000101.1:0-19199 GCA_964641795.1 uncultured Bordetella sp. | reverse complement strand
GTCAACGACTTCAACCTGTTCGGCCGCACCTTCCGCGTGACGATGCAGGCCGAGCAGGAAGCGCGGGCCAATGCCTCGGACCTGGCGCGGCTCTATGTGCGCAACAACACCGGCGGCATGGTGGGCCCGAAGAACTACATGTCGCTGCTGGTCAACCGTGCGCGCATGGAAGGCATGGTGGTGTTCGACTACGCCGACCGCTACCACCTGGCGGTGGCCGAGATGGCCGGCTACCTGAAGGACGGCCGCATGAAGAGCAAGGAAGACGTGGCCGAGGGCGGCGTGCGCGCCTTCCCCGACGCGCTGCTGAAGCTGTTCAACGGCGAGAACTTCGGCAAACTGGTGCTGAACGTGGGCGCCCCGGCCGCCTAGCTAGCGCCTCGTCGCCCGAGCGGAAACAGCCAAGGGCGAGACGATCGACTGCCACCCGCTGCTCGCCGGCCTGGAAGGCCGGCAGGGCCCGCTGGCCGCCCCCCCCCCCTGCGCAGGCCCCGTGATGGGTGGGAGCCCGAGTGGGATCGTTCGTTGTTCTGAATCGTCCTCCGGCTCACCCTCGCGGCGCGGGTTTCGCCTGCTTCGCACGGCGTGCTTTTTGGTCTGCAATGCTCATGGGTTGGAGGCCTCGATCATGCGCAGCAAGTCCGCCAGTTCCACCAATCCCGACCCGTACCGGGCCGCGCTGGCCATCGGCGAATCGCTGGCCGAGATCGCGCCCGAGGTGGTGTTCCTGCACACCACCGTGCACTACGAGGATTGGCACGAGTTCATCGAAGGCCTGTACGACGGCCTCGGCCGCCGCGACGTGCGCGTGGTCGGCGCCAGCGGGGACGGCATCCACGAGGCCGGCCGCACGGTCGACGTCGGCGCCGCCGCGCTGGGCCTGAACAGCGCCGGCCGCGTGCGCTGGCACGTGGCGCACGCGAAGGGCGTCAAGGCCGAGCCCGAGAACACGGTGCGCGCGGCGCTCGCTTCGCTAGCTGACAAACTGCGCGGCCAGCCACCGGCGCTCTACTACTTCATCTCGGACTTCGACACCGACGCCAGCCGCGTCGAGAGCGTGCTGCGCGACGAGGTCGAAGTGCCCGTGGTCGGCGGCATGGCCGGCGACGACAACGACCGCATGGACCACTGCTCGCTGTTCTGCGACGGCGAACGGCTCGACGACGCGGTGGTGATGCTGGCCGCCGAGGGCGCGCTGGATTTCCGCGTGCACGTCGGCAACTCCATTCGCCCGGTGGGCCGGCCGGGCCGCGTGCAGGAGGCCGTCGGCCGCACGGTGCACCGCATCGACGACGTTGCTGCCACCGAGTTCGTCGCCCGCGAGTCGGGCAAGCCCTTCCTGCGCGCCGACCAGGGCATCGTGACGCTCGCGGTGCTGAACACCGCCGGCCCCGGCGAGAAACGCCTGCGCGCGGTGGCCAAGGACCGCGGCGAGGGCGAAGGCTCGCTGACCCTGCACGGCGGCATCCACACCAACGACGACGTGCAGGTCTGCGTCACCAGCCCGCAGGACCTGATGCAGGAAGTGCAGGCCCTGGCGGGCGAGGCCGCGGCCAGCGGCTTCGACCCGGCCGCGGCGCTGGTGATCACCTGCGCAGGCCGCAAGTGGCTGGTCGGCGGCAACATCCGCTACGAGGTCGACGCGGTCTTCGGCGCCTTCGGCCGCACGCTGCCGTTGGCCGGCTTCGCGTCCTTCGGCGAGATCAGCCCGCTGCGCCACGAGGGTGCCTACACCCGCAACCTGTTCCACAACATGACCTTCGTGCTCTTGCTGATCGGCTCCGGCACGAGCTGAGCATCCGCGCCGCCATGACCGACACCGGCAGTCGCCCGCTGTTCCTGACGCCGATCGATCCGGCGCCGGCGGGCTGGCACCATGTCGTGCTGGCCAAGCGGCACCTGCTGGCCGGCCCGGTGGCCGTGCTGGTGGACGACCTCGCGCAGTGGCGGTCCGTCAGCGCCGGCTTCGGCGAGCGCCTCAACGGCCTGGTGCTGACGCCAAGCACCGACGTGCTGCAATGCGAACGGCTGTCGCCGCTGGCCTGGCACCTGACAGTGCCGCCGGAACGCGTCGGCGCGGCGCCGCTGCTGTTCGGCGGCTGGCTCGAAGCCATCCGCGATGCCGACGCCAAGGCCCAGCAGCTCTTCTCGCTCGAGCACCGCATGGAGCGCATCGGCCGCGAGTTCGAGCTGACGCGCCACGACTACAACGAGCTGACCGGCCGGCTGCAGCAGCAGGTGCAGCAGCTGCTGGCCTCCCAGGCGGAGCTTGGGCGCCTGAACGAGACGCTCGAGGCGCGGGTGGTCGAGCGCACCGCCGACCTCGGCCGCGCCAACGAAGGCCTCTACCAGGCGCTGGCCGAGCTGAAGGCGACGCAGAACGAGCTCCTGAAGAGCGCCGAGCTCGCACACCTGGGCACGCTGGTGGCGGGCATCGCGCACGAGCTCAACACGCCGATCGGCAATGCGCTGACGGTGGCCACGGCGCTGTCGCACGAGACCGAGCAGCTGCGCCACGAGCGCGCCATCGGCTGCATCCGCCGCAGCTCGCTCGACCGTCTGATCGACCGCGTCGACGAGATCGCGCTGGTGCTGGAGAAGAACCTGGTCCGCGCGGCGGACATCATCCACCACACGAAGCCGCTGGCCGTCGACCGGCTCAGCGAGCAGCGCCGCCGCTTCAAGGTTGCCGAGGTGATCGACGACACGCTCGCCGCGCTGAGCCCGCAGCTCAAGCGCGCGCGGGTGAAGCTGGCGCTGGAGGTCGACGGCGCGGTTGAGATGGACAGCTTCCCCGGCGCATTCAGCACCGTGCTGTCCAACCTCGTGACCAATGCGCTGACGCATGCCTTCACCGACGGCACGCAGGGCAGCCTGCAGCTGCGCGCGCGGTCCTGCGACGACGGGCAGCTGGAGATGGTCTTCAGCGACGACGGCGCCGGCATGGCTCCGGCGGTGCTGGGCCGGGTCTTTGAGCCGTTCTTCACCACCAAGCTCGGCCGCGGCGGCTCGGGGCTGGGGCTGTACATCGCCTACAACCAGGTGCGCCGCATGTTGGGAGGCCACATCTCGGTGACCAGCACGGTCGGCCGAGGGACGACCTTCCGCGTGCTGATGCCCACCGTTGCACCGCAACCCGGGTGACAGGGAACACCCCCGAAGTGCAGCAGCCCAGGCGAACCATGGAGACCAGAATGGGCACTTTCGATCTGCCGCGCGCGCAGCATGCGGGAATGACCGGAATCACATCGCGGGAGGGCGGGCCGACGCTGTCCTGTGCCAGCGCCGCGGCGACGCCGGTCGACGACGAGCTGGTCTTCGCCGCCGAGGACAAGCCCGCGCTGCAGGCGCCACTGACGCCGCCCTGGCGCGTGCTGGTCGTTGACGACGATGCCGAGGTGCACCAGGCGACGACGATCGCGCTCGACGGCGAGATCGTCGACGGCCGCCCGCTCGCCTTCCTGCATGCCTACAGCGCGCGCGAGGCGCGCGAACTGCTCGCCTCGACCCCGGACATCGCCGTCGTGCTGCTCGACGTGGTGATGGAGAACGAGTACGCAGGCCTGCAGCTCGCGCGCGCCATCCGCGAGGAGCTGGGCCTGGCGGAAGTGCGCATCGTGCTGCGCACCGGCCAACCGGGCTACGCGCCCGAGCTGCAGGTGATCCGCGAGTACGACGTCAACGACTACAAGACCAAGTCCGAGCTGACGCGCACGCGCCTGGTCACGACCATCACCACGGCGGTGCGCAGCTATGAGCAGCTGCGCCGCATCCGCGCCAGCCAGGCGGGGCTGGAGCACATCGTGCATGCCGCGGCCGAGCTGGCGACGCGTCACGAGCCGGTCGCTTTCGCCGAGAGCGTGCTGCAGCAGGCCGCGGCGCTGCTGCGCGTGGCGCCGCAGGGACTGGTGTGCGTGCAGGTCGACGCCAGCCCGGACGACTCGCTCGAGGCGATGCAGGTGGCCTGGGCCGAGGGGCCGTACCGCCCGCTGCGCGGCCGCGCGGCCGATGCGCTGGAGCCGGCGCTGCGCGTGCCGCTGCGCCGGTGCCTTGCGGAGCGGCGCCACCACCATGCCGACGGGCGACTGGTGCTGCACGTGGCCGCCGGGCGCGGCCGGGCGATGCTGCTGATCGACCTGGCCGTGGCCCCCGACCCGACGCTGTGGTCGCTGCTCGCGGTATTCGGCGTGCACCTGGCCGCGGGCTTCGCGAACGTGCAGCTGTTCAGCCGACTGAACCACCTGGCCTACACCGACCGCCTCTGCGGCCTGCCGAACCGCCACCGCCTGATCGAGCACATCGATGACCTGCAAAGTAAGCGGCCATCGCCGGACGCGCCACCGGTCACGCTGCTGCTGATCGACCTGCAGCAGTTCTCGCAGATCAACGACGCGCTGGGTCCGCGCGCCGGCGACCTGCTGCTGCTGGCGGTGGCCGCGCGGCTGCGCGAGCACAGCGCCGACGGGCTGCTGCTGGCGCGCGTCGCGGCCGACGTCTTCGCGCTGCTGGGGCCCGAGCCGCGCATCGACGCCAGCGCGATCGCCGCGGTCTTCGGCGCGCCGTTCCAGGTCGAGCGCTACCCGTTGCCGGTGCGCGTGACGCTGGGCCAGGTACGCCTGAGCGATGTCGACGGCGATGGGCTCGATGCGCTGAAGTGCGCCAACATCGCGCTGAACCGCGCGAAGACGCAGGGCGACGGCCACTGCCACTACAGCCGCCGCATGGCCGGGGACCTGCGGCGCAGGCTGCGGCTGCTGAACGACCTGCAGGCCGCGCTCGAGCAGGCGATGCCGGCGCAACTGCGGCTGCACTACCAGCCGAAGGTGGACCTGGTCAGCGGCCGCGTCACCGGTGCCGAGGCACTGCTGCGCTGGCGCACCGCCTCCGGCGACGAGGTCGGTCCGGAGCAGATCGTCTCGCTCGCCGAATCGGCCGGCCTGATGTTCGCGCTCGGTGAGCGCGTGATGCGCCATGCCTGCCGCGCCGCGGCGGCCTTCCGTGCGGGCGGGCATGCGCAGTTCTGCATCGCGGTCAATGTCTCGCCCAGCCAGTTCCGCAGCCCGGGCTTCGCGCAGAGCGTCGAGCGCTGCCTGGCCGACACCGGCCTGGACGCGGCGGCGCTGGAGCTGGAGATCACCGAGACGATCGCGATGCAGAACATCGACGCCGTCATCGGCGTGCTGCACGCGCTGCGCGCGGTGGGCGTGCACATCGCGCTCGACGACTTCGGCACCGGCTTCTCGTCCCTGGCCTACCTGCACCAGCTGCCGATCCACACGCTGAAGATCGACCGCTCGTTCCTGCGCGATTTCCCGGCGCCGCAGGGCCGCACGACGATGGCCGAGCTGGTCGTGCGCCTGGGCCTGCGCCTGAGGCTTCAGCTCGTCGCCGAAGGCATCGAGACGCCCGCGCAGGCGCAGGCGCTGAAGCGTCTGGGCTGCCGCGGCGGCCAGGGCTACCTGTTCTCGCCGCCGCTCGCGGAGCCGGCCTTCGCCGACTGGCTGCAGGCGCGGAGCTGAGCAGCAGCCCGGCCCGATCAGGTCGGCGTCAGGCCGTCAGCCGGAACTGCGACACGGTCTGCGTCAGCCGCGAGGCCTGCCCCTTCAGGCTCTCGGCGGCCGCGCTGCTCTGCTCGACCAGTGCCGCGTTCTGCTGCGTCATCGTGTCGAGGTCGTTGACCGCCAGGCCGATCTGGCCAATGCCGGCTTCCTGCTCGGCCGAAGCCCGCGTGATCTCGGCGACCAGCGTCGACACCTGCTGCACGCGGGCGACGATGTCGGCCATCGTCGCGCCGGCCTGCGTGACCAGCTTGCTGCCGCCGTCGATGCGCTCGACCGAGTCGGAGATCAGCGTCTTGATCTCGCGCGCGGCCTGTGCGCTGCGCTGCGCCAGCGAGCGCACTTCCGACGCCACCACCGCGAAGCCACGGCCCTGCTCGCCGGCGCGTGCGGCCTCGACCGCGGCATTCAGCGCCAGGATGTTGGTCTGGAAGGCGATCGCATCGATGACGCCGATGATCTCGGTGATCTTGCGGCTGGAGGCCTGGATCTCCTCCATGCGGTGCACCACGTCGTTGACCGTGGCACCGCCGTCGCCGGCCACCTGCGCTGCCGAGCTGGCCAGGCCGCTCGCCTCGCGCGCCGCGCTGGTATTGGCGCGCACCGTGTCAGTCAACTGCGACATCGACGCGCTGGTCTGCTGCAGGTTCGAGGCCTGCTGCTCGGTGCGCGAGGACAGGTCGAGGTTGCCGGTGGCGATCTCGCCGCTGGCCACCGACACGGACTCGGCCGACTGCTTGATCTGGACCACCAGCGTGCGCAGCCCGGCCTGCATCTCGCTCATCGCGGCCAGCAGGCTCGAGTCGTCGCCGGCGCGGAGCCTGACGTCCTGCCCCAGGTCCCCGGAGGCGATGCGGCGCGCCACATCGCGCGCGTAGGCCGGCTCGCCGCCGAGCTGGCGCACCAGCGAGCGGCCGATGCCGGCACCGAGGCCGGCGCTCAGCAGCAGCGCCAACGCGCCGCCGCCGGCCAGGCCGAACAGCGCGGCGCTCGCGCCGGCCTTCATCGATTCCGCGCCGGCGGCCGTGCGCTTGCTCTGCAGGTCGATCAGCGCCTGCATCGTGTCGATCCATTGCGTCTGGGGCTTCTGCACCTTGTCGATCAGCGTCTCGCTGGCCATTTCCTTCATGCCGCGCGAGGCCTGGTCGATGGCTTCGTCGAACAGCGGCAGAACAACGCCGCGCAGTTCGCCGATCGTCTTGTAGAGCTTCTTCTCCTCGTCGTCGACGAGCAAGCCCTGCAGCTGGCCGTAGATGGCGTCGAAGCGCTGGCGCGCCTTCAGCTGCGCCTCCTTCTGCCTGGCCTGCACCTCGGTGTCGCGGGTGACGATCAGGTTGCGCACCGAGCGGGCGCTTTCTTCGAGCTCGGCGCGCAATCGCCAGGCCATGTCGGTCTTCTGGTTGTTCTGGCGCACGATGACCTCGACGCCTTGCGATGTGCGGTGCAGCGCCCAGCCGGCGGCACCGGCAACGAGCAGCAGCAGCAGGGAGGTCAGGCCGAAGCCGAGGCCGAGACGGCGCCCGACGGTGAGGTGGCGAACCCAGTTCATGAGGGATCACTCCTTGGTTTCTGGTTGAACAACAAGCGGCTTTCGGGGCAAGCGGCGACCAGAATCCCCACGACTCATGATGTCATCGGCGGCCAGGTCCGATCGCTTGAATTGCGGCGATCTCGAGGCCCAGATGGTCGTGCACCAAATCACGCGCCGGGCGGCTGGCGGCGGCATTCGTGCGGCGCCCATCGCCTCCGCCCCCCCCGAAGGGTTGACCCCCCCCGACCGGGCCACCCGGATCGGGCTGGGCGGCTTCGTTCACGACCGCCCCGCCTGGACGCCACGGGCGGGCTGTCCCCTCAGGGGGTGCTAACACGCATGGTCAGCGTCCCGCACCGGGGATGCCGCCCTGCCCGGCCTGCGCGCGGTACCAGGCCGCGGCCTGGCCGCGCGAGGCGAGTGCCAGCTTGTCGAGGATGTTCGCGACATGGCGCTTCACCGTGTGCGGGCTCAGGTCCAGCGCGCGGGCGATGACCTTGTTGCTGGCGCCCTCGGCGATCTGCGCCAGCACCTCCGTCTCGCGCGGGGACAGGAATTCGTCGGCGCTTTCGGCCGCGCCGATCACCGCGGCGGCCGTGGCAGGCCTTGCCACCGGCGCGCTGTCGGCATTCACCATCGCCGACCAGCGGCCAAGCGTCGCCACATGGTGTGGCGCCAGCGCGGGCCCCCAGGCAGCGGTGGCCAGCTGCTGCAGCGCCTCGGCCGCCAGCAGCGCGCCGCCGGGCGCGGATTCGGGCGCCCCGAGCAGCGGCTTCAGCAGCGCCGCGGCCTCGGCCACCGCGCGCCGCTGCACCAGCGCCGCGGCCAGGCGCACCCGCACATCGGGCGCCTGGCCCAGCAGGTCGATGTGTTCCTCGTGCTGCAGCGCCGCGCGCCATTGCGCGATCGCGTCGTCGGCCCGGCCTTCCAGCCAGGCCAGCGTGCCCAGCGCGGCGTCCCAGGGCCGCAGCCGCGGCGCATCGGCGTCGCGCAGGCCGGGCTGCAACGCCAGTGCCCGCTGCGACCAGTCGCGCAGCGCGGGCGCATCGCCGCAGGCGGCCGCCACGCGGCCGGCGAAGAACAGCAGGTGCCACAGGCCCCAGTCGCCATAACCCGCAGGATGCTCGGCCAGGCGGGTGCGCATCGCCGCCAGCGCGGCTTCGCGTTCGCCGCGCAGCGCCGCCAGCATCGCGCGCAGCGCCAGCGAGTGGCTGCGCGCCACCACTTGGTGGCCGGTCCACTGCGCATCGGCCTCGGCGCGCTGCAGCAACGCGGCAGCTTCGTCCAGCCGGCCTTGCCACAGGGCGTGCCAGCCCTGGGTCAGCAGCGCCAGCGCGCGCAGCGCCCAGGGCCGGTCGCCACCGACCGCCAGCGCGCCGGTGGCCCAGCGCGCCAGGCTGGGGCCCACGCCGCGGCAGGCCGTCTGGCGCGGCGGCGGCACGGTGAAGAACCACACCTGCAGCGCCGGCCGGTCTTCCAGCGCCTGCACCAGCGATTCGAACAGCGGCGCCACCTGGTGCAGCGCGCCGGACTCCATCGCATGCCAGGTGCGCGCCAGGCGGTAGACGATGCGCGCCTCGCCGGCCAGCGGCTGGTCGGCCAGCGAGGCCAGCACCTCGCCGGCATCGTGCAGCCGGCCCAGGCCGATCAGCGTGATGATGCGGTGGCCGCGCGCCAGCAGCGCCGCGCCGAGGTCGCCACGCGCGGCGAACAGGCGGTCGGCCGCGGCCAGGTGGCGCTCGGCCGCGTGCGCGTCCCACACGGTCCAGTTGGCCATGCCGGCCACGCGGTGCAGCTCCGGGCTCTGCTCGGCGAAGGCCGGCGGGAACTGCTCGCACAGGTTCAGCACGGTCTTCACGCCGCCCTGGGTGATGAGCCCGGTGCCGGCCTCGAGCAGCGCACGCGCGGCGGCCTCGTACTGGCCGGCGGCCAGCAGCAGCGACTGCCGCCGCACCGGGTCGGTCTCCACCGTCGCGGCCCGCGTCAGCAGCTGCGGCCAGGCCTGCGGCTGCTCGAGCTTCAGGCGGTGCTGCAACGCCTCGCGGAACAGGTCGTGCAGGCGCAGTGTCGATTGCGCATCGTCGACCACGGTGGCGAACAGCCCCAGGCGCTCGATCTCCTCGAGCCAGCGCGCGGCCTGCGCGTCGCCGCTGACGGCCTGCGCGCGTGGCGCATCCAGGTCGTGCAGCACGCTGGTCTGCAGCAGGAACTGGCGCAGCCCGGGCTCGATGCGGCCCAGCACCTCGCTGGCCAGGAAGTCGAAGGCCTGGCGGTCGATCGCGCTGCCGGGCGCGCCGCCCCGGGCGCCGTTCAGCGCCAGGCGCAGGCCCGCGGCCCAGCCGGCGGTGCGTGCATGCAGCGCATCGGCCGCGGCTTCGTCCAGCGTGCCGGCGAGCAGCTGGCGCACTTCGTCGCGGCCGAACTTCAGCTGCGCCTCGCCGAAGTCCGCCAGCTCGCCGGCCGCACGCAGCCGGCCCAGGCGCAGTGCCGGCTCGTGGCGTGCGGCCAGTGCCACGCTCCAGCGCGGGCTCATGCGCTGCAGCCAGCGGTCGAGAAAGCCCAGGCAGGCCGGGTCGCTGATGTGCTGCAGGTCGTCGATGACGATCACGCCATGCGGCACCTCGCAGGCGTCGAGCGTGTTGACGATCTCGTCGGCCACGTCGTTCAGCGACTGGCCGCCAGGCCGGGTGGCCGCCGCGATCAAGCCTTCCGGCGCGGTGCGCCACGGCGGGTCGTAAGGCTCGAGGGCGGCGATCAGGCAATCGAGCAGGCGGTGCAGGTCGTCGCCCTCGTCAAGCGAGATCCAGGCCCGCGCGGCCCCGGCCGGCAGCCGTTCGAGCGCCTGGCCCAGCAGCGCCGACTTGCCGTAGCCTGCGGCCGCGCACACCAGCACCACGCGGTGGTGCTGCAGCGCGTCGGCCAGCGCCTGCTCGAGTGCCGGGCGGGCGAGCAGCAGCCCGCTGCGCGGCCGCGGCTGCTGGATCTTGGTGCGGGCGAAGGACATCGCCGGCGATGATAGGGGAAGGCCCGGGCTCTACGCTCGGCACCTCCCCTGCCCCCGCCGGCAGCCTGGCGCTGGCCGCGTCTTTGGCGGATTATTTCGATGCCACCGGCGGCCGCGGATCCGGCACCCGGTTGCTGACCGCCGGCACCGTGCGCAGGTAGGCGTAGATCGCCGCCAGGTCCTGGTCGTTGAAGTTGCGGTAGGCCGGGATCGGCATCGGCGGCAGCACCTCGCGGCCGCGGCCCATGTGGCGACCGGTGCGGATGGTCTGCTGGAAGTCGCGCAGCGTCCAGTTGCCGAGGCCGGTCTGGGCATCGGGCGTCAGGTTGGCCGTGAAGCTCACGCCCCAGGGACCGGCAAACGCCGTGTTGGTGGCCGCGGTCACCATGCCCCACGGCCCTTCGGGCAGCGGCGGTGCCGGCGGCATCTCCAGTTGCTGCGGGTGACCCGACAGCGCGCGGCTGAAGTCCGGCTCGGGCCCGTTCGGCCCCAGCTTGAACGGCGTGTGGCAGTCGTGGCAGCCGGAGGTGGTGACCAGGTACTTGCCGCGTGCCACGGCCGCGGCATCGGGCCTGGCCGCGCCGGCATCGGCCGGGGGCGCGGCATAGGTGTCGGCCGCGGCGATCAACAACGCGCCCAGCAGGGCGATCGGCATCACGGGCAGCGAGGGCAGGTTCGTCTTCATGGGGTGGGTTCCTTTCGGGGGGCGGCGGCAAGAAGGTCGTGCTGGATCCAGCGGGTCAGGAGGGCCAGGCCCTCGGCATCGGGAAAGCGGGTGCCCAAGGGCGGCATCTGCGCCTGCGGCTGGCGCGACTGCATGCGCTGCAGCAATGCGCTGGCCTCGGGTCGGCCAGGCAGCACCGGCGGCACATCGGTCACTTCGCCGGCGGGACGCCAGCGCGCCGGGGTCGTGGTCAGGGTTCGCAGCAGCTGCTGCGCGGCGGCTTCGGGGTCGGCCACGCGCTGCGCCAGCCGCAGCGCCACCGGCGCGGGCGCGCCATCGGCGTTGTGGCAATGGCCGCAGTTGGCATGCAGGTAGCCGAGCGCGGCGCGCTCGTCGGCGCTGGCCGCGGCAATGCGCGGCGGGGTGCGGATCAGCGCCGGCGGCAGATGGCGCAGCCGGCCCTGCTCGACCAGGCGCGGCAGGTCGACATCCGATGCGGCCGGCGCCGCGCCGTGCACGGCCTGCGGATCGCGGTCGGGCGAGAGCTGCAGTGCGCTGAAGCCCAGCACCGGCACCGCCGCGCTTTCGTGGCACGCGCGGCAATCGTCGCGCGCCGGAATGTCATAGCGTCCATCGGGTACGTCCTCGCGCGGCCGCGCCGCGCTGCCCATGTCACGCGCCAGCGTGACCTGCGACCCTGCCGCCGGCGCCAGCACCGCCTGCGTGCCGGCCTCGTTCCAGACGTAGGTGGCGAACAGCCAGTGGCCGTCGGCCTGGCGCTCGATGTAGCGGGTCTCGATCCGGCGCCCGCCGATGGCGAACTCCTTCCACAAGCGGGTGCCGGGCGGGAACTGCCAGGCATCGGGCTTCGAGCCATCAATGGCCCGCCCCGGCGGCAGGGCGATCCAGCGCCGCTTCGTCGCCCCGTCGGACCACAGCGGGTACTGCGGCGTGAACGACAGGATGCCGGGCCGCAGCGCGAAGCCCGCGCCGTCGGCATACAGCCCGGTGCCGCGCAGGTCCTGCGGGGGCTGGGCCGGCGCCGCCGCCACCGGCCGCACGCAGCCCGCCGCCAGCACGGCAGCGGCCAGCGCCGCGAGGCGCAGCAGGGAGCGGGAAGGCAGGCGGGGCAGCATGGGCGGCAGTCTCGGCCGCCGGGGCGGGGGCCGGCATCGCCCATCGGAGCCACTGGCCCGATGCCGGCGGGCCATGTCGGGCCATGGCCCGCTACGCCCGCTGGCGCAACGAGCGCTGTGTGTCGAGCCCGACACACAGCCTCATCCGAGGGCAACAGACCGGCTTCAGCATGCCGGGCATCGGATCCCCTCGGAGACTGCGATGCCCATGACACCCCCCCGTGACACCAGCGACAAACCCGGCGCCGCGGCGCACGACCCGCTCGCGCCTGCCGCCCCGCAGGCCGCAGTGCTGACCGTCGGGCAGGTGGTCGAGGCCACGTTCCAGCGTTTCGATGCCAATGCCGACGGCGTGATCACCGCCGATGAGCTGGCGATCGAGGTCGACCCCAGCGGGCGCTTTCCCGACCTGGTGACCCACCTGGCGGCCGCGCTGACGCAGGTGGACGGCAACGCCGACGGCGGCGTCAGCAAGGAAGAGCTGACGGCCGCGGTGAAGCAGGTCGACACCAGCGGCGATGGCACCGTGAGCCGCAGCGAGCTGAGCCAGGCGCGCCAGGCCGACAGCCCGGTGACAGCCTTGATCGACGCCCACCCGGTGCATGGCCTGCCCGACGACGGCCGGCACGACAGCGATGCCGACGCCAAGACGGTGAGCGAGCTGATCGACCAGCTGTTCACGCTGGACAGCAACAGCGACAACCTGATCTCGCTGAGCGAGCTGCTGACGCTGGCCGACAGCGCCGGCTTTGCCACCGTGCCAGTGGCCGGCACCGACAGCAGCGGCGGCACCACGCTGGTCATCGACGCCAGCAAGCCCGCGCCGCATGGCGGTGCGGGTGGCCAGCCGATCGACTTCACCGCGCTGCTGACCGAGGTGTTCAGCGCGATCGACACCAACAAGGATGCCTTCCTCAGCCGCGACGAAGTGACCGTGGCGCTGACCGCGCTGGACACCAACCACGACGGCAAGATCGACCACGCCGACGAGCCGCTGGCGAACTGGGACCAGCAGTCGATCGAGCTGATCGGCCTGCTGGTGCACGACCCGGCCCACGGCGGCGACCACGGTCCCGCCTGAGACCGGCGCGGCGCTCAGATCATCGGCGACAGCGGCGCGCCCGGCCGCTCGCTGCATTCCTCGAACAGGCGCACCGTGCAGCCGGCGCAGATGGCCGGGTCCAGGCGCGGCACGATCGCGGCGATGGCGCTGCGCTTGTCGGCGAACAGGTGGTCAGCGCCCAGGCGATCGACGAAGCCTGTCGCGGCCCATGTGGCCAGCACCGAAGGCCGCGGGCGGTGGAAGTACAGGTCGCCACCCATCGCGCGGCGCTGCGCGCGCTCCTCGTCCCAGAGATCGGCGGCGGCGAGGTCGATGAAGTTCATGCTCTTGCTCATCACCAGCAGGTGACGCTGCGGCGCCGCCTGCTTGCGCCACTGGCGCAGCTGGTCGGCCACGTGCGGCACCGCGCCGAACCACACCGAGCCCTCCATGCGCAGCAGCTTCAGCTGCGGGCATTCGGGCAGGCCCCTGGCACCCGCCTGTTCCAGCATCACGAAGGGCCGGCCGGGGCTCTGGCGGTCGAAGCCCATCGTGCGCATCGCCGGCCGGGCGCTGCGGTACAGGTAGGCCACCAGCGACAGCATCACGCCCGCCAGCACGGCCATCTCCAGCCGCAGCACCAGCGTGGCGCCCATCGTCGCCAGCGCGATGCCGGCCTCGCGCCGGTCGCGCTGCCAGGTGCGGCGCCAGGTGGCCGGATCCATCAGCGAGGCTGCCGTCAACAGCAGCAAGGCGCCCACGCCCGGCAGCGGAATCCAGGCCAGCAGCGGGCTGGCGAGCGCCACCAGCAGCAGCAGCCACAGCGCCGCGGCCACGCCGGCCAGCGGCGTGCGCGCGCCCGCCTCGATGTTGGGCATCGAGCGGTTCAGCGAGCCGCAGGCGACGAAGCAGCCGGTCAGCGCGCCCACCACATTGGCCAGGCCCTGGCCGCGGCATTCGCGGTTGGCGTCCAGCGGCTCGCCGGTGCGCGCGGCCAGCAGCTTGGCCAGCGTCATCGCCTGGCCGAGCGCGATGATCGTCAGCGCCAGCGCCATCGGCAGCAACTGCGGCAGCAGCGCGAGGTCCAGCCCCGGCAGCTGCCAGTGCGGCGCGGCCGAGGGCGGCGTGCCCAGCCGCAAGGCGCCATGGCCCTGGTGTTCCAGCCAGGCGCCGAGCAGGCCGCCGCCCACCAGCGCCAGCGGCATCGCCAGCCGCGGGCCGCCCATCTTGCGCACCAGCAGCGCCAGCCCCAGCGTGAGCCCGCCCACCGCCAGCGCCGGCCATTGCAGGCCCTGCTGCTGCAGCGCCTGGATCGGCGTCTCGCGCCCTGCGGCGCCCAGCATCGCGGCCAGCGCATACCAACCGATCAGCCAGGCCGCGCCGGTGGTGAAGCCCAGCATCACCGAAGGCGAGATGAAGTTGGCCAGGGTGCCCAGCCGCGCGATGGCCAGCGCCAGCTGCATCAGGCCCACCAGCAGCGTGACCACCACCGCCAGCGTCACCAGCCGCGTGACATCGCCCGCGGCCAGCGGCAGCAGCATCGCGCCCAGCGCCAGCGCGGTGGCATTGCTGGGGCCGGAGACCATGTAGCGGCTTGAGCCGGCCAGCGCCGCCACGGCGCACGGCAGCACCGCGGTGGCCAGGCCCATCGCCGGCGGCACGCCGACCAGCGCCGCAAACGCAATGCCCTGCGGCAGCACCAGCACCGCGCCCAGCAGCCCGGCGATCAGGTCGGCGCGCCAGCTGTCGGCATCGACCTCGTGCACCCAGGGGCCGAACCAGCGGGCGGCCAGATCTCTCAGCATCGTGGCGCGGGATTGTAGGGATGCATCCACGGCGCGAGGCCGCGCGTAAGGCTGGTCGTGACCCTCATCCCATCACCCCAGGAGTTCCGCATGACCACCGCCCTCGTTCCGAACCGCCGCCTGTTCCTGTCGCGCTCGAGCCAGCTCACGCTGTCGGCCGCCGCCGTCGGCCTGCTGGCCGGCCAATCGACCGGCGCGTTCGCCCAGTCGTCCGACATGGCGCGCGACGTCGGCATCCTCAATGTCGCGCTCGGTCTCGAGCACGAGGCCATCAACGCCTACCAGCTGGGCGCCGGCAGCGGCCTGCTGCAGAAGCCCGTGCTCGACGTGGCGGTGCTGTTCCAGTCGCACCACAAGGCGCACCGCGATGCGCTGATCGCCACCATCGAGAAGATGGGCGGCCAGCCGGTGGCCGAGAAGAGCCTGGACGACTACGCCAAGGCGCTGGGCGCCGCATCGCTGAAGAACCAGGCCGACGTGCTGACGCTGGCCGCCAAGCTGGAGCTCGGCGCGACCAATGCCTACCTCGGCGTGATCCCGGCGTTCAAGGAGCACAAGCTCGGCCAGGTGGCCGCGCGCCTGGCGGCCGACGAGACGATGCACTGGACCGCCTTGTCCAGCGCGCTGGGCCGCATGCTGCCGAGCGGCGCGCTCACGTTTGGCGCGTGATTCGTCCCCCCCCCCGTAGCGCCTGCGGCGCCTCCCCCCAGGGGGCACCGCCAGCGGCCCGGCCAAGCCGGTTCCGCGGCGGTCGCTGGGTTCGACGACCCGCCGCCTCGCCGGCGGTGCTTCAGGTTCGGCGCCCGTCGGCGCCCAGCACCGCGAGCTCGACGAAGCGCGATGCGACGAACGGCCCCGTGCCGCTGAAGCCGAGGCTGTAGTCGCCGAGGTCGATGCGGCGCGCACTGGCCAGCGCCTGGCGCAGCTTGTCGCGCGTGAGGTCGCGGCCGGCGCGGCGCAGGCCTTCGATCATCACCTGCGCATTGACCCAGCCTTCGAAGCTGGAGCCGCCGATGCGCGCCTCTTCGCCGGCGGCCTTCATCGCCGCCTGGTAGGCGCGCACCGCGGCGATCTTGGGCTTGTCGGCATCAGGGAACACCTGGACCATCGCCATGCCCTGCGCGGCCTTGCCGAGCTTGGCCAGCTCGGAGCTGATCACCGACACCGACAGCCCCGCCAGCGGCAGCACGCCGCTCTGCGCGCGCAGTGCCAGCATCACCGCAGTGTTGGCGGTGCCGGTGGTGCCCAGCACCACCGCGCCCGGCCGCGCCTCGGCCACCTCGCGCGCCAGCGCCTGGGCATTGCGCCCATCCACTGCCAGCGCGTAGCTGCCGACGGCCTTGACGCCGCGCGCCTGCAAGGTGGCCTGCGCATCGCGCAGCACCTCCTGGCCGTAGGGGTTGTCGAGGTAGACGATGGCGATGTCCTTCAAGCCCATCGTGACGATCTGGTCGACCAGGCGCACCGCCTCGTCGCGGTAGCTGGCGCGCACGAAGAACACCTGCTTCAGCTGCGGCTGGCGCAGCGA
Source organism: uncultured Bordetella sp. (assembly GCA_964641795.1). Taxonomy (GTDB): domain Bacteria; phylum Pseudomonadota; class Gammaproteobacteria; order Burkholderiales; family Burkholderiaceae_C; genus Pseudaquabacterium. The sequence continues at coordinate 2,931 of CAZXLI010000101.1, read as the reverse complement.
GGCCGCGCCGGTGACCGGCCCGACCAGCGGCACGCCGGCGCTTTCCACCAGCGGCAGGATCTTCGCGGTGTTGGCGGTGCCCATCGTCGAGATCAGCGCGAACGCGGCATGGCGGTCCAGCAGCTTCTTGACGTTGTCGACGGTGCGGTCGGGCACGTAGGCATCGTCCAGCGTGGTCAGGCGCAGCTCGCGGCCGTTGACCCCGCCGGCGGCGTTGACGGCCTTGAACGCGGCCAGGATGCCGGCGGTGTTGTCGGTACCGGCGCCGCCCAGCGGGCCGGTCAAGGCCAGGCTGCTGCCGAAGGTGACCTGGCTGGCGCTCAAGCCCTCGTCGGCGGCCAGCGCCGGGGCGGTGGACAGGGCCAGCCCGCCGCCCGCCAGGGTGCAGGCGAGCCGGTCGAGGAAGTGACGTCGTTGCATGGGCTTGTCTCCGGGCTGCCGGCCTGCAGGCCAGTCGGTTTGGGGGTGGGTGGGACCATCGGGAGCCGGGCCGCAGCGTAAGCAGCCGCTCGACACCCGAGGGTCGCTTGGGCGACAGTTCGCCGCTCGCATCCCCGCGGGCCGCGCCAAAATGGTCACGCCGGGCCCTGATGCCCCGCCCATCGGCGGGCCTCGTCCGACGGAGTCGCGCACCCATGGTCATTGCCCGTTATTGCCTGCGCCTGCTGCTCGCGCTGTGCGCCTTCACGCTGCAGGCCAGCCCGCAGGCCGCCACGCTGCGCGTGGCCAGCGCCTTCGATCCGCAGACCATGGACCCGCACGGGCTGGCACTGCTGTACCACACGCGCATCGCGTTCCAGATCTACGACCACCTGGTCAACCGCGACGAGCAGTTCAGGCTCGAACCGGCGCTGGCCGTCTCGTGGCAAGCCGTCGGCCCGACCACCTGGCGCTTCAAGCTGCGGCCGAACGTCAAGTTCCATGACGGCTCGCCCTTCACCGCCGACGACGCGGTGTTCTCGATCGAGCGCGCGCTGGGCCCGACCTCGCAGCGCTCGTTCTCGCTGAAGGGCCTGGTGGCGGTGAAGAAGGTCGACGACCTGACGATCGACTTCCAGCTCTCGGCGCCCGACGCGGTGTGGCCCGAGAAGCTGTGGCTGGTGGCGATGATGAACAAGCGCTGGTGCCAGACCCACGGCGTGGAGAAGGCGCAGGACTTCAACGGCAAGCAGGAGACCTACGCGGTGCGCAATGCCAACGGCACCGGCCCGTACCGGCTGGACAGCTACCAGCCCGACGTGCGCGTGGTGCTCAAGCGCTTTGCCGGCTACTGGGGTGCGGCCGACAAGCGCAACGGCAATGTCGACGAGGTCAGCTTCGTCGGCATCCGCAGCGACGCCACGCGCCTGGCCGCGCTGGCCTCGGGCGAGATCGACCTGGTGCTCGACCCGCCGTTCCAGGATGTCGAGCGCCTGAAGCAGGACCCCAAGCTCACGGTGCTGTCGACCACCGACATCGGCACCCAGTACTTCACCTTCGACCAGGCCCGCGACGAGCTGATCCAGGGCGATGTGAAGGACCGCAACCCGTTCAAGGACAAGCGCGTGCGGCAGGCGGTGGCGCATGCGCTGAACATCGACCTGATCATCCAGAAGGTGCTGCGCGGCCAGGCCACGGCCAGCGGCTCGTTCATCTCGCCGCTGGTCGACGGCTACACGCCGGACGCCGACAAGCGCATCCCCTACGACCCCGCGAAGGCACGCGCGCTGCTGGCCGCGGCGGGCTACCCGAACGGCTTCGGTGTCACGCTCGACTGCGTCAATGTCGCCTTCCGCGAGGCGGTGTGCCAGGCCGCCACCGCGATGCTGAACCAGGTCGGCATCCGCGCCAGCCTGCGCAGCACCGGCACGACGCAGTTCTTCCCCAAGCTCAGCCAGGCCAGCGCCAGCTTCGTCGAATTCGGCTGGACGCCGGCCCTGGACCCCTGGTCCACGCTGAACGCGCTGTTCCGCACCTGGGACCCGCAGGGTGGTGGCACCTTCAATGCCGGCCGCTACAGCAACCCGCAGCTCGACGTGCTGATCGACGCGATCCGCACCGAGCCCGACCTCACCCGCCGCCGTGCGCGCGTCGGCGTCGCGCTGCGCATGCTGCAGGACGACCTGCCCTACATCCCGCTGTACCACCGCCGGCTGAACTGGGCGATGGCGAAGAAGGTCAAGGCGGTGCAGTGGCCCAACGACACGATGGAGCTGCGGTGGGTGAAGCTGCAGTGAGCCGGCGATGAACCCCGCCCGCCGCCCGGCCGGATCCCTTATCATTGACGTTGACGTAAACGTCAATTAACAAGCCCTGCCACGCCCGTCACGCAAGGAGACAACCCCATGAGCCACCTGCCCGGACTCGACTTCCAGCTCGGCGAGGACATCGACGCGCTGCGCGACGCGGTGCGCAGCTTCGCCGAGGCCGAGATCGCGCCGCGTGCCGCGGAGATCGACCGCTCGGACCAGTTCCCGATGGACCTGTGGCGCAAGATGGGCGAGATCGGCGTGCTCGGCATCACCGTGCCCGAGGCCTACGGCGGCGCCAACATGGGCTACCTGGCGCACCTGGTGGCGATGGAGGGGATCAGCCGCGCCTCGGCCTCGGTGGGCCTGAGCTACGGCGCGCACTCCAACCTGTGCGTGAACCAGCTCAAGCGCAACGGCAGCGAGGCGCAGAAGGCGAAATACCTGCCCAAGCTGATCAGCGGCGAGCATGTCGGCGCGCTGGCGATGAGCGAGCCCGGCGCCGGCTCCGACGTCATCAGCATGAAGCTCAAGGCCGAGGACAAAGGCGGTTATTACCTGCTGAACGGCAACAAGATGTGGATCACCAACGGCCCCGATGCCGACACGCTGGTGGTCTACGCCAAGACCGACCCCGAGATGGGCGCGCGTGGCGTCACCGCCTTCATCATCGAGAAGGGCATGAAGGGTTTCAGCATCGCGC
>CAZXLI010000100.1:0-19285 GCA_964641795.1 uncultured Bordetella sp. | reverse complement strand
CATGGTCGACATGGCCCACTATGCCGGCCTGATCGCGGCCGGCGTCTACCCGCACCCCGTGCCGCACGCCGACGTCGTCACGACGACCACCCACAAGACCCTGCGCGGCCCGCGAGGCGGTGTGATCCTGATGAAGGACCATGTGGCCAAGCAGATCAACAGCGCGATCTTCCCCGGCATTCAGGGCGGCCCGCTGATGCACGTGATTGCCGCCAAGGCCGTGGCTTTCAAGGAGGCACTGGCCCCTGAGTTCCGAACCTACCAGCAGCAGGTGGTCAAGAACGCGGCGGCAATGGCCGAGACCCTGGTGCAACGCGGCCTTCGCATCGTCTCGGGCCGGACCGAGAGTCACGTGATGCTGGTTGACCTGCGCGCCAAGGGCATCACGGGCAAGGAAGCCGAAGCGGTGCTGGGCCGGGCACACATGACCTGCAACAAGAACGCCATCCCGAACGATCCGCAGAAGCCGATGGTCACCAGCGGCATTCGTCTTGGCTCGCCTGCGATGACCACACGCGGCTTTGGCGAAGAGCAGGCGCGGGCCACGGCCAACCTGATTGCCGACGTGCTGGACCAGCCTGCCGACGAGGCCAACATCGTCGCTGTGCGCGCCAAGGTTGCCGCGTTGACGCGCGACTTCCCGGTCTACCGCTGACCATGTGCGGCCGGTCGCGCGGCCACGGCCTCGCCTGAACAATGCGTTGCCCTTACTGCAGCCACGAAGAAACGCAGGTCGTCGAGACTCGTGAGTCGGATGAGGGCGACGTCATTCGCAGGCGACGCCGCTGTTTGCGCTGCGACAAGCGGTTCACGACCTACGAGCGTGCCGAGATCGCGATGCCGGCCGTCGTCAAGAAGGATGGCGCCCGCACCGAATACGACCCGGTGAAGCTCCGCGGCTCGATGATGCTGGCCCTGCGCAAACGGCCGGTCAGCGTCGAGCAGGTCGATGCTGCGGTAGACCGCATCCAGGACAAGTTGCTCGCCTCCGGCGCACGCGAGGTGCCCAGTGCCCGGCTTGGCGAGCTGGTGATGCGCGAACTCAAGCGGATCGACAAGGTCGCCTACGTCCGTTTTGCCTCGGTCTATCGCAGCTTCGAGGATGTCGACGAGTTCCGTCAGTTGATCCGCGACATCTGACGGCCGGCCTCCCCCCAAAAGGGGGAACCCTCGCCAACCCCCACCTCAGGGCGACGCGCACGTGGCCGCCGATTTCTACAGTGGACGCACATCAACACAGGGAGCGTCCACATGTTCAGCCACCTCGTTCCTCGCGCGCCGACCACTGCCCGCCGTCAGCGCGGGATCACCTTGATCGAAACCCTCTGTGCCACCTCCGTGATGGCCACGGCCTTGGGGCTGGCCACACCGGCCCTGGAGTCCTGGAAGCTCAAGCAGGCGCTGCAGGCCGAAGCCGCAGCGCTTGAAACCGACATCCACCTGGCCCGCTCGAGTGCCGTCGCGCTGAACCAGATCGTGCGGCTCGAGACGCAGGTCCTGGGCAACAGCAGTTGCTACGTTGTCCACACGGGCGAGGCGCACGCCTGCGAATGCAGCGGCAGCGGGCGGGCCCAGTGCACCGGCGACGCGCAGGTGCTGCGGGTGGTCGAGCAGCGAGCCGACGGGTCGATCCGGCTGACGACGACCAAGGTCTCGCTCGCCTTCGACCCCCAGCGCGGCACGGTCACGCCGACGGCAACCCTGAAAGTAGCGGACGCGCGGGGCCGCGCTCTGCACCAGATCGTCAACATCATGGGGCGGGTGCGCACCTGCTCGCCGCAAGGGGCACAGTTGGACGCGAAGGCCTGCTGAACCCCACGAACATGGGAGCTGCCGACAGACGGTCGAGCCTCCTGGACAAACGGTTCCGCCGCTCGGCGTCACGCCGGGAGACGAGGCGAATAATCGCGCCATGAGCCTCCAAGTCACGCAAGGCCACAGACGTGGCTTCACCTTGATCGAGCTTCTGGTCGGCATCGCGATCCTGGCCATCATCGGGATGATTGCCTTCCCGAGCTTCATGGCCTCGATCTACAAGAGCCGCCGCTCCGATGGCATCGCCGGGATCGTTCGCGTGCAGCAGGCGCAGGAGCGCTGGCGGTCGAGCAATGCCACCTACACCGCCAATCTGTCGGACCTGGGTGTGCCATCGACCTCTCCGGATGGACGCTACACGATCTCGATCGACGGCGCGGTGACGGCGAAACAGTTTCGCGTGACCGCCACGGCCGTGGGCAATCAGGCCAATGATTCGAAGTGCAAGATCCTGTTCGTCACCCAGACGACGGGAACCCCTATCTACGGCTCTTCCGACGGCTCGTCCGAGATCACCGGGAACAGCCCGTGCTGGGCACGATAACGAACATGAGCCCCATTGCCGGAACTTCGCCTCGTCGTGGGCTGACCTTGATCGAAATCCTGGTGACAGTGGCCATTCTGGCCATCGTGCTGGGACTCGGGATTCCTTCAATGCGCGAATGGATGATGAAGCAGCGCGTCTCCTCGATCGCGGCGGAGTTGGTGACTGATCTCCAACTGGCGCGTTCGGAAGCCATTCGAACGAACCTGCAGACCTCGGTGAAGTTCAACAGCAATGCCACCCAGACCTGCTACACGATCTACACCGGAAACAGTTTCGGGGCCAGCTGTGACTGCACCAAGCCCATCGGAACGGCCTGCGGCGCATCCGTGGCGCTGAAGGAGATCAAGACCGTCTCCGTTCCTCGAAATACCGGTGTCACCATCAGCGCCAACCAGACCGAAAAGCTTCTGGCCGGGGGGGTCTTCTCGACCGACGTGACGCCCTTGTTGGTCTCGGTCTCTGATGGCGGAACCAGAACCTTGTCGGTCCAGGCCTCGGCGTTCATCCAGCGACCCTCGGTGTGCGTGCCTTCTGGTTCGACGATGACAGGAGTGCACGCATGCCCCTGAACCTCGCCCGGAATTCGCAGAGCGGCCTGTCGTTGGTCGAATTGCTGGTCGGCATTGCCGTCGGCATGTTTGTGCTGGCTGGCGCGACGATGGTCACTGCCAATCAGATGGTGGAAAACCGGCGCCTGTTGCTCGAGACACAGATTCAGCAGGACCTGCGTGCGGCCATGGACATCATCGCGCGCGACATTCGGCGCAGTGGCTACTGGGGCAATTCCTACACGTCGGTCGCACCGACGAAGAGCCCGGTGATGAACCCGTATTCGCCGGCCGGTTCGTTCACGACGACTCCGGACATCGTGTCCTACACGCTGAACCGGGACTCGGTCAATCCAGACGACAACGTCGTCGCGAACAACGAACAGAACGGTTTCGTCTTCAATAGCGCCAGCGGAACGATCGACGTGCAGCTTGGTGCGGGCAACTACCAGGCCCTGACGGATCCGAGCGTCGTGCGCATTACGCAATTCTCGGCAGTGATCAATACGACATCGCTCGACCTGCCAGTGTGCGGTTCGCCGCCGTGCGCCATGACGTCTGCGCCCAGCGCCTTGACGGCGGCCTGCGGCGGCATGAGCCGGACCCTGGTCAGGGACGTGACGATCACGATTGTCGGGGAAGCCGTGCATGACCCGACTGTCAAGCGCAGTCTCGAGAACACGGTGCGCGTCAGGAACGACCAGGTGTGCCAATGAACGTACGGTACGGACCCTGCATGCACCGAGCGCACGAGCGCGGCATCGCGACGCTGGCGGTCGTGATGATCTTGTTCTTCGTGCTGGCCATGGTCGCGGCGTATACGAACCGCAACCTTATCTTCGAACAGCGCACGGCCGCGAACAGCTATCGAAGTGCGCAGGCGCTGGCCGCAGCAGATGCCGGCGTCGATTGGACGATTGCCATGCTCAACGGCGGCATCATTGATGGCAACTGCCAGTCCGGTGCCGCAGCCACCAACGATTTCCGGACCCGATATCTCAACCTGCTACCGGGCGGTGCGTTTGAGATATCGGCCTGGCCCGCGGCAAGCGGGGCGACCCAGACGCCTCGGCCCAGCTGCACAATGACAGACACTGGATGGATCTGCGGTTGCCCGAGCACGGGTGACACGGCGTTGCCCGGGCCCTCCAGTGCCGAGGCCCCTGTGGTCTTCGCGGTGGGAATGAAGACGTGGCCTTCCGTCGGAGTGTCTGGGGCCATTCAACTCCTAGTCAAGGGTTGTACCAGCGCACTGACCGGCGATGTGACCGCCGCCAACGTCAACACCCCCTCTGCCTGCCACATGAGGCTGCCGGAGGAGTCCGCCGACGTGGACGGTCAGGCCCGCATGAGTACGGTGCTTGGCCTCGTCAGTGCACTTCCAGTAGCACCGGTGGCGACGGTTACGGCGGGAGGCGACATCGTTCTGACCAGTGGCACCACACTGCGCGCAAGCAACCCCGATCCGTCCACGGGAGAAGTGCTGCATGCCGGCGGGACCATTCAAAAGGTCGGCGTCACAGCGACGATCATGGGGCCGGCTGGTTCTTCCGGTACAGGTCTGGAGCAGGACGCGGACAACACGCTTCACACGGCGGCGACGTCCGGGTCGGGCGAAAACCTGTTCCAGAGCCTGTTCGGCATGATGCGTGCCGACTACCGCAACCAACCTGCTGCCTTGCGCCTGGAATGTGCTGGCGGATGCACGGCCAGCGCACATCTTGTCCCGGCGCTGACCAGCAATCCCACCCGCGTCATCTGGGTGAACGGGAATCTGAATATCGACCAAGCCTCTGCGATTGGCAGCACCAATCTGCCTGCCATGGTGGTGGTCAACGGTGATGTGACGATTTCACAGGGCGCGGCATTCACCGGTGTGATCTACAGCCACGGCGACATCAACTGGTCGAACAGTGCGGCATCGGTCTTCGGCGCCGTGATCGCTCGCAACAACTTCAATGCCAACACCGATGTCAATGTGGCCTACGACCGTCAGGTGATCCGGCGCTTGCAGCAAGCTTACGGATCCTTTGTACGCGTGCCAGGCTCGTGGAGCGTGCTCTGATGAGACCCCTTCAGGTGCCGATGAGTCGGCAACGCGGCGTGACACTCATCGAGGCGCTGGTGGCCATGGCCGTCATGGCCTTTGGCATGCTGGCAGTCGTGGGTGTTCAGTCCACTTTGCGAATCAATGCCGACCTCGCCAAACAGCGCGCGGAGGCGACGCGACTGGCCGAACAGCAGATCGAAGCGATCCGGGCATATCGCACGGTAGGCACTGGCAGTGCTGGCGCAGCGGAATACGACAATCTGACCAGCCAGGCCACGCCGGCGACACTGGCGCTTCCGGAAAGCAATACCACCTATCAACGAAGCGTGAGCATCACGCCCCAGGCGGACGGCATTCATCAAACCGTCAAGGTGCTGGTCACGTGGACGGATCGGTATGACGTAGAGCGGCGCGTTGTACTGCGCGACGTCATTTCACGAACGGCGCCCACATTGTCCGGGCTGGTCTCTGCGGTGCGAACGATCACGGTCGTGGGCCAGCGCAAGAATCGCCATCCCTCGATTCCCGTGCGTGCCGGGGACCAGATCGGTGGCAACGAAAGCGTCTTCAAGCCCAACGAGGGCGGCACGCTGGCATGGGTCTTCAACAACACCACCGGCGTCATCACGCGGGTTTGTGTCGTTGCGGCGGGCACCCAGTCGGGCACCATCAATTCCGGTGACCTGTCCTCGTGCAGCACGACCAACGCGCAGCTGCTATCGGGCTTTGTCCGATTCAACCTCAGGGGCGTGACGAACAACCTCAGTGCCAGCGGTCCCGACATCAGTGTCTACAAGCCGGTCACCGGTGACACCATTGCCTGGGTGATCGACAACAGCCAGTCAAAGATTGTGCGCAGCTGCACGGTGCCTGCCGCCACGGCAACTGCCGCATTGGTGGCGGCCGATGTGCCAAGTGGCTGCGCGTCGGTGAATCCTGCTGTCATCAACCTGCCGATTGGCACTTTCGATCCCGCAGACAGTGCGAGCTACGCACTCACCGCCAACGATTCGGAATTCCCCGCATGGCCGGCGATGAATCTGTCGGTCTCACTGCAGTTGGACAGCACGGGCCACGCCAGTCCGGCGCAATGCGTGGCCGTTGCCCCCGGCGATTCGACCGCCGCCAACGCACCGTTCACGGTCGAGTATTTCTGCATCATCTATCCGAATTCGTCCCAGTCGTGGTTTGGCCGGAGCACGATCGTTCCCGCCGCTTTTTCTGATGGCAACGGAACGGCCTGGACGATCGGAACCGGCGCCGGAGACTACCGGGTATGCCGCTACACGACGGCGAGCACCGCCTACACGGACAACGCAGATCATCCGAACTACTATTCCAAATGGAGTGCCACCTGCGGCACCAGCGGCCAACCTGCTTGCACGCCCGTCAAGGGCAACCTGATCAACCAGAATTTCCTGATCATTGACGGTACGAAGAGCTGCCCGACCGATACGGCCATCAATCCGGCCGCAGGCGACTTGCTCAACACCAACACGCTGCAGCACCAGCCCTGAGGTGCAGACGGTGCGCAAGGGCCTGCCATGGCCGTGAACGCACACGACGCGGCGCTGCTGCAGCGCGCGATCGACTTGGCTCACCAGGCCATCGGCCTGTCGGACCCGAATCCACGGGTCGGCTGTGTACTGCACGATGCCGGTGGCCGTCTGGCCGGCGAAGGCTTCACCCAGCAGGCCGGCGGCCCGCATGCGGAGGTGATGGCGCTGCGTGCCGCCATGGCGGCAGGGGCCGATCTGCGCGGCGGCACGGCTTGGGTCAGCCTGGAGCCTTGTGCGCATCATGGCCGCACGCCACCGTGCTGCGACGCGCTGGTTGCGGCAGGAATCGCCCGCGTCGTGGTCGCGACGACCGACCCCTTCCCGCAGGTGGCGGGTCAAGGTATCGCTCGCTTGCGGGCAGCCGGGGTCGAGGTGGATGTGACCGATGGCGACATCGCCCGCTCCGCCCGCGAGTTGAACATCGGCTTCTTCTCCCGCGTGCTGAGACATCGACCCTGGGTGCGCATGAAGGCCGCCTCGTCTCTGGATGGCCGTACCGCATTGCCCAACGGGGCCAGCCAGTGGATCACCGGGCCGGAGGCACGTGCGGACGGCCATCGCTGGCGGCGACGCGCTGGCGCAGTGCTCACAGGCATCGGTACGGTCAGAGCGGACGATCCTCGGCTCGATGTGCGCCTGGTCGAGTCCGCCCGACAGCCCTTGCGCGTCGTGCTCGACTCCGGGTTCAGCCTTTCGGCAACGGCTCGCTTGCTCGCGCCGCCCGGCGACGTGCTGGTAGTGGGCGCCAGTGACTCTGCGCCGGAGCGCATCGCGGCATTGCAGGCAGCCGGTGCCCAGACCCTGATCCTGCGGGATGGCAATGGTCAGGTGGATCTGCGGGCGCTGATCCCGTTGCTGGCAGAGCGCGGGGTCAATGAGCTCCACGTGGAGGCAGGCGCGGCCTTGAATGCCGCGCTGTTGCAGGCCGACCTGGTCGATGAACTGCTGATCTACCTAGCACCCAAACTGCTCGGCCCCGGCAGGGGTATCGCGGCGCTGCCGGCGTTGTCGGATCTGTCGCAGGCCACCGCGCTGCAGTTCCAGTCGATCGTGCAGGTGGGCGCGGATGTATGCCTGCGCGCCCGCCTGCAGGGTCGCGACCGATTCCTGGACTGACGGTCCTGCGTTCAGTGCAGGTCGCGCAGCCGCACAGCGGGCGTGCGGAACTCGCGCCCGACCACCGCGCGCGCGTACAGGTAGTTCGTGCGGGCACGTTCGCTCAGCTTCTCGAGGTCGACATGGCCTCCGGCGTCGCATGGGAAGGACATGCCACGGCCCTCCACGAAGAGGGACTCGAAGCGCAACTCGAAGCCGTTGGCGGATTCCACAGGCTGCTTGCTGGACATGACAGGCTCGCTCGGCAAAGAAGGGCTGAAGGGATCAACCGATGTTCGATGTCGACAGCTTAGGCATATTGCCGGTGCCTGGCTTTGGGTGCCAGGCGATAGTGCAGGTCGGTGGCGCGCGCGACGCGTTGTAGGAATCCGCCTGACACCGGCGCGCCGCCGGGCCCGGTTGCGTGACCATCGCCCAGCGGGTGGGTGCTTCGGCTGAGCTCGAGAGTCGACACGGGCTTCCTACAGGTCCTTCTGTGGAGATCCTGCCACGAGCGCCGTGATGGCCCTGGTCTGATACCTCTCGGCCAAGGCGGCCAGACGCGCCGCGAACGAAGCGTAGCGCGCGTCCAGTCTCCTCAGGTACTCGGCGCGCTCTCGCAAGGAGCGCATGTTGCCGACGTTGGCGAGTCCGCGCAGCACCTGCATCTCTTCCGGCGGCGGGTACACGAGGCTGCGATCGTCGTCGCCACTGCCGATGCCTGCAGCGGCGCCTGGCTCCGATCCTTCGTAGATCCACGACAGGCCCATCAACTTGCGCAACGCCCCGATCAGCCCGTTCGGGTCTATCGGCTTGGAGATGAAGGCTTCTGCACCCGCCGCGCGGAAGCGCGCTTCGACGTCGCGTGTGGGGCTGGCCGAAGTCGCCAGGATCGGCACGTCGGCCAGTCCCGGCAGTTGCCTCAAGCGCCGGGCGACCTCGAAGCCGTCCATCACCGGCATCCTCGCGTCGAGGATGACGAGATCGGGCCGGATCCTGGCGGCGACCTCCAGGCCCTCCTCGCCGTCGCCCGCCTCGAGCACCTCGAAGCCCAGCGGACTCAGTGCCTCGAACAGCATCACCCGGTTCTGCGGCACGTCGTCGACGATCAGCACTTTCCTGCGCGGTCCTTCGTAACCGACGGGCATGCTGCCGCCCGGCGCAGCCGCTTCCTTCGGCGGCGCGATCGGCAGTTCGATCTCGAAGGAGAAGACGCTGCCCTCGCCCGGCCGGCTGCGCACTTGCACGTCGCCGCCCATCAGGCGGACGAGTTCGCGGCTGATGGCCAGGCCGAGGCCCGTGCCGCCCTCGCGCCGCGGTGCCTCGGCGACCTGTTCGAAGGGCTGGAACAAACGTGCCAGCTGCGCTTCGTCCATGCCGATGCCGCTGTCCTGCACCTCGAAGCGCAGGCGCACCGTCGGTTCCGCGCCATCCGCATCGCGCGCCGGCCGCGGCTGCAGCGGCGGCACATGCACGCTCAGCAGGACTTCACCGCGGTCGGTGAACTTGATCGCGTTGGACAGCAGGTTGAGCAGCACCTGGCGCAGGCGCCTCTCGTCGGCCCGCACGGTCACCGGCAACTCGCCCGCGGCGTGGAATCCGAACAGCACGTTCTTCTCCTCGGCCTTCACGCGCACGATGTCGCACACCGTTTGCAGGAAGATCGGCAGGTCGAACTCGGTGGGCTCCAGCACCAGCTTGTCGGCGTCGATGCGCGCCATGTCGAGCACGTCCTCGATCAGGCCGAGAAGATGCCGGCCGCTCTCCAGGATGATCTTCAGCCCCTTGGCCTGGCGCTCGGTCACGGCCTCGTCGCGCAACAGGATCTGGGCGAAGCCCAGGATGCCGTTCAGTGGCGTGCGCAACTCATGGCTCATTTGCGCCAGGAACTCGCTGCGCATGCGCGCCAGTCGCTGCGCCTCGGCCAGGGCGGCCTCGCGCGCCGCCTCGGTGGCCTTGCGCTCGCTGATGTCGCGGGCCACGCCCACGGTTCCCAGCACCGTGCCGTCCTCGTCGATCACCGGCGCCTTGAAGGTCTCGAGCCAGAGCGTTCCTTCCGGCAGGCGGTGGGCTTCTTCGAGCGTCTTCTGGCGGCGCGAGCTCATGACCTCCTGGTCGTCGGCCCGGAATGCGTCGGCCTGTTCGCGCGGCGATGCATCGTAGTCGGATTTGCCCACCAGCTGATCCGGGCTCAGCCCTCGCGTTGCGGCGGCGGCCTGGTTGATGGCCAGAAACCGACCTTCCGTGTCCTTGAACCACGCCCACATGGGCAGCATGTCGATCAGCGTCCGAAGGTAGCGCGCCTGCTGGCGCAGCTCCGCCGTGCGCGCCTGCACGCGCTGCTCCAGCACGTCGAACGACTGCTGCAGTTGCCCCACCATGTCATTGAAGGCCCGGGCCAGGTCACCCACCTCGTCCGGCGCCTTGATCGCGACCGGCTGCAGCCGCTGCAACGCCTGCCGCTGCGCCGCCTCGTCCAGGCTGTCGCGGGAGCTGATGTCCTTCACCGCAGCGGTCAGGTTGACGATGGGGTCCGTGAACCGCTTGACCCACCACAGGCCCACCGCCACGCTCAGCATCATGGTCGCGCCTGCAGCCAGCAGGATGGCCATGACGGTCTGCTGGATGTTGCGCAGCGTCTCGTCTCGTGGCGCGGCGAGCGCCAGCACCAGGCGTGGCTGGTTCTCGAACCGCCAGGGCTGCAACGCCAGGTAGTACGACTTCTCGCCGGCCGCGACCGTACGCTGCAGGAGGACGGATGCCGCGCCCGCCGCTGCCGCCCGCGCCTGCTGCTGCATATCGGGTGGGATGACGGCCTGCGGATCGAGCTGCTGCATGTGGCGGCCATCCGGCGACAGCAGGGCGGGCCACTTGCCCGTCTTCTGCTTCACGTTCTCCAGCATCGCGCGGCCGATCACTTTGCGAAATACCACCATGGCCAGGATGCGCGGCGTCGCGCCGGGGACGTGTGCCGTCCGGTCCCCCTGCGCGCCGCGGTCGGCCGGGTCAGCCACCGAGAGTTCGGAGAAATAGCGCTCGATCGGAGCACGGGGGGCATCGGTCTGGAAATCGTCGACGTAGCCCTGCACCGGGACCACGATCTGCATCACCGCCTCGCCCTGATCGGGAAAGGCGAACGAAACGTCAGGCCGGTCGGGTGCGATGGGGAGAAGACCGTCCGCCAGCGGCATCGGGCCTTCGCTCCAGGCAGGCCAGCTCTGGAACGGCATGTCGCCGCGGGCGTTCGCCTTCGCGCTGATCCATGCCTGGCGGCCATCCTCCCGCCTGACGCTGATGCCCGCGTCGACGGATGAGATGGCATGGCTCAGCTGGCCCCGCGTAAAGACCGAGATGGCCGAGAAGCCGCCGGTGCGCAAGGCCAGTTGCAGGCGGTTCAGGGCCACCGTCTTTCGATAGCCCAAGGTGCGCGCCATCTCGCGTCGCTCGGAGGCCCGGGCCTGATCCTCGAGCCTTGACTCCAGCGTGATGAGCTCGGCGAGCTGATTGAGGATCGCCGCGTCGCCAACCGTGGCCAGCGCGACGCCTCTGAGTTGCTCGGCTGACGCCCGCAGATCGGTTTGCCAGGCCAGCAGATCGGTCCCGAGGCCGGCGAACGCCGCCGCCTCGTTCTGCCGGTTCGTGAAGAACGAGGCGAGCAACGCGTTCAGCCCCGAGCTGAGCGCCAGAACGCCGACCAGCACCAGCAGGATCTTCTGCCGGATGCCGAACTTCATCGGCCGTGCCAGGGCCCTGGTGGTGCGGCTGGACGCCGGCTGCGTCATCGCGGATATCCGCGGTTGGCCGCGATGTCTTCGTCGATCGTGCGCGCCGCTCGGGTCAGCTCGGTCTGCACGTTGGCGCCGGCGATGATGGCGGCCGTCGCCGCCGCGAAGGCCTTGCTGATCGTTCCGTAGCCGGGCGTGGCCGGGCGCGGGTAGCCGGCCCCGATGAAGAGCTGCTGCGTGAACACATGCAGGGCGCCCTGGCTACCGTAGAGCGGCGAGCGCGCAAGCGCCGACTTGCGCGCCGGAATGGCACCGTTGGCGTTCGCGATGCGAAGGATCTCCTGCGCGGACATCAGATGCGAGAGAAACGCCCACGAAGTCCGGCACGCCGCAGCTGCGGTGCGAGGGATACACGTCCATGCGGTAGCCCTTGGTCTGCTTGACCAGCGCGACCTGGCCCGGCGAGAGCTTGTCGGCGTACTTGTCGACGTTCGAGGCGTCGATCGAGTACAGGGGCTTCTCGGCCTTGTGCTTCCAGTGATCGAGCCGCTTCTTGCCCCAGGCCCAGCCGGGCGTCGGTGACTCGCTGCCGGTGTAGGCCGGAATGCTGCCGTCCTTGCTGGCGCCGGGCTCGGCACCGGCGGCCGTCAGATCCTTGCCCAAGCGCGCCGCGTCGCGCGTCTGCGCCCCTGCGCCCAGGGAGGCAGCCGCCAGCGCCAATGCGGTCAGGACAAAAAGAGTGCGCGCACGCAACTTGCTCATGGAGGTCTCCGAGGCTGTGATGGGCGGCTTTCCAAGGCCGTTGGTCGGCACGTTAGCGACGACGCCCTCCGCGGCGTGATCGGAAACTCGTTGATCAACCCTCAGGGTTTTCACCATGACCCGCATCAACGGCGCGGCCAATGCCTGGTTCCTCAGGCTGACTTGGCGCAACATCCGGAAGGAAAATGCGATAGGCCATGGACACCATCCGCTCCAAAGACCCCAGCGCAAGCGCCTGGCATCACGGCGTGCTCAGTCGCGATGTCGAGGAGTTCGCCAACGCACAACCGAACTGGACACTGCACTACACCCAGCTCTCCCGAGGCCCCTTCCTGGGGCAGATTCAATTCGTGCAACTCCCCGGCATGCGGCTGGTGCGCGAATCGTCAACGCGTGCGATCTGGCAGCGGGGCCAGTTGGGCCGAGGGCATATCGGCCTGGCCATGCCGCAGCGGTTGACCGGTCACGGCACGTTCAACGGCCAGACCCTGGG
This sequence comes from uncultured Bordetella sp., assembly GCA_964641795.1. GTDB lineage: Bacteria > Pseudomonadota > Gammaproteobacteria > Burkholderiales > Burkholderiaceae_C > Pseudaquabacterium. Next base: position 6,691 of record CAZXLI010000100.1, on the reverse strand, counting down.
CCCGGACTCGATCATGATCGGCCGCAGCGAGGAACTCAGCCTATGCCTGCCTGCCGACTTCGAGCTGATCGGCATCGTGGTGGACGCCGAGTTGCTGGGCGCGCTGTGGGAGCAGCTGTACCACAAGCGCATGTCGTCCTGGATCGATCGCCAGGTGGTGGTCGAGCCCCGAAGCGGTCTGGCCGACATCGTGCGGTCCGTTCATCTGCAGGTGATGGCCGAAGTCGAAGCCAGGCCGCAGTTGCTGCACGATGCGGTGGTCATGAGACACCTGCGCGATGCCGTGCTGATCGAGTGGATCGAGGCGCTGCCGGCGCGTATCACGAGCGAGGGTTTGGGCAGCGGCGAGAATCGCAAGCGCGTGGTCGATCGCGCCTGCGAGTTGCTGGCCGCGTGCCGGCACGATCCACCGACGATCCTGCAGGTGTGTCGGGAAGTTGGCGCCAGCCCCAGCAAGCTGGAGCACTGCTTTCGCAGCGTGCTGGGCATTGCACCGGCCAAGTACATGCGCGCAGCGCGTCTGCAAGGCGTTCGCCGCGACCTGCGGCTGGGCACCGCCCGGTCGGTGCAGGACGTTGCCGCCCATTGGGGCTTCTGGCACATGGGCGAGTTCGCCGCCGCCTACCGTCTGCAGTTCGGCGAGCTGCCTTCGCAGACACTCCGCGGGATCGGGTGACGCTGCGTCCGCCGACAGCCGGACGCGCTGGCTTGCTTCAGGCCAGGGCGGCCGATCGCAGAAATGACAATGGGTTAGCACCGAAGCGCTAACCCATTGATTTCTTGGTATTTTTGGCGGAGTGGACGGGGCTCGAACCCGCGACCCCCGGCGTGACAGGCAAGTATCTAGTGAACTGCAGCGAACGGCGGCGAACAAAATTACCTTAGAAATCAAAAGGTTAGGTACAACCTCGTGTTCGCCGGCATTCGCTAAGAGCCGGGCCAAGCCGCGAATCGGTTTACCCCTTGGTTTACCCCTCTGACCCCAAGCCGACGATGAGGTCGGCCAGCATCTGCCATGTGCCGGCGTCTGTGGAGCCGCTCATGCGTCAGTTTCGCATGGCCCCCGCAGAGTCTCCTAGCTAGGTACCAGTCGCGGCAATCTTTGTGCGCACCAGCCGAACAAACTCGGTGACCAGTCCGCTGACCTGGCGGAGTTCCAGCGCGCGCTCCTCTTCGTCGTTGATGTCGTAGAACGCGACGTAGCGCCCGGGCCCGTCCTTGCGAAAACCTTCCGTGTGCTCGTCGCTGCAGAACTTCTCCTCGAGGGTCTCCAGCGCCAAGTGAAGCGGCTCTGCATATTCCCCGGCGGCAAGCCTTGCGGCGTACTGCTCGGCGATGGACGTCGGCGCTCCGTCGCAGTGCCGCAGGACGTGCACGAGGTCGGCGACGTCCTTGGCCTCGTGCCGATACTTCATCGCCAGTGCCTTCAAAGCCACGAAGGTGGGGGCGTCAGCATGCCGGATGGTCTCCACCGAGATGCCGGTGCCATCGGGTCTTTCGAACCGAAGCATTCGGGCAACGAACCAGTCCTTGGCCATTCCGGCGTAGGGAATCTTGCAGGCCGAAATTTCCTCGCCGTCCAACTGCACCAATCCCTTTTCTTCCGGGCTATCGGAGCTCACCAGGAACTCGACGATGACCTCCACGCCGGTGACCACAAGCTGCCACTGCCAAGAGCTCGCCTTGCCGTCTCGCACCAACCGCTGGAAGCCCGCCTTTTTCAGCTGGTCTCGAAGTGAGCTGTAGTCTTCGCCGGCAAGCAGAACTTGCACGTCGAGCACGATGTCCACGTCCGTCGTGCCGACGTGGGCAGGCTCAGCCGGCGCCAGATAGCGCGGCACCAGCCCGCCAATCAAGCGCAGGCTGTCTTTGAAGCCGCCGAAGGCTTCGTGAAGCAGCCCAAGCGCGATTTCGCAGGCGAGCGTCGTCACTTCGCTGTAGAGCGCCGCCTTGTTGTGCTTCTCAGCCATCGGCCATCTCCCTCAGTCCCAGCGCCCGACTCCGAAACTCGGAGGCGAGTTCCTTGTTTCTGCCGACGCCGTCCAGCAGGTCCAAGTACATCACGAAGCGGCTTACGAAGCGCGAACCCGGCCGGTCGGGATGGCTGTCGCCGAACATCAGCGATGCGCCGGTGCGCTCGATGAAGGTCACGTTTGCACCCTTCTCCGCCGGCTCCAGCTTCAATGCGGCGGCCCACGCCTTGCCGATGCCCGGCGGCACCACTATGGACACGCGGTCAACAACCGTCAGATGCGGAACGACCGCATTGGCCGCGCCGGCGCCCGTCATCGCCCAGCCGTCCCGCCCAGCGAGCCGTTCAAGCATGTGGTCGACAATGCCACCGCGGCCGCTGGCATAGGCGTACCACCGAGTCCGCTTTTCCTTAGGCAGCCTCTGCTTCCAGGCCTCAGCCCAGGCGTCGAGCAGAAGTTCCGGGCGACTGAGCCTACGCCGCAGGGTGGGACCAGCGCCCGTCACGTCAACCCAGGCTTGCCGTTCGAGCTCCTGCAGGGTTGTCGAAACCGTGAATGGCGATGTGTCTGCCATTTCCGCGAGATCGGTGCCTGACACCCAGGCATCACTTCCCTCTCGTCGCCAGTACTCGAGCAGAGCATGGACCACCTGCTCACGAGCGCCGTTGAAAACGCTCCTGATTTTCCGCTCCGCAGGCTCAGAGCTCTCCCTTTGGATGTCGATGTGCCTGGGGCCATGCCTGAAGTACAGCGTTCCCGACGCCACGTCAAAGAAGTTGACGCGCCCGTCGCGCAGCAGCTTTTGAGCACCATCGCTCAGGTGGGTAGCGACCACGACGGGTACTTCAGCCGCCCCGACCAAATACTTTGCACGCGCGGCGAACCTCTCCATCAACTTCTGGGCATCGCGGGGATAGACGGTGTCCGTCGCCTCGATAGCAAGCGCGGTGTCCTGCTCCTCGTCTCCAAGGCGCGCACGTACGAGGAAGTCGAGCTTGAGTCGCCCCCCTTCCGCGTCAAAGGGCACTTCCACCTCGCAGGCGGCAACTTGCAGCCCGACGACTTGGTCGAGGGCGTCAAGAAACAGACGGCAGCGGGCGTCGGCTACATTTGCCATGGGTGGCATATTAGCTGTACAGCAAACTTGCGTCAATGGCCTAACTTATGTCTTTAGACGTTCTTTGCTGTACAGCTAACCTGCCTCCAAGGTGCCCAGAAACGCTGCACGAAGCGCCGACCGAAAGCACCTGTGATATCTTGTAAGCAGGTAGCCGTCGCCTGCCGCACGCGCCCCCTCGGGGCATGACGAAGACGGACTCTCACCGGACCACCCCCATTCGTGTTCACCACGGGCGGCCCGCAACGCGTGCACCGGCTTTGACGCCCGAGGAGTTGAACATGGATGTCCCGCAGCTGAAGCTGCTGGCTGGCTCCCTTCGTGGGTTGCTCGACCAGCGAGGCGTCTCCGTCGTGCACGGTCAGGCGCTTGACCTCATCGCTGCCGTGCCCGGCCTTCGTAACTGGCCCGAGGTCATGGCGTTCCGAGACCGCGTCGCCGCGTGCCGGCTTGATGTGTCCACCGCCAGCCGCCTAGCCTTCCGCGTGGTCAAGCGTCATCAGCTCGAGCTGAGCCCGGAGGAACTGGTGCAGGCGCTCAACCCGCCTGGCGCGGACAGACCGCGGCGAGTGCCGCAGGTTTGGCCAGGCGGCCCCGACCCCGGCGTGTACGTCACGACGTCGGCAGACGCAATCTCCGCACTGCTGCGAAGTTACGAGGAGGCGACCGACGGCGAGCTGGTCTACGCGGAACGCGCTGGCAACCACTGGGAAGGCGCCATCGACCTCGGCGACAACGGCTTGTGGTCGAACGGCCTCGACCGAGTCGCTTCTGGAACCCTGCTAGTACTCGGACCACTAGAGCTAACCCAGCAGGATTGGGACGAGAGCGCGTCGACCCTCGAGATGGCGTGCCTTCGTGCGCTGAACTCCGGCCATCGCGTCGCCGTCCTGGTCAACACCCCGGCGCCTGAATTGATGTTCAAAGACCTTGAGGCGATGGTGCAGGCCGTCCAACCAGAAGGCGAGGACTACGAGACCGCCCTCCTGGGCGTGGTCACAGATGCCGGCGACCTCGAGAGGCTGCAGCCATTCGCCAAGCCGGTCGCCGCTCCCCGCGCGGCCGCCTACATCCCCGACCTCAGCGCGCTGCCGCCAGAAGTCGTACCGATGCTCGAGCAAGCCCTAAGGAGCCGCACTTCCGGCCTGCTGGCGCTGGGCTCGAACATCATTCAAGACCACTGGGCCATCGAACTTGTGAATGCGGTCTTGCCACTGACCGAGCACCTCGGGCCCGCCGCGCGCATCAAGCCTCGGAACCGCTCCACGCCATCCAAGGACTGGCTGGTCCCGGATGCCGTGAAAGCGTTGCCCATGCTCCCTTCAATCGAGAGCGCCTACGATCATGGATTCCGGCGCATGGTCGTGGGCTCGTTCTACACGAAGGCCGAGGTCATGCTGCGGTACGCCGACGAAGTCCTGTTCGTCACCGGATGCCATGGAAACGCGGCGGCCGACGTGTTCCTCGGCGCATGCCGCGGCTCGGGGCGTTGGGAGGAGGTCGACATCTTATCGAAGACGGTCGCGCTCCTCGGCGTCAGCCGCATCGACACCAAGAGCCTGCCGCTGCTGGTGCCTGACCTCTTCATACCTGCTGGCGTTGCGCCGAGCGGGAAGCCGAAGCTCGAGGAGCTCATCGAGTACCTCAACGGCAACCGACTCCTGCGATGGGAAGACGGCCTCGAGGCAGCTCTCGGTTCGAAGAAGGTTTCAGTGTCAGCACTCAAGAAGGCCTTCGAGCGTGACCATGCGGTAAAGGACTTCCTGTCGTCGAGGCAAAGGACCAGGACAGCGGCGTAGCCGAGGCGAGTCTGCTGAATCTCACTATGCGAAACTGAGCGAGGCGCCGGGGGAGGAAGCCGCGGCGCGTCCAACTAGAAGAAGGAAAGGCAAGACGCCGTGGACGCCATCGAGTTCATTCAACAGCTACCAACCCCTGGGCAACTCGTCCAGGCACGCAACCGGCGATTTGTTGTCACCGATGTAGACACGAGCGCAACCGCCGGCTCGGGGAGACCGCAGAACCTCGTGTCCATGTCGTCCGTCGAAGACGACGGTCTCGGCGAGGAGCTCCAGGTCGTCTGGGAGCTGGAACCTGGCACAGCCGTCTTGGAACGCGCCTCAATGCCCGACCTCGCGGCGTTCGACGAGCCGGAGAAACTTGACGCGTTCCTGAACGCCGTGCGCTGGGGAGCGGTGTCGCAGACTGACACGAGCAGTCTGCAGGCCCCGTTTCGCAGCGGCATCGAAATCGAGGACTACCAGCTCGACCCGCTCGCACGCGCCATCCAGATGCCGCGCGTCAATTTACTGATTGCCGACGACGTGGGCTTGGGCAAGACCATCGAGAGCGGCCTGGTCGTTCAGGAGATGATGCTTCGGCATCGCATTCGGTCGGTGCTTATTGTTTGCCCGTCCGGCCTGCAGATTCAGTGGCGCGAGCAGATGCGCGACAAGTTCGGCCTGGACTTCCGCATTGTTGACAGCGACGCGATGAAGGCGCTGCGCCGCAGTCGCGGGTTGCACGTGAACCCCTGGAATCACTACCCGAGGCTCATTACCTCGATTGACTTCCTGAAGCGCGAGCGCCCTTTGCGACTTATGCGCGAAGCGCTACCGGCCGCGGGGCAATCTTCTTACCCGCGCCGCTTCGACATGCTGGTCGTCGACGAGGCGCACAACGTTGCGCCCTCTGGCACCGGCAAGTACGCCACCGACTCGCAGCGCACGCAGGCCATTCGGTTGCTCGCACCGCACTTTGAGCACAAGCTGTTCCTGTCAGCCACGCCGCACAACGGCTACCCCGAGAGCTTCTCGGCGCTGCTCGAATTGCTGGACAACCAACGGTTCGCACGCGCTGTCCGGCCCAAGCCGGAACAGCTCGCCGCCGTGATGGTTCGTCGCCTGAAGAGAGAGCTTCCGCCGCGGTGGGACGGCTCGCCGCGCTACCCCGAGCGCGTTATCGAGGCTCTGGAGGTTGACTACACCGATGCCGAGCGGCAGGCGCACCAGGACCTGAAGCGCTACACAGAACTGCGCGCAGCTGGCGCACGTGACGATGGCGAGCGCTACGCCACTGAGTTCGTGCTCAAGCTGCTGAAGAAGCGGCTGTTCTCGTCGCCGGAGGCGTTCCGCATCACGCTCGGCAAGCATGTTGAGTCGCTGACCAACCGCCGCCGTGCAGCCAGCGCAGCACCTCCGCCGGGGCTCCTGCGACGCATGATTGAGGGGCTCGGCGACGACGTCGATGTCGACGACGACGCCGAATACGACGCCGCCACCGATGCCGCGGTGTCCTCGGCGGCCGCGCTGTTCCGCCCGCTCGAGGCCGAAGAAGCCGAACTGCTCGAGCGGCTCAAGTCCTATGCACTGACGATGTCCGCCCGCGGCGACGCCAAACTGGCTGCGCTGATGGAGTGGCTACGCGAGACGCTGATGCCTGCAGGACAGTGGACGAACGAGCGCGTCATCCTCTTCACCGAGTACCGTGCCACACAGAAATGGCTGCAGGAGAGGCTGGTGACCGCGGGGTTTTCCGGCCCCGGTAGTGTTATGACCCGCGCTGATTTCGGGTCGCCGGTCCACCATATTCGAGGATGAAC
>CAZXLI010000099.1:0-19488 GCA_964641795.1 uncultured Bordetella sp. | reverse complement strand
TGCGCATCGAGCTGTACGAGAAGGTCAATGCGCTGGGCATCGGCGCGCAGGGCCTGGGTGGCCTGACCACCGTGCTGGACGTGAAGATCAAGACCTACCCGACCCATGCCGCGAGCAAGCCGATCGCGATGATCCCGAACTGCGCGGCCACGCGCCATGCGCACTTCGTGCTCGACGGCTCGGGTCCGGCCTACATCGACCCGCCGAGCCTGGACCTGTGGCCCGACGTGAAGTGGGCGCCGGACTACAACAAGAGCCGCAGCGTCAACCTCGACACGCTGACGCGCGAGGAAGTGGCGAGCTGGAAGCCCGGCGAGACCCTGCTGCTCAGCGGCAAGATGCTCACCGGCCGCGACGCCGCGCACAAGCGCATACAGGACATGCTGGCCAAGGGTGAGCCGCTGCCGGTGGACTTCACCAACCGTGTCATCTACTACGTCGGCCCGGTCGACCCGGTGCGCGACGAGGTCGTCGGCCCGGCCGGCCCGACCACCGCGACGCGCATGGACAAGTTCACCGAGATGATGCTGGCCCAGACCGGCCTGATCTCGATGATCGGCAAGAGCGAGCGCGGCCCAGTCGCGATAGAGGCGATCCGCAAGCACAAGGTCGCCTACCTGATGGCCGTCGGCGGCGCGGCCTACCTCGTGGCCAAGGCGATCAAGAGCGCGAAGGTGCTGGGCTTCGCCGACCTCGGCATGGAAGCGATCTACGAGTTCGACGTGAAGGACATGCCTGTCACCGTGGCGGTCGATTCGAGCGGCACCAGCGTGCACACCACCGGCCCGCAGGAGTGGCAGGCGAAGATCGGCAAGATCCCGGTCGCGGTGGCCTGAACAGGGCACTGAAGCAGGCTCCCGGCCGCTGCCGGGAGCACCGCGGCATCAGCCGTCGCCCATCGTCGCGTTCGGGTAGAACGGCAAGGTGCGCACGCGCTGTCCGCTCAGCCGTGCCCAGGCATTGGCCAGCGCCGGCGCGAAGGTCGGCACGCCCAGCTCGCCCACGCCGCCGATCGGCACCGCACGGTCGGCCGCGGCCGGCGGCGGCATGATCGTCACCTTCACCGCCGGCATCTCGTTCAGGCGGATCATGCGGCTGTTGTTGAAGTTCTTCACCTGCGCAGCGCCGTTGCTGAAGGTCTGGCGGCCATACAGCGCGGCGTTCATCGCGTGCACCACGCCGCCGATGATCTGCGCTTCCACCGAGCCCGGGCTGACAGCGAGATAACAGTCAATCGCCACGGCCACCTTGTTGACCTTGACCTGGCCGGTGGCGGTCTTCGACACCTCCACCACCTCGGCCACGATCGAGTTGAAAGCGGTGCCGATGGCGATGCCGCGCGCCGTGCCCTTGGCCAGCGGCGTGCTCCAGCCACCCAGCGTGGCGGCGGCGGTGAGCACAGCGATCCAGCGCGGGTCGGTCAGCCGCGCAAGCCGGTACTGGTAGGGATCCTGGCCAGCCGCGGCGGCCAGCTCGTCGATCATCGACTCGACCGCGAAGGTGTTGATGGAGGCGCCCACCGATCGCCAGAAGCCCACCGGTATCGGCGACGGGTGGGTCACGTACTCGGTCAGCCGTGCGCCGAAGTTATAGGGCAGCGCCTGCGAGCCCTCGTAGCCCTGGCTGTCGCCGGTGGCGCCGAGCACCACGCCCCGCTGCGCCAGGATCGAGGGCGACACGTTGCGGTAGGTCCAGCCCGCCACGTAGCCGCTGCTGTCGATGCCGGCCCGCGCATGCACCAGCGCCATCGGCCGGTACTGGTCGTGCGTGAAGTCCTCTTCGCGCGGCCACATCAGTTTCACCGGTTTCTGCAGCGCCATCGCCACCTGCACCGCCTGGCTGATGAAGTCCTGCTCCGCCTTGCGTCCGAGGCCGCCGCCCAGGTAGGTGGCGTGCACGATGACCTTGTCGGCCGACAGTCCGGTGAGGGTCAGCACGAGGCTCAGCGCCGACTTGGCCGACTGCGTCGGCGCCCACACCTCGCAGCGCTGGCCGGCGACATAGTCCACCGTGCAGTTCAGCACCTCCATGCAGCCGTGCGACACATAGGGCAGCTGGTAGGTGGCATCCACCACCTTCGCGGCGCGTGAGATCGCATCGTTGGCATCGCCGGTGCTGCGCTCCACCGTGTACAGCGTGCCCGGTGGGTTGGCGCCGCCGGCCACGTAGGGCGTGGCCTGCGTCATCAGCGCCTGCGCGTCGGCCACGAACTGGGCGCTGTTCAACGCGGCGGCGTTGGCCGGCAGGTTCCATTTCAGGCTCAGGCGCTTGGCAGCCTGCCAGGCATCCCAGGTGTTGGTGCCGACCACCGCCACCGCGTTCACGTTGCCCACCGCCTCCAGGCCGCGGTTGGTGCCGCTCTTCACCTGGGTGGGAACCACCGCCACCATGCCGGCCGGCACCGCCGGCGTCGCAGCCAGCGTCCCGCCCATCGTCGGGCAGTGGCGGATCACCGCGTACAGCATGTTCGGTACGCGCACGTCCAGCCCGTACACGGCGCTGCCGTCCACCTTGAACGGAATGTCCTGGCGCTGGAAGGTCTTGCCGATGCAGGTGAACTGGCTGTCCGGCACCAGCGCGGCCGAGCTTGGCGGCGGCAGCAGTGCCGCGTCGGCCGCCACCTGGCCATAGCTGCGCGTGGCGCCGCTGGGCGTGTGGCGGATGACGCCGTTGCTGACGGTGTAGTTGCTTCGGCTCGGGTCGCCGATCTGCGCCATCGCGGCGCTGACCAGCAGTTCGCGCGCGATGGCGCCGGCGTCGCGCAGCTTCCAGAAGTTGTTGCGCGTGACCCCGGAGCCGACGGTGTTGATCGCGGTGCCGATCGGCGCCGGGCTGGCCATCGTCGGCCCGCCCTGCTGCAATTGCACGCTATTGGGGTCGACCATCAGGTCTTCGCACAGCACCTGGGCCAGGCCGGAGAACGAGCCCTGGCCCATGTCCGACGAGCCGATGGTCAGGCGGATGCTGTCGTCGCTGCCGATCGTGAGCCAGCTCGTCACGTTGCTGCTGGTACCGGTGGCCGCTTCGAGCCGGCTGGTGGCCGGCAGCAGCACCGCCAGCGTCAGGCCGGCACCGGCGCCGAGAAAGCTGCGGCGCTGCAGGGTGAGTGTGTCGGTGATCATCGTCGCCCCCCTGCCGTCACAGCCCCGCGCACGCCTGCTTGATGCGCTGGTAGGTGCCGCACACGCAGACGTTGCTGATTTCGTTGGCGATCTCGCTGCCGCGATGGCCGGCGTTCATCGCCCCGGCCACCGCCATCAGCATGCCGGACTGGCAGTAGCCGCATTGCGGCACCTGGTTGGCGATCCAGGCCTTCTGCGCCGGGTGGCTGCGGTCGGGCGACAGGCCCTCGATGGTCGTGATGCGCTTGCCGACGGCCGACGACACGTCCATGTCGCAGGACTTCTGCGGCTGGCCGTCCACCAACACCGTGCAGGCGCCGCAGACCTCGATGCCGCAGCCGTACTTGGTGCCGGTCAGGCCGAGCAGGTCACGCAGCACCCACAGCAACGGCATCTCCGCGCTGCTGACGGTGACGGTTCGAGCGGTTCCATTGGCGTTCAGGGTATAGCTGGGCATGGCGTCCCTCGTCTCCTTGACGTGCCGACATCTGGCACGCAGAGGATCGTTGGCGCCGTTTCTTAAGCTTCGCTGAAGGCGGCCGGTATCAAGGGCAACGCTTTGTGCACGGCCCCGATCAGTCCGCCGCCGGTCCGATGCTGCGCACCACCCGCTGCGGGAACGGAATCTCGACGCCCAGCCGGTTCAGCGTGGCCAGCACGGCTAGGTTCACGTCGCTGCGCACGTTGCCCTGGCCGTTGTGCACGTCGGCGATCCAGAAGACCACCGTCAGGTCCATGCCGTCGCTGGCAAAGTTGCTCAGCTGCACCGACGGCGCCGGATCGGCCAGCACGCGCGGCACCGCGGCCACGGCCGCGGCCAGCTGTGGAAACAACGCCGCCAGGTCCGTGCCGTAGGCCACCTGCACGGTGGTCGACAGCGCCGTGTTCGGATCGGCAAAGGAGAAGTTCTCGACCCGCTGCGTGATGAGCATCTCGTTCGGCACGATCGACTCGCGGCCGTTGGCCGCTCTGATCACGGTATAGCGAGTGGTGATGTCGGTGATGCGGCCTTCGAAGTTGTCGACCTTCACCGTGTCGCCGATGCGCAGCGATCGTTCGGCCAGGATCACGAAGCCCGAGACGTAGTTGGCCGCCAGCTTCTGCAGGCCGAAGCCGATGCCCACGCCCACCGCGCCGCCGATCACCGACAGCGCGCCCAGCGGAATGCCGGCCACCGACAACGCGATCAGCACGCCCACCAGCAGCAGCCCGGCGCGCGTGGCATTGGCCGCGATCTTGCGCACCGACATGTTCACCGAGCGCGCCGCCAGCAGCCGCGCCTCGATGGTGGCCGACAGCCACAGCACGAGCACCAGCACCACGGCGGCGCTCAGGGCGCCCTCGAACAGGCCGCGCAGGGTCACGTCGCTGCCGGCAATCTTCCAGTGCACGTCCTCCATGCCGGCCAGCAGCATCGGCAGCAGATCCGTGAGCCAGAGCACCATGGCCAGCCACACCAGCCAGGACAGCGTGCGCTCCAGCGCCCGCACCAGCGCCGAATGCGGATAGGCCACCCGGAGCACGCGCACGACGATGCGGATGATCGCCAGGCTGGCCAGCACCGGCACCGCCAGCTTCAACAGCGCCAGCGGCACCAGGCCCTTGAGCACCCAGCGTGCGCCCCAGGCAAGACCCAGCGCGAGCAGCGGGAACAGCACGCCATCGAAGCCGCGGTCGCCCAGCAGGATGTGGCCGGACGCCGGCCCGGCCTCGGTCTGTGTGGCGGAGGCCAGCCGACTCTTGCGCAGCAGTGTCACCAGGCCCCAGGCCACCAGCAAGGCGCCGACGACCACCGTCAGTTCGATCAGCACGGTGGGCTTCAGCAGGGCTTCCAGCCAGTCGGGCAACGAAGTCGGCAATGCGGTCATCCGATCGACAAACACAGTGAGGCTGAGGAATCGCCGGGCCCCAAGGCCGGCGGCGGGGCAGGTTAGCACGCTGCCTCGCCCATCACGCTGTGCGGCGAACGGGTGCAGGCTGCGGAAGCCGCAGGCCGCGGCAGCGTTGCGGCCGCCAAAAAGCCGCCCGAGCCCCTAGAGCCGGTAGCTGGCCTGCAGGTAGAGCGACCGACCGGGCAGCGGAAAGTCGAACGGCAACTGGCCGGGCGCAAAGCTCGGGTCTCGCGCGTCGCGATTGAACAGGTTGCGCACGGAGGCCGCGAAATCCCAACCGGTACGGCCGCCCTGCGTGCGCACGGTGATGTCGACCAGGGTGTAGTCGGCAACCGGCGGACGCGCGTCCCCAGGCTCGCGGCGCCGGTCGGCCACGTGGTTCACCTGCAGGTTGGCCACCCAGCCCGGTTGGAAGCGCCAGTCGCCTCGCAGATACAAGTGCTGGTGAGGGGCGATGCCCGTATCGAGCCCGCTGGCCTTGTCCTTGGAGCGCTGACCGCCGTAGTTGGCGCCCAGGCGAAGGTCACGCGTGACGTCCCACTGGGCCTCGATCTCCAGGCCTCGCCCCACTTGGCGCCCGCTGTTGCTCGAGGTAGAGCCTGTGGTCGGGTCGTCGTTCGGCACCTGCCGCAGGATGTCGCGCATCTGGTAGCGGAACAGGTTCAGTGCCAGGCTCAAATTGCCGGCCGGCTGCCAGGAGAAAGCGGCCTCCGTAGTCTCGATGCGCTCCGGCCGCAGGTTCGGATTGCCAAGCGTCACCGGGTTGTTGATGGCATAAAGCTCCACGAACGACGGGGCCCGAAACGCACGTCCGTACAGCAGCTTGGCCGTCACGTTGTAGGCCACGTCCCAGACCAGGGCCAGTCGCGGATTGGTGGTCGAACCAAAGTCCGAGTAGCGGTCATGGCGCAGGCCCGCGGTCAACGTCAGGTCGCGTGCAAGCTGCCACTCGTCCTGCGCGTACACGTGCGCCAGGGTGCGTTCGTGGGGATTCATGAACGGCGTCGTGCTGGAGACATCCACCATCTCGCCCAGCGGGGCCGGGATGTTGCCGATGCCCGGCACATACACCAAGGTGAAGTTCTTCAGCTCGCGCACGCGGTAGACCTCTTCCGAGGCCAGCCCCGCCCCCAGCCGCAGACGGTGTCCGGCAAAGCCGGTATAGACCCCGGCGAGCGTCACGCGCACATGCCGCTCCCACTTCTCGGGATCTCCGCGCATGCCGTCCGGGAAGGGTCCGAGCAGCACCGCACCGGGTGGCAGCAGCACCAGCTGCGACGCGGTGTGCATGTCGAAATAGCTGGCTTGACCTGTGACCTGCCAATCGCGCGCCAAGGCCCGGGATTCATAAGTCAGGTCGGCGGTGAACCGCTCGGTCTGGCTGCGGCCAGTCGGATCGAGCGCCCCCGCCACGCCGGACCCGCTACCGACGTCGGACCGATGCTTGTAGCCCAAGCGCAAGCGCCAGTCGCCGCGCGCCACGTCCAGCACTGCGTCCAGTCCCTTGCGGCCCAGGCTGGGCGGCCCCGGGGCATGGGATGCATGCGTGCCGAAGATCGCGTCAGTGGTCGTCTGCGCGTCGGCCTCGATCGTGCGCTTGTGCCCGTCGGTGCGGCCAGCGCCCAGGTAGGCGGCCACCTCGAAATCGCCCACCGTGCCACCGTAGTGCAGCCAGCCGTCCGCGCTCTGGAACGAACCCACGCGGCCGCCCACCTGCAGGCCGCCGACATCGACGGCGCTCTTCGTGACGATGTTGATGACGCCCGAGAACGCATCGGCGCCATACAGCGCCGAGCCCGGGCCGCGGATCACCTCGATGCGGGCAATGTTCTCGACCGGCATGCCGCCCCACACGTCGCCGCGGTTGCCGAGGTAGATGCTGGTGATCGGCACGCCGTTGACCAGCATCAGCACCTGCTGGTTGTACTGCGTGGCAATGCCGCGAATGATGTAGATCGGCTTGTTGTCGTAAGGCAGCAGATGCGTCACCGTCAGGCCCGGCACGGTCTGCAGCACGTCATCGAAGTCGGTCGCGCCAATGGCCTGAATGTCGGCCGCGGTGATGACGGTGGCCACCGCTGGCGCCCGCGTGAGCGAGGTGCGCGAGCCGGTGGCGATGGTGACGAAACTCTTGTCGCCATAGGCCTGGGCCAGGTCTTCTTCGTCGCCGTTGCCTGGCCCTGCCGCATGAGCTGCCTGCGTCGCCAGCACGACCACCACTGCCCGCCCCAACCACCACCTCTTCGGCCGCGCCGCACCGCAATGTCTCCGCACCACTACCCCTGTTACTGCCGAGGTCGGGGCGGATCCTGTCGCAGGGGTTCCACGCGGTCAACGCGCGCTGCCGGGTCGCCGCACTGATGCCGCTGCCCCCGGATCAGGGGTGGTACATGACTAATTCCACTATTGAAGCTTCGTAGGCACTAACCCGGGGGGGACACAACGCGCTTGCCATTGGATACAGTTTTGGTCGAAGCAGCGATAACGCATGTCGGACGCGTCGCTTCCGCGGTGCTGCAGCGCCGTGCAAACACCTCGTATTCCAGGGAGCTTGACCAGGTACGGTCGCCGCAGAGCGACAGCCCTGGTTGCGCCGCGTGGCCGTTTTGGCCAATCGGCACCGATCCTCCAAACCCGCACCACCACACGTCTGGCGCCAGCAGTGCCCGGCCGTGGCCATGGCGCGGGCATCGAGAAAAGATTGCGAGCCCAGGACCGTGGATTCTTCGACCCTTCCGTCTTCCGACACGCTGCGCGCCTCCCGTGCGCAGCACGAGCCCGAGTGTGCCGACCTGATCGTCGATGCGCTGAGTGCGCTGGGGGTCGACTTCGTCTTCGGCATCCCCGGTGGCGCGATCGAGCCGATCTACAACGCACTGGCCCGCGCCGGCCGCCGCGGCGGCCCGCAAGCGGTGGTCGCGCGCCATGAATCCGGCGCCGCGTTCATGGCCGACGGCTATGCGCGCGAGACAGGCAAGCTCGGCGTCTGCATCGCCACATCTGGTCCCGGCGCCACCAACCTGATCACCGGCGTGGCCTGCGCCTACGACAACAACGTGCCGATGCTGGTGATCACCGGCCAGCCGCCGATCCACTCGTTCGGCAAGGGTGCGTTGCAGGAATCCAGCTGCACCGGCATCAACACGATCGGCATGCTGCGCCACTGCACGCGCTACAACTCGCTGGTCTCGCACGCAGACCAACTGCCGACCAAGCTGTTCAACGCGGTGATGCAGGCCCAGCGCGCGCCCTATGGCCCGAGCCACCTGTCGATCCCGGTGGACATCCTTCGCCAGCCGCTCGGCAGCCTGGGCGCGCCGGGCACGATGCCCTCGTTCGCGTCGCTGCTGAACCAGGCGCCGGCAATGGTGGACGTGGCAGCCACCAACGTGCTCGCCGGCCTGCTGCGCGAAGCCCAACGCCCGGTCTGGCTGATCGGCGACGGCTGCGGTGAAGCCGTGCCCGCGCTGATGCAACTGGTGCAAATGACGCAGGGCCTGTTCATCACCACACCGGACGGCAAGGGCTTCATCAACGCGCGGCATCCGCAGTTCCGCGGCGTGTTCGGCTTCGGCGGCCATGGCAGCGCGCGCGCGCTGCTGGCCGAGCAGCCCGACCTGGTGATCGCACTGGGCACCGGCTTCGGCGAGTTCAACAGCGGCGGCTGGTCGGACAGCCTGCTCAACAGCCGCCTGGTGCACGTGGACACCTGCGACGACAACCTGATGCGCTCGCCGATGGCGAGGCTGCATGTGCGCGGCCGCATCCAGTCGGTCTGCGAACAGCTGATCACGCTGCTGGCGCCGCGCCAGACCGAGCTCTCGAATATCCTGCCCTTCCAGCACCCGCAGCAGGCGCAGGCCGCGTTCGAGGCCATGGTCGACAAGCCGCAGGCCATGCACGACGGCCAAACCGGCAGCGTGAAGCCGCAGCGCCTGATCGCCACGCTGGGCGAACGTTGCCCGCCGCACGCGCGCTTCGTGGCCGACGCCGGGAACAGCGCGGCCTGGGCGGTGCACTACCTCGCGCCGCGCGACCGCCGCCGCGGCGTGCCGGCCCAGGCGGCCGGCACGGCCACCGAGGCCCCGCGCGAGCCGCGCAAGCGCGAGCTGCGCACCAGTCGCTCGAGCTGGTTGCGCGTGACGATGGATTTCGCGCCGATGGGCTGGGCGATCGGCTCGGCGGTGGGCATTGCGCTGGGCAACCCGCGCTGCCCGGTGGTGTGCCTTACCGGCGACGGCAGCTACCTGATGAACGGCCAGGAGATCACCGTGGCGGCCGAGCTCGGCCTGCCGGTGCTGTACGTCGTGTTAAACGACGGCGCGCTGGGTATGGTCAAGCACGGCCAGCGCCTGGCCGGCGCCGAACCGATTGGCTTCCAGCTTCCGACGATCGACTACGCGGCCATGGCCGCGGCGATGGGCATCCCCGGCCACGTGATCCGCAGCGCTGCCGACCTGGACGCGCTCGACTTCGACGCCCTGCTCTCGCGCCGCGGGCCGACCCTGCTGGACGTGCGCGTCGATGGCGAGGAAGTGCCGCCGATGAATGTGCGCATGAAGACACTCGGAACCGCATGATGAAGGCCGACATCCTGCCCACCGAGCGCATCCGCACCCGCATCTGGCTGGAGGAACCCGAGGCCGACAACCCGTTCGTCGCCCGTGCCGCGTACTGCCACGGCTATGACGTGTTCGGCGACCTGCTGGGCCGGGCTCGCTGGGTCGACATGCTGTACCTGTTGTTCAAGGGCCAGCCGCCCGCAAGTCAACAGGCGCGGCTGCTGGAAACACTTGCCGTGATGCTGGCCAACGCCGGCCCGCGCGACCCCTCGGTGCATGCAGCGATGGCCGCCGGCGTAGGCGGCTCGCCGGCCGCGGCTGCGCTGATGGCCGCACTGGCCGTCGGTGCCGGCCAGCACACGGGTGCGCGCGAGGTCTACCTGGCGATGCAGGCCTGGCAACGCTGCGGCCAGGATCTGCAGGCCTGGCGCGACCTGCTGCATGCGCCTGGCGACGAGGAGACCGGCATCTGGCCGTCGATCGATCACCCACCCGGCTTCGACCTCAATGCCAGCGAGGCTTCGCTGCCCGTGCGGCAGGCCTTGCAGACCCTGGTCGAAGGCAGTGCCGGTTCCTGCCTGGCGTGGCTGAGCCGTCAGCGCGAGACGCTGGAGGCTGCCGCTGGCCATCCGCTGGCCTTGACGGGCGTCGCGGCAGCGGCCTTCATCGACCTGGGCTTCAATCCCGACGAAGGCGAACTGCTGCACCTGTTGCTGCGCCTGCCGGGCGCTGCCGCCCATGCACTGGAGCAACGCACGCTGGGACACAAGAACTTCCCCTTCTTCCGCCTCGAACTGGCCGAGCCAGCGCAGCAGGAGGCCGCATGACGCGCCAACGCCTGCTGCGTGAACACACTGGTCGCCTGCGCTCGCGCATGGGCGGCGCATTCGTCGGCAGCCACGCGATCTTTCGTGGCCACGACCTGCATGCCGAGCTGAAGCATCTGGACTGGATCGAACTCTATGTCTTCGGCATTACCGGACGACGCCTCGGGCCCGCCCAGTTGAAGCTGATGCACGCGCTGTGGGTCTGCACCAGCTATCCCGATGCACGCATCTGGAACAACCGTGTCGCCGCGCTGGCGGGTAGCACGCGCAGCTCGGGCAACCTCGGTGCCTCGGCAGCCTTGGCGGTGTCGGAAGCATCGATCTACGGCCGGGGCATCGACATCCGCGCCTCGCGCTTCCTGCAGGACACGCTGAAGCAAATGGAGCAGGGCACGACGCTCGACACCTGCGTGCGTAGCGAACTCCGTCGCCACCGCACGCTGGCCGGCTATGGCCGACCGATCGCGGCCGGCGACGAACGCATCGCGCCAATGCTGGCGCTGGCGCGCGAGCTCGGGTTGGACGGCGGGCCGCACCTGCAGCTGGCCTTGCAGGTCGAACAGCACCTGCTTGCCGGCCGCTGGCGCTGGCGCATGAACTACGCGGCCCTGTCCGCCGCGCTGACAGCAGACATGGGCTTCAGCCCGCGGGAACACTACTTCGCAGGCTTTCCGGCTTTCCTGGCCGGCATGCAGCCCTGCTTCATCGAGGCCGCGGAGCAGCCACCCGGTGCTTTGTTCCCGCTGACCTGCCACCACATTGCCTACGAAGGGCCGCCCAAGCGCAGCTGGCCGACATGAACCGCCCCCACCGCACCGACACCACCCCGAGCACCCGCTACCACCCGCTGCCGATCCGTCTATTCAATGGTGCCGCACGCGCACTGAATGCCGCCGGATTGGCGCGCGTGCGGCTGGACGAAGCACAGCTGCTGGACCAGGCCCGCCGCGAGACCGGGCTCGACGACTACGGCGACGATGCCTTCCTGGCGCCGCTGCGCGTGCTGCTCACAGCGCTCGACAGCGAAGCACGGCTGAACCCCTTCGGGCGCCTGCACGCCAAAACCGGCATCGTCGAGTCGCTGAAGAACCGGCTCTGGGCACAAGCCTGCTTCAAGGCCGAACCCGAGATCCGACGGCTACCGATCGTTGCACCGATCATCATCGTCGGCCCGGTACGTTCTGGCACCACGCGGCTGCAGCGCCTGCTGGCGGCCGATCCGCGGCTGCAGTACCTGACGGCCTGGGAGGGCTTCAATCCCGCTCCGCGGCCAGGTCAGCCCGAGTTCGGCCGCGCCGCGCGACGCCAGGAAGTGGAGCGCTTCCTGCGCACTGGCCATCGGCTGAACCCTGCCGCGTTCGCGGCGCACCCGATGAGCACCGACGAGGCCGAAGAAGAGATCCTGCTGCTGAACCACGGGTTCTGCGGTCTCTCGGCCTCGCTGCTATACGACGTTCCCAGTCGCACACGCTGGCTGCTGCAGCACGACAAGCAGGCAGCCTACCGCGACATGGCCGACATGCTGCGCCTCATTGCATGGTCGCGCGGAGAGGCGGGCCGCCGGCGCTGGGTGCTGAAGACACCCCAGCACATGCTGGACCTGCCGGTGCTGCTGAAGACCTTCCCCGATGCGCGGCTGGTCTTCACGCATCGCGATCCGGTGCAGACGGCGGCCTCGACGATGTCACTGGCCTGGAACTTCGGCGTGCACAACGTCGGCCGGCCGCTGCGCACCACCGTGCGCGACACCTGCCTGATGTTGTGCGAGGAAATGGCGCGCCGCTGCATCGCAGACCGCGAGCTGATTCCGCCCGCGCAGCAGCTGGATGTGTACTACGAGGACACCAACCGCGACTGGCGCGGCCAGATGCAGCGCGTGTCGTCATTCGCCGGGCTCGAATGGAACACCCTGGCCGAGCAGGCCATGACCGCTTGGCTGGCGGGCAGCAACCGCGAGAACAGGCACGGACGGCACCGCTACACCTGCGAGGACTACCTGGTGTCGCGCGCCGAAATCGACGCGCGCCTGATGTTCTATCGCCAGCGTTACGCGGTGCCTTACGAAGGTCGCTGAGGTTCAGAACCGGTAGGTGGCCTGCAGCTGTGCCGATCGACCGGCCATCGGCAGGTCGCCGGGAATCTGACTCGTTGGGAGGTCCTGGCGCGCGGGCGGGACCGCTGAGTACAAGCTGGGTTGGCGCACGTCCGCATCGAACAGGTTGCGCAGCGCCAGAGCGAACTCCCAGTGGTTCACGAGCTTCTGCGTGCGCAACGCCACGTCCAACGTGGTGTAGTCCGGCACGGCCGGCCGGGTGTCGCCTGACGCTCGGCGACGGTCGGCCACGTGGTTCAGCTGCACATTGCACGCCAGGCCGCTGGCGAACTGCCAGTCTGCGCGCAGGAACAGGTGCTGGTGCGGTGCATAGCCGGCGTCCCGGTCGCTGACCTCGTCGATCGAACGCTGGAACGAATAGTTGCCCGACACCCGCAGGCTGCGGCTCACGTCCCAACTCATTTCGAGTTCGAGTCCGCTGCCGCGCTGGTTGCTGGTGTTGTTGTAGGTCGGCGGCGTGCCGGCCAGCCGGATGATGTCCTTCATGCTGTAGCGGAACAGGTTCAGGCCCAGTTGAAGATTGGGCCGGGCCTGCCAGGTGGCGGCGGCTTCCAGCGTGTTGATCGTCTCCGGCTTCAAGGCCGGATTGCCCCGTGCCACCGGGTTGTTGATGCTGTAGAGCTCAGCAAAGGACGGCGCCCGGAATGCACGGCCGGCCAGCAGCTTGACGCTCACATCCAGCCCGGCATCCCACACCAGCGCCAGCCGCGGGTTGGTGGTGTTGCCGAAGTCGGAATAGCGGTCGTGGCGCAGGCCGGCGGTGAGCGCCCAGTCGCGCATCAGCTGCCACTCGTCCTGCAGCACCAGATAGTCGATCTTGCGGCGCTGCGGCGTCATGAACGGCTCGGTGTTGGTGAACGAGATCACCCCACCGACCGGAATCGGAATGCCCGCCGGGCTGAGCCTGAAGTTCTTGTGCTCCTCGATCTTGTAGAGGTCCAGGTCGTCATGGCCCAGGCCCAGGCGCATGCGATGACCCTCGAAGCCGGTGTAGACAGCGTAGGCCGACAGCCGCACCTGACGTTCCCATTTCTCAGGCGCTGCAATCAGGCCATTGGGAAATGCGTTGGGGCCGATGCGCGCGCCCGGCGGCAGCACCTGGGCCGGCACCGGGATCAGGTCGCGATATTCGAAATAGCTGACCTGCCAGCCGGCACTCCAGGAGCGCGAGAGCATCGGATCGGCCCAGGACAGATCGGTTGTCAGGCGTTCGCTGCGCGCACGCCCCACGGGATCGAGTGCTGAGCCCAGCCCAGCGCCGCTGGCAAGGTCATCGCGCAGCTTGTAGCCTGCACGCCACCGCAGCTTGTTCCAGGCCAGATCGAGGCTCGCATCGAGGGCATCGCGCCCGGTCTGAAGCGACCCTGGCGCCCGGCTGGCATGGGTGCCGAACAGGCTGTCGTTGCGGCTTTGCGCGTCGGCGCTCACGGTTTCGTGCTGGCCGTCGGTGGAACCGACGCGCAGGTAGGCTGCCACCTCCACCGGACCCAGTTTGCCGCCATGCAGGAGCCAGCCGTCCCAGGTACCGAACGAACCGGCGCGCAGGCCGACCTGCGTGCCGGGCTGCTGGGCTGCGTTCTTCGTGATGATGTTGATCACGCCGGCGTAGGCATCGGCGCCATACAAGGCCGAGCCCGGCCCGCGGATGATCTCGATGCGGGCCACGTTCTCCAGCGGGAAGCCGCCCCAGGCGTTGCCCTTGCCGCCGGTGAACAAGGTGGTGGTCGGCACGCCGTTCAGCAACATCAGCACCTGCGGGTTCTGGGGGCTGTAGACGCCGCGGATGGTGTACATCGGCGCATAGGCCACCGCGTTGCGGTCGACATGCAGCCCTGGCACGGTCTCGAGCACCTCGTCGAGGTCGCTGGCACCAAGCACAGCGATGTCCTCGGCCGTGATCACGCTGGCAACGGCGGGCGCTCGCCGCAAGGGCTGGCTCGCGCCTGTGGCAATGCTGACCATCGCACGGTCACCGAACACGGTGGCCAGTTCTTCTTCTTCTGACGTCGCCTGGGCCCCCATCGCGAGGCCCGCCGGCACCAGCCACATCCAGCCCATCGCCCGCGCGACGCTCGACAGCTTCTCCATGTTCCCGGCCCCTTACTGCTTTGGCGTGCGCGATCCTACAACTGCGCAGGGCCTGCGCACATCGGGCGTCGCAGCATCGAGACAGTGTGACCCCGCCGCGTCCTATTGCCGATAGTTCACCTGCACCACCACCCCGCGCCCCGCCAGTGGCAGATCGTTCGGCAGGCTGGTGCCGGGCGCCAGGCTGGGCTCGCGGGCATCGGCGTCGAACAGGTTCAGCACGCTGGCCGAGAACTCCCAGCCGCTGCGCGTGCGGGCGCTGCGCAGCGTGAGGTCCAGCGTGGTGTAGTCGGCGATCGGCGGCCGCGCATCGCCGGGGGCACGGCGTCGGCCTGCCACCTGGTTGAGCTGGGCGCTGGCCTGCCAGCCGGCCGGCGCAGCCCAGTCGGCGCGAGCCCACAGGTGGCGGTGCGGGGCATAGCCGGCGTCCTGGCCGGTGGCCACGTCGGTGGTGCGCTGCAGCGCGAGGTTGCCACTCAGGCGCAGCTGGCGGCTGGCCTGCCACTGCGCTTCGAGCTCCAATCCGCGGCCGTGCTGCTGGCCGAGGTTGGTGAACATCGAAGAACCGTCGGCATCGCGCACGGTGCGGATGCCGTCGCGGGCGGCAAAGCGGAACAGGCTGAGGTTCAACTGCAGGTCTGCGCCGGCCTGCCAGGCCAGCGCGGCCTCGAGCGAGCGGATGGTCTCGGGCTTCAGTGCCGGATTGCCGCGCACCACCGGGTTGTTCACGCTGAATTGCTCGGTGAAGGCTGGCGCGCGAAAGGCATGGCCATACAGCAGCTTGGCAGTCACATCGAGCCGCGCGTCCCACACCAGCGCCACGCGCGGGTTGGTGGTGCCGCCCACGTCGGAGTAGCGGTCGTGTCGCACGCCGGCGGTCAAGGTCCAGTCCGGCAGCAGGTGCCACTCGTCCTGCACGTACAGGTAGTCGAGGCGCCGCCGGTGCGGTGCCAGGAAGGTATCCCCCGGTGCGGCCTGGCGCACCTGGCCGTCGGCATTGGGCAGCGGCAGGCCGATCAGCGGGCCGGACTGCACCAACTGGAAGTTCTTGAACTCGCGGGTGCGATAGAGGTCGAGGTCGTCATGGCCGAAGCCGATGCGCCAGTGATGGTCGCCGGCGCCGCGGTGTTGCAGCACCACCGCCAGGCGCAACTGGCGCTCCCAGGTCTCGGGCGCGCCGATCATGCCGTTCGGGAACGCGCCGTTGAACGCCCCGGGCGGGAACAGCTGCAGCGGCTGCGGCAGCGTCTGTTCGTAGTGCATGTGGCTGGCCGTGAAGCCCAGCGTCCAGTCGCCGCCGAGTGCAATGTCACTGCGCGACAGGTCGATCAGCCTGCGTTCCGAGCGCAGCAAGCCCACGGGGTCCAGTGCGGCAGCCACGCCGGCGCCGGTCTGCAGGTCGTCGCGCAGCTTGTAGTCGGCGCGCAGGCGCCAGCCCTGCCAGGCCAGGTCCAGCCCGCCGTCGACCGCACGGTAGCCCAGCCGCGTCGGGCCGGGGGCCAGGCTGGCATGGGTGCCGAACACCTGGTCGAGCACGGTCTGCGCATCGCGCTCGACCAGGCCATGCGGCCCGTCGCGGCGGCCCACGCGCACGAAGGCGGCAAGCTGCACGCTGCCCATTCGGCCGCCGTGCTGCAGCCAGCCGTCGCGCAGGCCCAGCGCGCCGATGCGCGCGCCCAGCTCGGTCCCGTCGACGTCCGCCGCGGACTTGGTGACGATGTTGATGACGCCCGAATACGCATCGGCGCCATGCAGCGCCGAGCCCGGCCCGCGGATCACCTCGATGCGCGCGATGCGATCGGCCGACAGACCGCCCCAGACGTTGCCGCGGTTGCCGACGAACAGCGTCGTCACCGGCACGCCGTTCAACAGCATCAGCGTCTGGGGATTGAACTCGCTGGCAACGCCGCGGATCAGGTACAGCGGGCCAAAGCCCTGGTTGCTGCGGCTCACATGCAGGCCAGGCACCGATTCGAGCAACCGGTCGAGTTCGACTTCGCCGATGGCCGCGATGTCTGCCGCGCCGATCACCGTGGCCACGGCCGGCGCACGCCGCAGCGGCTGCTGGCTGCCGGTGGCGATGCTGACCGTGGGCTGCCCGCCCATGACGGCGGCCAGTTCCTCTTCCTCGCTCGTCTCCTGCGCCTGCGCGCTGACGCAGGCAACGAGGCAGGTGATGAAACAGGCCCCGAACTGCGGCCAGGACTTCATCTCACACGTCCGCCAGCACCCGCAGATGCACGGCCACACTGCGCGCCAGCGCACCCAGCGCATAGCCGCCTTCGAGGCACGAGACGATGCGGCCGCCGCAGTGGCGATCGGCCAGGTCCTTCAACCGCCGGGTGATCCATTCGTAGTCGGCCTCGACCAGGCCGAGCTGGCCGAGCTCGTCGTCACGGTGCGCGTCGAAGCCGGCCGAGATGAACAGCATCTGCGGCCGGAAGGCCTCGAGCCGCGGCATCCACATCGCCTCGATGATCTCGCGCACGTCCATGCCGCGGGTGTACGGCGGGATCGGCACGTTGACCATGTTGGTGCCCTTGGGCACCGCACCACTGCCCGGGTACAGCGGGTGCTGGAAGAAGCTGGCCATCAGCACGCGCTCGTCGCCGGCGATGATGTCTTCGGTGCCGTTGCCGTGGTGCACGTCGAAGTCGACGATGGCCACGCGCTGCAGCCCCAGCACGTCGAGCGCATGGCGCGCACCGACCGCGACGTTGTTGAAGAAGCAGAAGCCCATGGTCTCGTCGCGCGTGGCATGGTGGCCGGGCGGGCGCACCGCGCAGAAGGCATTGGCCACCTCGCCCTTGATCACGGCCTCGGTGGCCGCCACCGCGGCGCCGGCCGCGCGCAGCGCCGCGCGCCAGGTGGCCGGGCAGGCGATGGTGTCGGGGTCCAGCGCGCGCGGCTCGCCGCTTTGCTGGATCTGCTCGAGCCGGTCTTTCAGCTGCAGCACATAACCCGCGGTGTGCGCGCGCTCCAGCTGGTCCAGCGTGGCCTGCGGCGCATCACGGTGCTGCAGCGCGATGTCCAGGCCGGTGCTCACCAGGTGGTCGGCGATGGCATCCAGTCGCTGCGGGCACTCCGGGTGGCCGGCTCCCATATCGTGCAAACGGCACTCGGCATGGGTGTAGAACGCAGTGGACATCTGGCGCGCTTCGATTTTTGGGCTATGGTGCCGCGCATGTCGGAATCCACACTCGCGCGGCGCCTGTCTCGGCTGTCGGACCAGATTAGCACGATCATCGTGGGCAAACGGCCGCAGATCGAGGACTCCATCGCCTGCCTGCTGGCCGGCGGCCACCTGCTGATCGAAGACGTGCCCGGCGTGGGCAAGACCACGCTGGCGCATGCGCTGGCGGTGTCGCTGGGCCTGCGCTTTTCCCGTGTGCAGTTCACCGCGGACCTGATGCCCTCCGACCTGGTCGGCGTCAGCGTGTTCGAGCGCTCGAAGGAGAGCTTCATCTTCCACCCCGGGCCGGTGTTCGCGCAGGTGCTGCTGGCCGACGAGATCAACCGCGCCGGCCCCAAGACGCAGAGCGCGCTGCTCGAGGCGATGGAGGAGCACCAGGTCAGCGTCGACGGCGAGACGCGCCCGCTGCCCAAGCCCTTCTTCGTGATCGCGACGCAGAACCCCACCGACCAGCTCGGCACCTATCCGCTGCCGGAGAGCCAGCTCGACCGCTTCCTGATGTGCATCACGCTCGGCTACCCCGACCGGCAGTCCGAGCGCGCGCTGCTGTCCGGCGAAGACCGGCGCCACGTGATCGAGCGCCTGGGCGCGGTGATGAACCCGGCCGAGCTGATGGAGGCCCAGCAGGCGGTGTTCGGCATCCATGTTTCCGATGCGCTGCTGGATTACCTGCAGGCACTGATCGCGGCCACCCGCTCGGGCCAGTGGTTCGTCGAGGGCCTGAGCCCGCGCGCCGGCATCGCGATCCTGCGCGCCGCGCGGGCACGGGCTCTGCTCGGCCAGCGCGACTACGTGGCGCCCGACGACGTGCAGGCCATCCTGCCGCAAACCGTGGCGCACCGGCTGACCCCGGTGGGCGACGCCGGGCGCGGCGCGGTGGAGCAGGTGCGGGCGATGCTGGAAGCGGTGCCGCTGGCCTGAAACCGCCGCCATCGGGAACTCCCGCGCGCCACCGCCCCCCAACCACCATGGCCACCGCCCCCGCCCCACCGCTGGTGTCCGCCGTGCCGCTGCCGTCGGCGCTGCGCCACCCGGTGCGCCATGTGCAGACGCGCTTCCAGCACTGGTGGGAGGCACGGCTGGCTTTCCGCGACAGCATGACGCTGACCCAGCGCAACGTCTACATCCTGCCCACCCGCCCGGGCTGGATGCTGGCGGCCACGCTGATGGTGCTGCTGGTGGCCTCCATCAACTACCAGCTGAACCTGGGCTATCTGCTGACCTTCCTGCTGGCCGGCAGCGCGTTGGTGGGCATGCACGTGTGCCACGGCACGCTGCGCGGCACCACGCTGACACTCACCCCCCCGGACGCGCAGTTCGCCGGTGCCAGCGCCGTGGTGGCGATACGCCTGTCCAGCGCGCGCAAGCGCTGGCGTTACGGGCTGGGCCTGTCCTTGCTGCAGCCCGAGCGCCATTGGTCGTGGACCGACGTGCCGCCCCAGGGCAGCGCCACCGTGCACGTGGCCTTCCAGCCGAAGCAGCGCGGCCTGCACCGGGTGCCCACGTTGACGGCGGAAACGCGCTTTCCGCTGGGCACCTTCCGCGTCTGGACGGTGTGGCGCCCGGCCGCCCAGGTGCTGGTGTACCCGGCGCCCGAAGCGCTGCCGCCGCCCTTGTCGCCGGGCGAGCCGCGCAGCGGTGCCGCCACCGGCGCGGCCTGGCAGAACACCGGCGAATACGACGGCGTGCGC
>CAZXLI010000098.1:0-19574 GCA_964641795.1 uncultured Bordetella sp. | reverse complement strand
TTCTCGATCAGGTCGAACACCAGCGTGCCGCGGCCGCCGAAGGCATGCAGCGCGA
The DNA here is from genome assembly GCA_964641795.1 of uncultured Bordetella sp. Classification (GTDB taxonomy): domain Bacteria; phylum Pseudomonadota; class Gammaproteobacteria; order Burkholderiales; family Burkholderiaceae_C; genus Pseudaquabacterium. Next base: position 19,519 of record CAZXLI010000098.1, on the reverse strand, counting down.
AGCCGAACAGCACCGAGAACAGCAGCACCTGCAGGATGTCGCCCTTGGCGAAGGCATCGATCACGCTGCTCGGGATGATGTTGAGCAGGAACTCGGTGGTGCTGGCCATCTTGCCCGGGCCGGTGTAGGCGGCGATGGCCTTGGTGTCCAGCGCCTTGGCGTCCACGTGCATGCCGCCGCCGGGGTTCACCAGGTTGACGATGACCAGGCCGATCACCAGCGCCAGCGAACTGACGATCTCGAAGTACAGCAGCGCCAGCCCACCGGTCTTGCCGACCTTCTTCATGTCCTCCATGCCGGCGATGCCGACAACCACGGTGCAGAAGATGATCGGCGCGATGATCATCTTGATGAGCTTGATGAAGCCATCGCCGAGGGGCTTCATCGCTTCGCCGGCGCTGGGCCAGAAGTGGCCGAGCAGCACGCCGACGACGATGGCGGTGATGACCTGCACGTAGAGCGATTGGTACAGCGGCTTGCGTGCGCCGGGTAGGGGGCTTGGGTTCATGTCGCGATCTCCGTGTGCGCGGGATCGCCATCTTCTGCGGGATAACCCGGAATGTCGCTACGTAGATATCGCTACGTAGATGCCGCAGCACAGCACCGCCGGGGGGATCAGCGTGCGCCCATCGACCGCAGCAGTTCCAGCACCAGCGCGGCGGTGTCGGCTGGCTTCTCCATCGGGTACAGGTGCGTGCCCTCGATCCAGCGGAAGCGTTCGCCGGCCAGCGCGCGCGAGGCTTCGAGCCCGCCCTGGCGGATCTCCTTCGAGCGCGTGCCGGCGATGAACCCCAGCGGGCAGCGCAGCGGGTGGCGCTTCAGCAGCCGGCCCAGGTGGTGCGGCAGCGTGTTGTAGATGCGGGTCTCGACCTCGCGCTCGAAGGCCAGCACCGTCTTGCCACCGCGACGGACCGTGCCGCAGGCCAGGTAGTCGTCCAGCACGCCCGGCGCCCAGCGGGCAAAGAGCGACTTGGCGCCGTAGTGCTGCGCCGCCGCCTTGCGCGAGGGCCACTCATGGCGCCGCGTGCGCGAGACGCGACCGGGCGAGACCCGGGCCATCAAGCCGCTGAGCTTGAGCATCTGCACGCTGTGCGCCCGCCAGCCGGTGAACACCGGGCTGTCCAGCAAGACCAGGCCGAGCACCAGCTCGGGCCGCTTGCAGGCGGCCAGCAGGCTCAGCAGGCCCCCGAGCGAATGACCGACCAGGTAGACCGGACCGGCCTTCTGCGCCTCGATGAAGTCGACCAGCTGGTCGCGCAGCCGGGGCCAGTTGCTGGTCACCGGGTAGCGCGGGTCATGGCCGAATTTCTCGAGGGCAGCCACGCGCCATCCGGCCGACTGCCAGTGCTGGAACAGCTGGCGGTAGGTGCCGGCGGGGTAGCCGTTGGCGTGCGAGAAGACCAGGGTGGCAGGCATGGAACGCAACCGGACATGTGACTGAAATGCAGCGCGCAGTGTGCCTTGCGCGCCACAGTCCGGGTTTGCACGGTGCCGGTTGAAGTGCCGGATCGACCGTCGCCACAGGTTGCACGGATGGCAATGGCGATGTTCTGCGACCGGGCGCGACATACGGCGCGGCGATGTCGCGGCGCTTCGCGCCGATGTCATGCGCCGCTTCAGACGGCGTGGTGCCCGCTGCCTAGATTGGCAGTTCGCCTCTGGCGCAGGGAGCGCGGGGCACCCACTTTCCGGACAGGAGAACTTCATGACATCGAGCTTGAGCAGGACTGCCCTGGCAGCGCGCCTGGCCTGCCTGGGCCTGCTGGCCACGGGCCACGGCCTCGTGGCGGCGCAGGAAACCCCGCAGCGGGTCGAGGTGACCGGCTCGTCGATCAAGCGCATCGACGGCGAGTCGGCGCTGCCGGTGCAGGTCATCGACCGCAAGACCATCGAGCGGTCCGGCGCGGTGAATGTCGAGCAACTGCTGCAGAGCATCACCGCCGTGGCCAGTTCGGGCGGCCTGACGAGCTCGTCGGCCTCGGGCGCCACCACTGGTGGCATTTCGGCGATTTCGCTGCGCGGCCTGACCTCGCTGCGCACGCTGGTGTTGCTGAACGGCCGGCGCATCGCCCCGTATGGCATTGGCTTCACGGGCGATTCCGTGTCGGTGGACGTCAACAGCATCCCGCTGGCAGCGATCGAGCGCGTCGAGGTGCTCAAGGACGGCGCCTCGGCGGTGTATGGCTCGGACGCGATTGCCGGTGTCGTCAACTTCATCCTGCGCAGCGATTACCGCGGTGGCGAGGTGGCAGTGACGGCCGGCGACACCACGCAAGGCGGCGCCTCGCTCAAGCGCGGCTCGGTCACCTGGGGCTTCGGCGACCTGAGCAAGGACCGCTTCAACGTGATGGTGACCGGCTCGTTCCAGAAGGAGGGCGGGCTGTTCGGCGCCGACCGCGAGTTCGCGAAGTCCGGCATCAACGTGCCGCAGGGCAACGACGTGACCTCGGGCAACACCTTCCCGGCCAACATCGTGCTGCTCGACAACACCGGCCGCACGCGCAATCCGGCGGCGGGTACCTGCCCGGGGCCCTATTCGGTGATCGACCCGCTGAACAATCCCGACAACCGCTGCCGCTACGACCCCTCGCCGCAGGTGACGCTGTTGCCCGAGAGCGAGCGCAGCAGCTTGTTCGCATCGGCCAAGTTCGCGCTGACGCCGGACATCGAGCTGTTCGCCGAGGCCTCGTACAACAAGAACAAGATCCGCACCATCATCCAGCCAGTGCCGATCTCGGACCAGTTCGCGCTGCCGAGCAACCACCCGCTGTTCAACGTCGACCCGTACAACGGCTTCTCGACCATCCAACTGCACCCGAGCGCCAAGTACTACCCGACGGCCTATGTGCGCAGCCTGATCGGACCCACCGATCCGCTGCCCGACATCCTGGTGCGCTGGCGCGCGAACGTGAGTGGCAACCGCGATATCACTGATACGTCCACCGCGCCGCGCGCGGTGTTCGGCGTGCGCGGCACGGCGGCGGGCTGGGACTTCGACGCCACGTTCCTGCACAGCCAGAGCAAGGTGCACGAGTCGGTGAACGACGGCTATCCGGCCTTGACCAAGATCCTGCCGTTGCTCAACAGCGGCAACGTCAACTTCTGGGGCGACAACACCGCGGACATCGTGCAGCAGATCCGCGCGGCCAACTACGTGGGCCCGGCCTACGACATCAACTCCAAGCTGCAGAGCCTGCAGGCCAAGGCCTCGCGCGAGCTGACGCAACTGCCGGGTGGCCCGCTCGGCCTGGCGGTGGGCGCGGAGTTCCGCCGCGAGAGCTACCTGTTTGATCCCGCCGCCGCGATCCAGACCGGGGACATCTCGGGCTATGGCGGCAACTTCCTGGTCACCGACCGCACGCGCGACGTGAAGGCGGCATTCGCCGAGGTGAGCGTGCCCATCACCAAGGAACTCGAGGCCGGCGCCGCGGTGCGCTGGGACGACTACGAGAATGTCGGCAGTTCCACCACGCCCAAGCTCAGCCTGAAGTGGCGGCCGATCAAGCAGGTGATGCTGCGGGGCTCGGCCACCAAGGGCTTCCGCGCGCCCAGCCTGCAGGACCTGTACCTGCCCAACACGCTGACGGTGACCCCGCCCGGCCTGTCGGACCCCGATCGCTGCCCGACCACCGGCGGCGGCAACGACTGCCAGACGCAGTTCTCCACCACCATCGGCGGCAACCCGGCGCTCAAGCCCGAGCGCTCGCGCAGCGCAACGCTGGGCCTGGTGCTCGAGCCCAGCGCCAACAGCTCGGTCAGCATCGACTGGTTCAAGTACGACGTGAAGGACACCATCACCAATGGCGTGCCGGCGGCGGTGATCCTCGGTGACACGGCGAAGTACGGCTACCTGATCACGCGTGGCCCGCGCGATGCGGCCTTCCCGAACCTGCCGGGCCCCATCACCAGCATCTCGGGCACCAACATCAACCTGGGCGAAACCAAGGTGTCCGGCGTCGACATCGACGGCCGCATCAGCTTCGGCCTGGGTGCGATGGGCAAGCTCAACCTCAGCGCCAACGGCACCTACTTCATCAAGTACGACACGCAGAACCCGGATGGCACCTTCACCGGCAACGTGGATGCGGTGAACGCGGCCACCGGTGGCGTGATCCCGCGCTGGAAGCATGTGATCTCGGCCAACTGGACGCGCGGCGACTGGGACGTGACGCTGACGCAGAACTACCAGAAGCACTACACCGACCTGCCGAGCACGGTGAGCGGCGACACGCCCACGGTGGGTTCGTACCAGACCTTCGACCTGCAGGTGGCCTACACCGGCGTGAAGAACCTGCGCCTGATGCTGGGCGTGCGCAACCTGCTGGACAAGGACCCGCCGTACACCAACGCCGGCGGCCAGGTGTCGTTCCAGGCCGGCTACGACCCGCAGTACGCCGACCCGCGCGGCCGCTTCATCTACGCTGGCTTGCGCTACACCTTCAACTGAGCGGCCATCGGGCCCAATAGAAAGGCCCGCCGGAAGGCGGGCCTTTTCTCGTTGGCTAGGCGGGAATCGGGCGTCAGCTCAGCGGCAGCACCGCTTCGGGTACGCGCTCGAGCAGGCGGTAGCCGCGACCCCGCACGCACTGGATCTCGAACGCATCGACGCCGGCCTCGTCGAGGCGGCGGCGCAGGCGGTGCAGGTAGACGTCGATGCTGCGCGCGGTGAGCGTGCTGTCCCGGCCGGTGGCCCGGGCTTCAAGCTCGGCGCGCGGCACCACGCGGCCGGCCTGGGTGGCCAGGCAGCGCAGGATGGCGAACTGGCACTCGGTGAGCGCCACGCTGCGGCCGCCCCAGCGCAGCTCGCGCAGCATCGGGTCGAGCAGCCAGTGGCCGTGGCGCTGCGTCTCGCCAGGTGCTTCGTCGTCGCCATCGATCGCCAGCCGGTTGCGCAGCAGCGCGACCAGGTGCGCGCGCAGCCGCCGCGGCGACAAGGGCAGCGTCAGGAACGCGGCGGCGCCGTGTTCGAGCGCGACGATCTCGTCGATCTCGCTGGGTTGCTGCGACAGCACCAGCAGCGGACAGCCCGCCAGCGGCCGCAGCCCGGCCAGTGCCAACGCCAGGCTCGGCGCCAGCGCCGCGGCATCGAGCACCAGGGCGTCGAAATGCAGGTGCGCGCAGGCCTCCTGTGCCGTGGCGATGTCGCTCACCGCAGCGCAACGCAGGCCGGCCTGCCCCAGGGTGTCCGACAGCGCGCGGTCGGGGCGCACCGCCGCGCCGACGAACAGCACGAGCGTGGGCGACTGGGCCGCGCCCTCGGTCCAGCCCGGCAGCTGGCCAGAGGCGGGCGGCTGGCGCATGGCAGCGCCTCGCAGCTGGTGCAGCACGGAGTCGTCGCGGATCATCGTGCGCGGATGATTTCAGGGCTGGTGCTGCGCCCGCAAGGGCCAATCCGGGCCCCGCGGAGCGGACAATCCGGGTTCCGTCGTTGGGGCCCCGGATTTCGCCGTTCGTCACATCGCACTGGCGCACCGTGGACCGAGCGATAGAGTCCTTGACCCATGGCCGAGCCAATGTTGATGAAGCAGGTGGCGAGCGTGTTCATCCAGTCCCTCCAAGGGGAGCCTGGCTTTGGGCTGGCGCAGCGGGTCCGGGTCTACCGCACCGTGCTGGAAGGCGTGCGCAGCGGCACGCTGCGGCCCGGCACGCGGCTGCCCTCGGCGCGACGCCTGGCGGCCGACTGCGCGGTGTCGCGCGGGGCGGTCGACGAGGCCTTCGAGCAACTGCAGAGCGAGGGCCTGATCGAGCGCCGTGTCGGCGACGGCAGCTACGTGGCCAATCCGCTGCCTGCAGGGGCGCAGCCCGTCGCGCCGCCGGCGGTCGGCCGGCCCGCCAGCGCCTCGGCCCAGCGGGTGATCGAGCGATTCGCGCCGCACCTGGGCCAGTGGTCGCGCCTCGAAGTGGCCACCGAGCTGTTCTCTCTGCCGACCTTGCACCCGCGCAACGTGCCGACGCGGGACTTTCCGCTCGACACCTGGCGCCGGCTGATGAATCGGGCCTGGGGCGAGGGCTACCGCAGCCACCTGAACTACGGCCCCTCGGCCGGCCTGCCCCAGCTGCGCGAAGCGATACGCCGCCACCTCGCCCTGACACGCGGGGTGCAATGCGAGGCGCAGCAGATCCTGGTCGTCAACAGCCCGATGCAGGCGGTCGAGCTGATTGCCCGGGTGCTGGTCGAGCCGGGCGACAAGGTCTGGCTCGAGGACCCGGGCCACGCCAGCCTGCCGGTGCTGTTCGAGGTGCTGAAGGCGCGGGCCGTCGGCGTGCCCTTCGATGGCCAGGGCCTCGACGTGGCCCACGGCCGGCGCCAGGCCGAAGACGCACGCCTGGTGTACCTGCACCCGCTGGGCCAGCACCCGCTGGGCGTGCGCACGACGGCCGCGCGTGGCGCCGAGCTGCTGCGCTGGGCCGCCGAACAGGGCAGCTGGATCATCGAGGGCAACTACAACACCGAGATCATCCACGAGGGCGTGCCACCGCCTGCGCTGCACACGCAGGACCACGGCGAACGCGTGTTGCTGGTGGGCACGTTCGAGGGCGTGATGTTCCCTTCGCTGCGGCTGGCCTACCTGGTGGTGCCGGAGCAGCTGGTGCAGACCTTTACCGCGATGCGGGGCCTGCTCGGCGAGCATGCGCACGTGGCCACGCAACTGGGATTGACGGCCTTCATCGAGGAGGGCCACATGAGCGCCCACCTGCGCGAACTGCGCCAGCGCTGCCGATCGCGGCGCGAGGCCCTGCTCGCGGCGGTCCAGGCGCAGTTTCCGCCCTGGGCTCGGCTGGGCCCGACGGCCGAGGGCATGCACGCGGCGATCCACTTCCCCCGCTTCGCGCCGGACATCGAGGTGTTCCGCGCGCTGCGCAAGCTGGGCATCGGCGCGGTGCCGCTGTCGTCGATCTGCTGGCACGAGCGCAGCGTCAACGGTCTTGCGCTGGGGTACGGCGGCGCCGACGAGGCCACCATCACCGAGGCTGTCGGCGTGATCGGCCAGGTGCTGCGGCGTTTCGAGCCCGCGGGTTGACGTGGGAGGCCGCAGGGCAGGGTCGGCGGCTACTCAGGGACCGGCGAGAAGAGGTAGCCGCAATTGCGGATCGTGCGAATGCGCTGCGGCGCGCCGTTCCGGTCGCCCAGCTTGCCACGGATGCGGTAGACGCGGCTGTCGATCGAGCGGTCCGGGCCATCGTCGCAGAAGCCGCGCAGCTCGCGCAGCAGGGCCTGGCGCGACACGGCCTGGCCGGCATGCAGGGCCAGGCGCCACAGCAGCTCGAACTCGCCTTCGGTCAGCGCCACGGGCAGCCCCTGGCGCAGCACGGCGCGCTCGCGCCGCAGCAGCGAGAGACGGCCGAAATGCAGCTCGTCGGGTACCGCCGGCGCGGCCTCGGCCGCCCGTGCGCGACGCCACAGCGCCCGCAGCCGTGCCGCGGCAACCGCGGCGCCGAGGCTGGCATCGAAGACGTCGTCGGCGCCCATCTCGAGCGCCAGCACGTGGTCCAGCTCGCGCAGGCCCCGGCAGACCACCACGATCGGCAAGTCGGGCTGGCCGACCGACAACTCGCGCAGACGGGCCAACTGCTCGGTGACGCCGCGGGCCAGGTGCAGCACCAGTGCGTCCGCGCGCAGGGTGGCCGATCCGGAGGCTCCGCCGGTGCCGGCCTGCAGCCACGGCCAGTCGTGCAGCGTCAGCCCTTCGTCGGCCAGGGCGCGGCGCCAGGGCAACGCGGCGGCGGGATCGTCGCAGGCCAGCGCAACCGAGCGGCCGCCGCGCGGCATCGACTGCATCGCCGGTACCGGATTCAGCAGTATCTGGGGCATGGTGAGAGGTGTACCGCCATGCGGTCGGTGGGGGCAAGGGCCAATTCGCGCCCGGCGCCGAGGCCAATTGGGGTGCGCGGGCCGATCCGATCCGGCGTTGCGCGGCAGCGAATGTGATGCGCGGCACCCACGGCCCAGGGATTAGTGCCATCGGCAGCACGCAACGGCCGGCTACACTTTTCACAGCCGACGGTGCGCGCCACAGCCTCGGCATCACGACATGACATCGGTGGGGTGTGCATTGGCAGGGGATCGTCGCCTTCGTTGGCTGCGCAAGTGCATGGTGCTGGCCGGCCTGCTGGGCGCAGCCGTGGGCGCCTGGGCGCAGACCAGCGACTGCGCGGTGGCCACCGACCAGGCCATGGCCGCCGACCTGAAGGCCGCGACCGGCCGCTCGAACAAGCTCGACAACAAGGAACTGGTGCGCTTGTTCGACCTGGCGGTGGCCTGGTGGCAGCAGGCGGTCGAGGTCTGCGATGGCCGCCCCAAGGAGCGCGCCCAGCGCAACCTGACCGACAGCCAGCAGGCCCGCGATGCGGTGGTCGACCAGCAGACGGAGAACATCGCCTGCACCGGCACGCAGAAGGATGCCGGCGCCCTGCAACTGCTGGCCGAGCAGGCATCGAGCGAGCAGCGCTGGCAGGATGCCGCGCTGCTGTTCCGCAAGGTGGAGTCGACCTGGGACCTGGCCGCCGAGCGCTGCACCGGCGCGCAGCAGCGCCTGGCCGTGCAGCGGCGCGAGCAGGCGGCCGCCGATGCGCGGCGGGTGCAGGCCAACACGCCCGAGGGCGCACGCGAGCGTCCGCCCGTGGTGGGCGTGACCGTGCCGGCCAGTTCCTCCCCGCCGAATGACGCGGCCACGCCGGCCGCGACGCCTGCAGCACGGCCGGCGGTGACGAGCCCCCCGCCGGTCGTCGCGCGACCGGCCGGCGCCACCACGGTGCTCAGCAGCGCCGCCCGGCTGGTGGATGTGCAGATGACCGGTGGTGCCCGGCTCGTCGGCCTGTTCAGCATGGACTTCGGTGCCACCACCTACAGCGGGCGCGGCAAGATCATCTGGGCCAACGGCGAGACCTACGACGGCGACGTGCTGCGCAGCCAGCGCCACGGCTCCGGCGAGTTCACCTGGACCACCGGGCAGCGCTACAGCGGCGAATGGGTGCAGGACCGGCCCGAGGGCAACGGCTCGCTGCGCTTTGCCAACGGCAACCAGTATGACGGCCCGGTGATCAACGGCGAGCCCCATGGCACCGGCAAGATGGTCTACGCCTCCGGCGATGTGTACAGCGGCCAGTTCGTGCGCGGCGAACCCGACGGGCAGGGCTTGTACATCTGGCTCAGCGGGCAGAAGTACGACGGTGCCTGGGTCAAGGGCAAGGCCAACGGGCGTGGCGTGCTCAGCTTTGCCAACGGCAACGTCTACGAAGGCGAGGTGCAGGACGGCTTGCCCAGCGGCCAGGGCGTGCTGAAGTTCGCCTCCGGCGACAGCTACCGCGGGCAGTTCGTGCGCGGTGTGCCCGATGGCCAGGGCCAGTACAGCTGGAAGAACGGCGACCAGTACACCGGCGGCTGGCGCGGCGGCCAGAAGCAGGGCCAGGGCACGATGCAGTGGCGCAACGGCGACCGCTGGGAAGGCCTGTTCCAGGCCGATGCGCAGACCGCCCAGGGCACGCTGATCCGCAAGAACCCGTGAGGTGCAAGCCGCGGCCCAGCGCCGCGGCAGGGCGTCAGACGATGCGCTCGCCCGGGTGCGTGATCTTGCGCATCGGTTCGTAGCGCCGGCTACCGGTCATCAGCGGGTGCGCGGTGTCGCCACCGTCCCAGCGCGGGTCGTCGATGCCTTCGAACACCTCGCGCAGGCGCTGGCCCCAGGTGTCGTGGATCATCGTGAAGTACGGGTTGTCGTTGTCGATGCAGACGTGCTCATGGCTCTGGAGCGCGCCCTCGCGGTAGACCAGCAGGTCCAGCGGCAGGCCGACCGAGAGGTTGGACTTCAGCGTCGAATCCATCGACACCAGCGCGCACTTGGCGGCTTCGTCCAGCGGCGTGGACGGCGTCAACACGCGGTCGAGGATGGGCTTGCCGTACTTGCTTTCGCCAACCTGGAAGAAGCAGGTCTCGCGCGTGGCCTCGATGAAGTTGCCGGCCGAATAGACCAGGAACATGCGCATCGCCTCGCCCTTGATCTGGCCGCCGAAGATCATCGAGGCGTTGAAGTCGACGCCGGCGTTCTTCAGCGACGGGCCGTCCTGTTCGTAGACGCGACGCACCGCGGCGCCGAGCACGCGGGTGGCGTCGAACATGCTCTCGGCGTTCCAGATCGTCAGCGGCGGCTGGTCGGGGCCGCGGTCGACCTTCTCGACCTGCAGGATCTCGCGCACGGACTGGCTGATGCTGAGGTTGCCGGCCGAGAGCATCACCATGAAGCGGTCGCCGGGCTTCTCGTAGATCATCATCTTGCGGTAGGTGCTGATCTGGTCCATGCCGGCGTTGGTGCGCGAATCGGACAGGAACACCAGCCCGGCGTTGAGGCGGATGCCGATGCAATAGGTCATGGTGCAGGGCCTTTCTGCGGCTGCAGGGATTTGAGTCGGTACAGGGCGTCGAGCGCTTCGCGCGGCGTCAGGGCATCGGGGTCGATGCGTGCCAATGCGGCTTCGACGGCCGAGGGTTCGGGCTCGGCGGCAGCCGGCGGCGCCGCGAACAGGTCCACCTGCGCCTGGCCGGCGCGCTGCTGCGCTTCGAGCGCCTCCAGTGCGGCGCGCGCCTGGCGCACCAAGGCGGCGGGCATGCCGGCCAGACGCGCCACCTGCACGCCGTAGCTGCGGCTGGCGGGGCCGGCCTCGATGGCATGCAGGAACACGATGTCGTGGCCGCTCTCGACGGCCGAGACATGGACGTTGATCGCGCGCTCGTGCTTCGCCGGGAATTCGGTGAGCTCGAAGTAGTGCGTCGCGAACAGCGTGAAGGCGCGGTTGCGGTCGTGCAGCTGGCTGGCGATGGCGCCGGCCAGGGCCAGGCCGTCGAAGGTGCTGGTGCCGCGGCCGATCTCGTCCATCAGCACCAGGCTGTGCTCGGTGGCGCCATGCACGATGGCCGCGGCCTCGGTCATCTCGAGCATGAAGGTCGACTGCGCGTTGGCCAGGTCGTCCGCCGCGCCGATGCGGGTGTGGATGGCATCGATCGGCCCCAGGCGACAACTGCGCGCCGGCACGAACGAGCCCATCGAGGCCAGCAGCACGATCAGCGCCACCTGGCGCATGTAGGTGCTCTTGCCGCCCATGTTCGGGCCGGTGATCACCAGCATGCGGGTGCGCGCGTCGAGCCGGCAATCGTTGGCGATGAAGTCGGGCCCACCGGTCTCGGCCAGCCGGGCCTGCACCACCGGATGGCGGCCCTGCTCGATCTCGATGCACGGCTGCGGCACGAACTCGGGCCGGCACCAGTCCAGCGTGGCAGCGCGCTCGGCCAGGGCGGCCAGTGCGTCCAGCGCGGCCAGCGAGCGCGCCAGCGCGCCCAGCGCCGGCAAATGCGATTGCAGCTGGTCGATCAACTGCTCGTACAGCCACTTCTCGCGCGCCAGTGCGCGTTCCTGCGCCGACAGCGCCTTGTCCTCGAAGGCCTTCAGCTCCGGCGTGATGAAGCGCTCGGCATTCTTCAGCGTCTGCCGGCGCTGGTAGTCCGTCGGCACGCGATCGAGGCCCGAACTGGTGACCTCGATGTAGAAGCCGTGCACCCGGTTGTACTGCACCCGCAGGTTGCCGATGCCGGTGCGGGCCCGTTCGCGCGCTTCCAGGTCGATCAGGAAGGCATCGCAGTTCTGGCTGATGCCGCGCAGCTCGTCGAGCTCGGCATCGAAGCCGGGCGCGATGACCCCGCCGTCGCGCAGCAGCACGGCCGGCTCTTCGGCGATGCTGCGGGCCAGCAACGCGGCCAGCTCGGGCGGCGGCGACAGCGCGGCATGCAGGCCTTGCAGCAGCGCGCCGGCCGTCGGCGCCGCGTCCCGCAGCGCCGGCAGCGCAAGCAGTGTGGACCGCAGGCCGGAGAGCTCGCGCGGGCGCACCTGGCGCAGCGCCAGCCGCGCGGTGATGCGCTCGACATCGCTGATGCCGCGCAGGGCCTCCCGCAGCGGCTCGAAGCCCTGGTCCAGCAGCGCCGTGATGGCCTCGTGGCGCTGGATGGCGCTGTGCCTATCGCGCAAAGGGTGCGTCAGCCAATGCCGCAGCGCACGGCTGCCCATGCCGGTCTTGCAGCTGTCCAGCAGCGACAACAGGGTGGGCGAGTCCTCGCCGCGCAAGGTCTGCACCAGCTCGAGGTTGCGGTGCGTCGCCGGCGGCAGATCGATCAGCTCGTTGGCGCGCGCGGCTTCCAGCGTCTGCACATGCGCCAGCGACTGGCCCTGGGTGTGCTCGGCAAAGCTCAGCAGGGCGGCCGCAGCCGCTTGCGCCACCGGCAGGTCCTGCGCATTGAAGCCCTGCAGCGAGGCCACCTTCAGCAGCGCGCACAGCTTGCGCTGTCCCAGCGCGCTGTCGAACTGCCAGGCCGGCCGCGCGGTGCGCGCGGCGCGGTGCTGCAGCAGCGCCGGCGGCAGCGCGTCGGCCAGCTCCTGGCTGACCAGCAGCTCGGCCGGGTCCAGCCGCGCCAGCCAGCCGGCCAGTTCCTTCTCGCCGCATTCGGTGACGCCGAGCTGCCCGCTGGCCAGCCCCAGCCAGGCCAGGCCCCAGGTGGCGCGCTGCTTGCTCACCGCCACCAGCAGCGTGTCGACGCGTTCGTTCAGCAGCTCGGTGTCGGTCACGGTGCCCGGGGTCACCACCCGCACCACCTTGCGCTCGACCGGCCCTTTGGCGGTGGCCACGTCGCCCACCTGCTCGGCGATCGCCACCGCCTCGCCCAGCTTGATCAGCCGCGCCAGGTAGCTTTCGACCGAATGCACCGGCACGCCGGCCATCACCACCGGCTCGCCGGCGCTCTGGCCGCGGCTGGTCAGCGTGATGTCGAGCAGCCGGTTGCCCTTGCGCGCGTCGTCGAAGAACAGCTCGTAGAAATCGCCCATCCGGTAGAACACCAGCGTGTCCGGATGCTCGGCCTTGATGCGCAGGTACTGCTGCATCATGGGGGTGTGGGCCGACAGATCGGCGGCGCCGGGCCCCGGGGCCGGCGCAGGTGCTGGTTCCAAGCTGTGCTCGCGCTTCAAGATGCCTGCCTGACGAGGCCCGCAGGCCCGAAAGGCTGGGGATCATCTCATGTCCGATCGGTGCGGCCGCCGGGCCCGGGCAGCCTGGCGTCCGAAGCCCGTTGCCGAGGCCTTGTTGCGCCAGCGCAATGCGCCGGGCGCAGCGCCTCCTAGACTTGTTCCAGGGCCAGGTCGCTTGGCCCGCTGTTCACCCAAGGAGCCCACCATGTCCGGACTGACTCGCAGCGAACGTTTCGACGACATGTTCGCCGACTTCTTCCGCCGCTTTGCGCGGCCGCTTGCTTTGGCCGATAGCGCGCCGGCCGACATCCGCATCGACGTCACCGAGAATGACAAGGACTACCAGGTCAGCGCCCTGCTGCCAGGGGTCAAGAAGGAAGACATCCGCGTGATGGTGGATGGGAACTTCGTCTCGATCGTCGCCGAAGTGAAGCAGCAGAAGGAAGAGAAGACCGGCCGCACCCTGGTGAAGGAGAGCTACGTGGGCAGCGCCTCGCGCGGCTTTTCGCTGGCCCACGAGGTCGATGAACGCGGTGTCGTCGCCAAGCTGGAGGACGGGGTGCTGAAGCTGACGCTGCCCAAGCGCGAAGGCAGCGGGGCCCGCGCGATCACCGTCCAGTAACGGCGATACGAGCGCCCGGCCCGCGACGACAGCGGCGTCGCATGCGGCGCCGGGTTCCCGCGGCGCCTTGGGCGCCCCGCTTTCAGCGCGCCTGCGTCGCCAGGCGGATCAGCTCGGCCAGGTTGCGCGCGCCCAGCTTGCTCATCAGTCGCGCCTTGTGCACTTCCACGGTCCGCGGGCTGATGCCCAGGCGCTCGGCGATGCCGCGGTTGTCGAGCCCGGCCACGATCAGCTCGTGGACCTGGCGTTCGCGCGGCGACAGCGCGCTGCCGCGCAGCGGCGTGGCGGCGGCTGTGGTGGCCAGGCCCGACAGCGCGGCGTCGATGGCCTGCACCAGCAATTCGTCGTCGAAGGGCTTCTCGAAGAAGTCCACGGCGGCGGCCTTGAAGGCCTGCCGCGCGGCGGCGATGTCGCCATGCGCGGTGATGATGATCACCGGCAGCTGCACGCCGCGCTCGACCATGGCCTGCTGCATGGCCAGCCCGCTCATGCCGGGCATGCGGATGTCGGCCACCACGCAGCCCTGCCAGCGCGGCGAGAGCACGCCGAGAAAGGCCTCCGCGCTGCTGAACACGGCAGTGGCGTAGCCGCGCAGGCTGAGCAGCAATGACAGCGAATCGCGCACCGACGCGTCGTCGTCGACGATGAAGACGGTGCGCTGGTGCACCGGCAGCTCATCCATGGTCCGGCTCCATCAGTGGCAGGCTGAAGTAGAACTTGCCGCCCGGACCGGCCTCGGCCCAGAGCCGGCCTTCATGGGCCTCGACGATCGAGCGGCTGATGACCAGGCCGATGCCCATGCCACCGGGCTTGCTGGACGGGCGGGACTCGAACACCTGTGCCAGTTCGTCCAGCGCGAGGCCGGTGCCGCTGTCGCGCACGTCGACCACCAGCTGTCGTCCGCGGATCGCGGCGCCGACGATGACCTGAGGCTCGGTGCCTGCGGCCGGCGCCGTGGCCGCGGCATCGATCGCGTTGGCCACCAGGTTGCGCAGCACCACCTCGATCTGTACCGCGTCGATCCACACGGGCGGCAGGCCGGCCTCGAGCGCGCTGTGCAGCGCGACCCCCGCGGTCTGCGCATGCAGCGCCTGCGAGCCCAGCACCTGCGCCACCACGGTCTCGATCTGGGCCGGCTGCAGCGCCGTGCCGCGGTGGCGGAAGAAGTCGCGCAGGCGCTTGATGACCTCGCCGGCGCGGTTGACCTCGGCCACCAGTTTGGCGCTGATGTCCGACAGGCTGGGAACGCCGGCCGCGGCCCCGCTGCCGGCGGGCGCGTCCTCGCGCTGCGCCAGCAGCTGCGCGGCCCGGGCGTAGGTGCGCAGCGCGGTGAGCGGCTGGTTCAGCTCGTGGGCCAGCGCGGCGGCCATGTCGGCGGCCGCTGCGGCATGCAGCGAGGCCCGCAGGGCCTGCTCGGCCTGCTCGCGTTCTTCCACCGTGGCCCCCAGCAGCAGGCCGGTGGCGCCGAGCGCGGCCAGCAGCCGATGCAGTTCGAACACGGTGATCGGCTGGTAGGTGGCGGACTGGATGGCCGCGAACAGCAGGCCCTGCACCAGCGCCGCCGAAGCGACGGCGCCGACATGGCCGAAGCGGGCGGCCCCCCAGGCCACCGGCAGGAACAGCAGGTAGAAGGCCTTGAACTGTTCCTCGGCCGGACGCACGAACACCAGCCAGGCCACGGCCAGCGCGGTGGCGGCCACCAGCCACCATTCGAAGGAGCGCAGCATCGCGGCCGCTTGCGCGCGCCGCGTGCGGTCGGCCAGCAGGAACACCACCGGCAGCGAGACGATCAGGCCGACGGCCTCGCCGGTCCAGCGGCGCAGCAGCGCCAGCGACAGGCGGTCGGCATCCAGGAAACCGGCGGCCGTGATGGTGCCGACATAGAGCAGCGCGTCCAGCGCGGCCGCGGCCGCGGCGATCAGCAGGAAGGCGAGGAAAGCCTTGCGCGTGGCGATCCGCGGCAGCGGTCCGAACCAGCGCCGCAGGCCCGCCGCGGCCAGCACGACGCCGAGCGTGGCGGCCAGCGCGGCAGCGGCCTCCCACGGCGGTGGCGCGGGACCGATGCGTGCCGCGCCCGCAGCGGCCAGCGTGCCAGCCACCAGCCACCAGGCCGAGGGATGGCGCGTGAGCAGCGCCACCGACAGGGCCGCCTGCGGATGCCAGGCGGTGATCTGTGTGCCGCGCATCGGATGGACGTAGCTCAGCCAGTCGAGCAGGAAGCACAGCACCACATAGCCCAGTGCCAGCGCGGCCGGCAAGCCGGGCCGGCGCTCGGGCAGGGCAGGCGGCGTGGCGGGCAGGTTCACGGGCCGGATCATCGCTGCTGCGCGCGCCGCCCCCACGGGCGAGGCCGCAAGACCCCGGGATCGCCCTTACGGCACCACCCGGGTCGGCCGCACGGAGGCGCGAACCACAATGAGAGCCTCGCCCGGCGGGGGCGGTATCGGTGCCGGTTCCGTGTCGGGACTTTCGATGGAGTCGCCCTTCCGATGTCACGTCTTTTGCCTGTTACCACGCTGATCGTCGGCCCGCTGCTGCTGGCCGCCTGCTCCAGCACACCCACCGCCGCGCCGGCTCCGACGGCGCCGACCACGACCCCGGCTGCACAGGGTGCGCGCCCGGCGGCGGCGCCGCCCACCGGCAGCACTTCTTCGGTGGCGCCGCAAACGGTGCCCGGTTCGCGCAGTGAGGCCAATGCCGCCGCCAGCGGCGAGCGCAGCGTGTACTTCGCGTTCGACGAGGCGGCGATCACCGGGCAGTGGATGCCGGTGGTCGAGCGCCAGGGCCAGCAGCTGTCGCGCAGCGCGACTGTCAAGGTACGGGTCGAGGGCCATGCCGACGAGCGCGGCGGCGCCGAATACAACCTGGCGTTGGGCCAGCGCCGCGCCGATGCGGTGAAGAAAGTGCTGCAGATCTACGGCGTCAAGCCGGCGCAGATCGAGGCGGTGAGCTTCGGCAAGGAGCGGCCGAAGGCGCTGGGCCACGACGAGCAGGCCTGGGCGCAGAACCGGCGCGCGGACATCGTCGCGGCCAGCACCAAGTAGTCATGCGCGCGGTGCGGCGGCAAAGGCGGGGCCCCGCGGCTGCACCGCTGCCGCACCGGTACCGCGTTAGCGTGCGCGGGCGCTGCGCAGACGGTGCATCGTTTCCGCGTCGAGCTGGCCGCTCGGCGACAGGCCGTTGTCCTTCTGGAACAGCTTGAGCGCTTCCCGCGTGCGGGGGCCGGTCTTGCCGTCGGCGGCACCGGGCTTGTAGCCCAGCTCGGCCAGGCGCTGCTGGGCCTCGCGCAAGGTCATCGGTGCCGTGCTGGCGGGCGGCTCGGTGGCCGGAGCAGGTGCGGGTGCGGGCTCTGCGCGCGCGGCCGGCGGGGGGGCGGGCGGCATGGCGCGGGTTTCTGCCGTCGGTGAGGCTGCCGCGCTCGGCGCGGGCGCGGCCTCGGGCGCCGTCGGCGGCGCGCTGGTGCAAGCGGCTACGGCGGCCGCAGCCATCAGCAGGGCCATTCGGGTCAGGGCAGGGGAACTGGGCATCGGCTGTCGGCACTGGTGAAGGGGTCGACAGCATTCTTCCGGCAGGCCCGTCTGCCGGCCCCTGGGTGGCGCCGTAAGGGCGTTCCCGCGGGGCGGCTCAGCCGCGCGGCCGGGGCGGGCCGCGGCGCGCCGGCATCGAGCGCTCCGTCGCGGCCTCCGCCGGCGCCTCGACCTTGCGGATGCGCACCGGCTTGCGCTCGCGCGGGGCCTCTTCCGCCGGGGCCGCCGCCATGGCGGCCGCCAGGGCCTGCGCGGCGGCATCGGGGTCGGAGGCCGCGGCGCTTGCCGCGGCCTCCGGCGCCGGCGCGTCGGCCTTGATCACCGCGGTGTAGGGTGCGAGCAGTTGCACCAGCTGGCCGTACACCTTCGGGTTGCCGGCCACCAGTTCGCGCTGGTACAGGTAGTCAGCCTCGCCGGTGAAGTTGCCGACCAGGCCGCCGGCCTCGGTGATGATCAGTGAGCCTGCCGCCATGTCCCAGGGGTTCAGGCCGGTCTCGAAGAAGCCGTCGTACCAGCCGGCGGCCACGTAGCACAGGTCCAGCGCCGCAGCGCCCGGGCGCCGGATGCCGGCGCAGGCCTGCATCACGGTCTCGAACATCTTCACGTAGCGCTGGAAGCTGTCGCCACGGCGGAACGGGAAGCCGGTGCCGACCAGCGCCTCGGACAGCCGGGTGCGCTTGCTGACGCGCAGCCGCTTGTCGTTGAGGAAGGCGCCGCGTCCGCGCGAGGCGTAGAAGAGGTCGTTGCGCGTCGGGTCGTAGACGACGGCCTGCTGCACCACGCCGCGGTAGGCCAGCGCAATCGACACGGCATAGACCGGAAACCCGTGCAGGAAATTGGTGGTGCCGTCCAGCGGGTCGATGATCCAGACGAATTCGCTGTCCTTCGAGCCATGCGCGCGGCCCGACTCCTCCGCGAGGATGCCGTGGCCCGGGTAGGCACCGAGCAGCGTTTCGATGATGACGGCCTCGGCCGCCTGGTCCACTTCGCTGACGAAGTCGTTCGGCCCCTTGTGCGTGACCTTCAGGATGTCCAGGTCCTGCGAGCCCCGGTTGATGATCGCCCCCGCCGCGCGCGCGGCCTTGATGGCGATGTTGAGCATGGGGTGCAGCTGTTGCGACATGGTT
Source organism: uncultured Bordetella sp. (assembly GCA_964641795.1). Taxonomy (GTDB): domain Bacteria; phylum Pseudomonadota; class Gammaproteobacteria; order Burkholderiales; family Burkholderiaceae_C; genus Pseudaquabacterium. Next base: position 1,236 of record CAZXLI010000098.1, on the reverse strand, counting down.
GTCCTGGGGGAGGCGACGAAAAGGGGCAGCGAAGGGAAAGAGCGTGCGGGCGACAATGCGCATCCGCGAAAACCCGCGATTTTAGCCAACCGTGACCACCTTGCCCGTCGATACGACACGCTTCGTGCTGATGCACACCAGCCATCCTGGCAACGTGGGCGCGGCCGCGCGGGCGATGAAGGTGATGGGCTTCAGCGATCTGGTCCTGGTGCAGCCGCGATTTGCCGACGTGCTGAGCCAGGAGGACACGGTGGCGATGGCTAGCGGCGCGGCCGACGTGCTGGTGCGCGCGCGCATCGTCGGCACGCTGGCCGAGGCCTTGGAGGGCGTCACCTATGCCTGTGCCACCGCGATGACGCCACGTGACTTCGGCCCGCCGACCTTCGCGCCGCGCGAGCGCCTGCCGGCGCTGGCGCAGGAGGGCCATCGGGTCGCCTTCGTCTTCGGCAGCGAGCGCTACGGGCTGGCCAACGACGACGTGTACCGCTGCCACGCCTGCCTGAGCATTCCGACGCATCCGGACTACGGCTCGCTGAACCTCGCGCAGGCGGTGCAGCTGCTGGCCTACGACTGGCGCCAGGCGCTCGGCGGCTTCGGCGTGCAGCCGCGCACGGCCGAGCCGGATCGCGCCAGCCTGCCCGAGGTGATGGGCGCGCTCGAGCACTGGCGCGCGACGCTCGAGGCGATAGGCTTTCTCGACCCCGCCGCGCCCAAGCGCCTGATGCCGCGGCTGCAGCAGCTGCTGAACCGGGCGCAGCTCACGCGCGAGGAACTGCACATCCTGCGCGGGATTGCACGCGCCGTTGCGCGGGCCCCCGACCGTCCTCGGTAGCAGAAGGCCCACCGCCGCGCCGCCACTGCGGACTTTGGCGCCGCCGAATACACTGGCCGCTCCTCCTGACCGCATGCCGGGCTCCGCCAAGGAACCCTACTTCCCGGATCAACGCCATGTTCAGCCGCCTGCGAGAAGACATCGCCACCATTCGCGAGCGCGACCCTGCCGCGCGCTCGAACTGGGAGGTGCTGACCTGTTATCCGGGCCTGCATGCGCTGGTCTGGCACCGCTTGGCGCATGCCGCGTGGTCCAAGGGCTTCAAGTGGTCGGGTCGCTTCCTGTCGCACCTGGGCCGCTTCTTCAGCGGCATCGAGATCCACCCGGGCGCGACGATCGGCCGGCGCGTGTTCATCGACCACGGCATGGGCGTGGTGATCGGCGAGACTGCCGAGGTGGGAGAC
>CAZXLI010000097.1:0-19663 GCA_964641795.1 uncultured Bordetella sp. | reverse complement strand
AGGCCGGCGCCTGCCACGCGCGCCGCAGCCTGCCCGCCCGCGCCTTTGCGAACCAGCGGAGGCAGGGCACGAACCGCAGGCCACCACTGTTGCAGGAGAGCGGCTTGGTCTGCGGGTGCGGCGGGCCGTGGGAGGCGGCGCGCACCGCAGGGCTGGGGGCGGCGCGCACGCAGTGCGCGCATCCCCAACTGACTCGCGGGATCCGTGCGCAGTCCGCGCAGCGGACGGAGCAAAGTAGACCGCGCGCCCCCAGACCGAGGAGCACAGCGGAGTCAGCCCAACGGGCTGACCGCCGGACTCGGCCCGCTGCGCCCGCAGACCAAGACGCTCGGGCGGGCCGATCTCAGCACGCAATAGGAACGCCAACGACCGCAACGGGCCGACTGCTGTCGCTCACCTGTGCGCCAACGTTTCATGCGTCGTGGGACGCGCGAAGCGCGGTGGAGCAACTGACATGACGCCGCCGACCCCGCCGCGCTTCGGGCGCGCGATGCTGGCGCACTGGTACCTCGACCCGCAGGCGGTGTACCTGAACCACGGCACCTTCGGCGTCGCGCCGCGCCGGGTGCTCGAAGCCCAGCAGGCGCTGCAACGGCAGATCGAGGCGCACCCGGCGCGCTTCATCGCGCGCGAGCTGATGAGCCTGGCGCCCGAGCCGCCGCAGCAGCCGCCACGGCTGCGCGCGGCCGCCGCCGCCGTGGCGCGGTTCCTCGGCGCGCAGGGCGATGACCTGGTGTTCGTCGACAACGCGAGCGCCGGCGTCAATGCCGTGCTGCGCTCGCTGCGCTTCGGTCCCGGCGACGAGATCGTGCTGTTCGACCAGGCCTATGGCGCGGTGGCACGCGCCGCGACCTACATCGCGCGGCAGACCGGCGCGACGGTGGTCACCGTGCCGCTGCCGTTCCCACTGCTGCGGGCCGAGGATGCGCTCGATGCACTGGCAGCCGCGCTGACCCCGCGCACACGGCTGGCGATCATCGACCACATCACCTCCGAGACCGCCCTGCTGCTGCCGCTGCAGCAGCTGGCCGCGCAGTGCCGCGACCGCGGCGTGCCGGTGCTGGCTGACGGCGCGCATGCGCCCGGTGCCATCGCGCTGGACATTCCCTCGCTCGGCGTGGATTGGTACGCGGCCAACCTGCACAAATGGGCTTTCGCGCCACGCGGCTGCGGCGTGCTGTGGGCTGCGCCGCAGCGCCGCGAGGGCCTGCATCCGCCGATCGTCTCGTGGGGCCTGGATGTCGGCTGGCACCAGGAGTTCGACTGGACCGGCACGCGCGACCCGTCGCCCTTCCTGTGCGCGCCCGAAGGCATCCGCTTCATCGACGAAGTGCTGGGTGCGCAGGCGATGCGGGACCACAACCACGCCCTGGTCTGGCAGGCGGCCGAGCATCTGACGCGGCATTGGGGCACGGCGTGGGAGACGCCGCAGGCGCTGGTGGGCTGCATGGCGACGCTGCCCTTGCCGCAGCGGCTGGGCCAGGCGGCGGACGAAGCGTGGCGGCTGCGCGAATGGCTGCTGCGCGAGCACCAGATCGAGGTGGGGGTGTCGGCGCGCGACGGGCGCCTGTGGGTGCGCGTATCGGCGCAGGTCTACAACGAGATGGACGACATCGAGCGCCTGGCGGCGGCTGTCGACAAGGCGTGAGTCGGTCGCGCCGGGACGCGCTGAATCCGCGTTAGCAAGGAAGAGGTGCCGCCACCACCGGGAGGGTGATGGCGGCGGACCATGACGGCGGCCATGATGGCCGCCGTCATCCGCGCGGCGAGCGGCTGGCGAGCTTGCCCAGCGCTTCACTGGCGGGTGACGCGGGCTTCAGCCTGGCGACCACCGGATCCAGTTCACCGGAGGCGGATGCGAACAGCACCACCACCGCGGCAAACAGGGCCAGGCTGGAGACCACGCCGAACACCGCGCCGGCCAGGCGCGACTTCAACGAGCGCAGAGAGAACTTCAACGATTCCATGATGGACTTTCAGTGAGATGCACGGTGATTGGGAAAAGCAGGATGTCGAGGCAAAGCGACACCCCTGCGCCCGCCGAGCCCACCGTGCGAGGGCTTGCGGATGCATGCGAGACAACGGACCGGGCGAAGCGCGCTCGAACGCCAGCGCGAGGGCGGACGCCAAAAGCGACGAGGCCCGGAACCTTGCGGTGTCCGGGCCTCGTGGAGCCTTGGGCTCGAGGGGGGCGCTTCAGGCGCCGGGTCCCTCTCCCGGACAGGGTTGCAGCAGGTGGCCAATGGACCCGTTCAGCGGAACGAGCCCATGCCACACGCTGGCAGTGCGTGCGTCGATGGGGGTCATGCGGCAGTTCATGTCGGCACCTCCTCGGCGTAGCGGTTGGGGGATTCGGGCCTGGGCCCGCGGGGCGCGCGCAAGGGCTTGCGCGCAACGATGGGGCGAAAGTTAGTCGAGCCCGGGCGTCTCGTCAACCCCGCAGGGTTGGGGGATCCTCTCGACGATGGACGCCACGGTGCTCGAAGCCTAATCGGCAAAAGACGCGGCCACTATCAGCGAACGAGCACCGGCCCCTGCGGTGTCGAGTGGTAGCGCGGCTTGCTGGCCAGGTTGTCGGCGATGCGCTTGTCCTTCGTCGTTTCGATGTCCGCGAAGAAGTGGTCGCGGTAGTAGTAGGTCTTGCGCGCCGCGATGAACACCCGGTCGAAGGCCGGGATCGTCAGGAGGCCGTCCTCCTGCAACTGGCCGGCATCGTTGGGCGCGAGCTCCAGCCGCAGCAGCGGTTCGATCGCCGCTTCCAGGTCCTCGGCCAGGTCGCCTTCGGCATAGGCCTTCTTCGCCTCATCCAGCAGCGCCTGCAGCTCGGCGCTCACCGCGGCATCGACATCCTGCTGCGTCGGGATCACACCCCGGTCTGCAAACGCCTGCAACACCGCGGTCCGCACCTGCGGCTCGCGCGACAGGATGATCGGCGCCACCAGGTTTTCGTGTGCCGCGATCAGCAGATTGCGCTGTTCGGCCGACTCGCGCTGGCTGATCAGCAACAGCCGGTGGATCTGGCCTTCGCGCAGATCCACCCGCTCGACCAGGCAAGGCACGGGTCCGACCAGGCGCCTGGCTGCCAGCCGTTCCCGCGCTTCGGTGAGGGTCAGCTCGAACAGCGGCCCTTCGTTCGGCACGTCCACCTGGGCGAAGGGGCGGCGGTCGGTGGCCGGCACCACGTCGGTCAGGAAGTGGAAGTCGTCTGCGGCCAGGTCTTCCGTGCGGTAGCGCAGCGCGCTGGGCGCGGCCTCGCCGTCCTGCACCGCTTCGCGGATCACCGCGCCGGCCACCGGCACGACCGCGCGGGTCAGCACCGCGCGGCCCCAGAACGCGATGCCGTCGGCATCGATGCGCGTGGCGCCAGCCCGCAGGCCGACCTGGTGGTGCGTGCTGTACAGCGGGTCCCAGCGGCGGCGGAAGATCGTCAGGCGGTTCGGCGAGATGTCGAGCAGCGTCGCGTCGAGCCGCTTGTCCGCGCGGTTCTGCACGAACAGCAGGTTGGCCGCCTCTTCGGCCGCATGCTTGCCGATCTCCAGGTCCAGCAGCAGCAGCAGCGCCCATTCAGGCCCGGCCAGGGCCGCGAAGCCCGCCGCGATGGCGAACAGCACCTGGGTCAGCACGCTCGACTCATGCACCTCGGTCAGCGCGCGCCAGACCATCACGCCGTCGGCATCGACATCGCCGAACAGGTCGACCAGCAGCGTCACCTCGGGTTCGGTCGCGACATCGAACGCGACCTTGAAGATCAGGCGCAGGCGGTTGGGTCCTTCGTCCGGCTTGGTCGGCGCCACGCTGATGCTCAGCAGCCGTGCGTCCTGGCCGCCCACGCGCAGCGGGAACGCCGTGCCCTTGCCCTTGGGGTCGACCTGGCGGAAGAAGGTGTCGACGGCCAGCGCGCCGTAGATGTCCTTGCGGGTGGCGAACACCAGGTCGGCCTCGGGCGGCAGGATGTTCCGGCCCTGGGTGACATCGCCGCGCGCCGGTGTCAGATCAGCCGGCTGCGGGCCGTTGCGCAGCAGCAGGTTGACGTACAGCGTGAGCGATGCGGGGATGTCGTCCTCGGGCCGGAACTTGCGCAGTGCGATGTCCTCGATGCGGCCGCCGCTGGCCAGGCTGTCGAGCGTGAGGACCTGGTCGATCGCTTCCTTCGCATCGGCCAGGTCGACACCTTCGGCACGCACGACTTCGATGCCCAGGCCCACGCTGTCGAGCCCGCGACCGCTGGCCGAGGGGGTCTTCTGCAGGCTCAGCCGGGCGAACACCGTGAACACGCCTTCCTGGTCGATGTGGTCGGCTTCGCGCGTGAGGCGAACCTTGCAGCTGACGCGCAGGTCGGCGCCGAGCGGGTCGTCGAACAGCACGGCCACGTCGAAGCCGGCGTCGCTGCGTGCAATCGGCAGGTCGGCGTCGGCGCGGAGTTCGTAGGTGCGATCGATGTCGGCCGGCACGATGAAGCGGGCGAGGAAGTCCCCCAGTTCGGGCCGGAACGTCGCCTTCACCGGGAACGAGGCCCGGATCTGGCCCATGTCCAGCGCCAGCAGCAGCAGGGATTGCAGGTAGTGGGCGCCGAGGCCGATCTCGATGTCGAAGCCGGAACTGACGCGTGTGGGGTCCAATGGCATGGCAAGCCTCCGTGGATGTGCGGACGCCGATCGCGTCCGCCGCCACTTACGGGCCCCTGCGCCGCCGCGATGCGGCGCGGCACATGCCGAAAGTCAGCATCGCGCCAGCACTATGATGGATCGCGCCCTTGCCGGAGCCCGCCCTCATGCCGCGACAGATGCACCTGAACGCCTTCGACATGGCCTGCGTCGGCCACATCCAGCAGGGCCTGTGGCGGCACCCGCGCGATGAGTCGCTGCGCTACCGCGAACTGGCCTACTGGTGCGACTATGCGCGCCGCCTGGAGGCCGGCCTGTTCGACGGCATCTTCTTCGCCGACGTGGTGGGCGTGTACGACGTGCTCGGCGGCAGCCCCGATGCCGCGCTGCGCGGCGGCGTGCAGGTGCCGGTGAACGACCCGATGCTGCTGATCCCGGCAATGGCCGCGGCCACCCGGCACCTGGGCTTCGGCGTCACCGCGAACCTGAGCTACGAGGCGCCCTACCTGTTCGCGCGGCGCATGTCCACGCTCGACCACCTGACGCAGGGCCGCATCGGCTGGAACATCGTCACCGGCTACCTCGACAGCGCCGCACGCGCGGCCGGCTACAGCGCGCAGGCCGCTCACGATGACCGTTACGACCTGGCCGACGAGTACATGGCACTGATGTATGCGCTGTGGGAGGGCAGCTGGGAAGAGGGCGCCGTGCCGCGCGAGCGCGGCAGCGGCCACCTCGGCCAGCCTGGTCACTACGCCGACCCGGCGCGCGTGCACATGGTTCACCACCACGGCAAGCAGTACCGGGTGGACGCGCTGCACCTGTGCGAGCCCTCGCCGCAGCGCACGCCGGTGCTGTACCAGGCCGGCGCCTCGGCGCGCGGCACGCGCTTCGCCGCCACGCATGCCGAGTGCGTGTTCATCAATGGCCAGGGCAAGGCCGGCGTCAGGAAGATCGTCGACGAACTGCGCGCGCAGGCGGTGCAGCAGGGCCGCGCGGCGGAGGACGTGAAGGTCTTCCTCGGGGCCACCGTGATCTGCGGCCGCACCGACGCCGAGGCACGCGAGAAGTACGAGGATTATCGGCGTTATGCCGATCCGGAAGCGGCGCTGGCCCACGCCGCGGCGTCGATGGGCATCGACTTCGCGAAGTACGACCTGGACGAACCCATCGTCACCGGCCAGAGCCAGGCCATCGTCTCGAACGTCGATGCGATGACGCGCACGGCCGGCCCGCAGTGGACCAAGCGCAAGCTGCTCGAGCAGATGCCGCTGGGCAGCCGCCAGGCGCCGCTGGTGGGCAGCGCCGAGGCCGTGGCCGACGCGCTGATCGCGTGGACCGAAGAATGCGGCGTCGACGGCTTCAACCTCTCGCGCAGCGTCGTGCCCGAGTGCTTCGACGACTTCATCGCGCTGGTGGTGCCGGTGCTGCAGGCACGCGGTGCGTACAAGACGGCGTATGGCGAGGGCACGCTGCGCCACAAGCTGTTCGCCCGCGACCGTCTGCCGGGCAGCCACCCGGTGGCGGCTTACCGCGTGTGAGCGCGCGCTGATGGCGCGTCCCGGCAAGGCCGCCTCGCTGGCCATCCTGCTGGCCTGCGAGGTCGGCGCGATGACGGTATGGTTTTCGTCGGCCGCGGTGGTCGGTGCGATCCAGCGCACGCAGGCGGTCGGGCCGCAGCAGGCGGCGCTGCTGACCAGTGCGCTGCAGCTCGGCTTCGTGGCCGGCACGCTGAGCAGCGCAGTGCTGACGCTGGCCGACCGGCACGACCCGCGCCGGCTCTTCGCCGCCTCGGCGCTGACGGCCGCGCTGGCCACCGCGCTGCTGGCGCTGCTGCCGCCCACCGGCGCGCTGGTGCTCGCGCTGCGCTTCATCACCGGGCTGTGCATGGCCGGTGTCTACCCGGTGGGCATGCGGCTGGCGGCCACCTGGGCGCGCGGTGACCTGGGGCTGCTGATCGGCCTGCTGGTCGGCGCGCTGACGCTGGGCTCGGCCAGTCCGCACCTGCTGGCGGCCGCCGGTGGCTTCGACTGGCGGTTGGTCTATGGCGTCGCTGCGGGCTGCGCGGGCCTGGCCGGGCTGGCGGTGCTGGCCTGTGGCGTCGGGCCGGGCATGGCGCGCAGCACGCGGCTGGATCTCACCAAGTTCACGCAGGCCTGGCGCAACCCGGCGGTGCGGCTGGCCAACTTCGGCTACCTCGGCCACATGTGGGAGCTGTACGCGATGTGGGCCTGGCTGGTGGTGTTTCTCGAAGCCAGCTTCCGCGCCAGCGGCGTGGCCGAGCCCACGCGCCAGGCCAGCCTGTGGACCTTCGGCGCGGTGGGCATGGGGGCCGTGGGCGCCTGGCTCGGCGGCTGGCTGGCCGACCGCCATGGCCGCACCGCGGTGACGATAGGCGCCATGGCCACCAGCGCCAGCTGCGCGCTGCTGATGGGCTGGCTGTTCGGCGCTGCGCCGGCGCTGGTGATTGCGCTGGCGCTGCTGTGGGGGCTGACGGTGGTGGCCGATTCGGCCCAGTTCTCGGCCAGCATCGCCGAGCTGGCCGAGCCGGATTCGATCGGCACCTTGCTGACGGTGCAGACCTGCACCGGCTTCCTGCTGACCTTGATCACGATCCACGGCGTGCCGCATATGGTGGCCGCGGCCGGCTGGGTCGGCGCGTTCACGGTGCTGGCGATGGGCCCGCTGCTGGGATGCGTGGCGATGGCGCGGCTTCGGGCGATGCCGCAGGCGCGGCGGCTCGCGGGCGGGCGGCGCTGAGTTCAGTCGGGCTTGTCTGATGCCGGCTGCGGGAAGTCTGGCTTGCGATAGCGCCAGAACGCCGGCAGCAGCCGGGCGCAGGCCAGCACGCCGATCACGCAGACGATGCCGCCGCCGGTGATGGCCCGCGCGATGCCGAAGCGCTCGGCCATGAAGCCGGCGCGCGCGTTGCCCAGCAGCGGGCCGCTCATGTACGAGAGCTGCTCGATGCCGGCCATGCGGCCGCGCAGGCTGGTGGGAATGGTCTCGTTCCAGATCGTCATGCGGAACAGGCCGCTGGCCATGTCGGCCGCGCCGGCCAGCGCCAGGCACAGCAGCGCGACCGGCAGCGACGGCGCGAAGCCGAGCGCGACGATCGCCACCCCCCACAGCGCCGCGGCGATCACCACCGCGGCGCCACGACGCTGCACGTTCGCGGTCCAGCCGCTGAACAGGGTCAGCGCCAGGCCGCCGACGCTCATCGCCGAGTACAGGTAGCCCGCGGCATTGCTGCCGCCCCAGCCGGCGGCCAGCGCCGGGAACACCGCCATCGGCATCGCGAAGGTCATCGCGACGATGTCGATCACGTAGGTGCCGATGAGTTCCGGCCGCGCGGCCGCGTAGCGCAGGCCCTCGGCGATGCTCGACAGGCCCACCGCCGGCGCATGCTCGGCCGGCGGCATGCCGCGGATGGCATACAGCGCGGCGAACGAGACCAGATAACTCCCAACATCGATGGCAAAGGTGAAGGGCAGGCCGAACTGCGCGATGCACAGGCCGGCCAGCGCCGGGCCGGCGATCGACGCGGTGGTGAAGCGCAGCGAGCTCAGCGCCGAGACGGCGGCCAGATCCTCGCTGGCCACCAGCCGCGGCGTCAGCGATTCGAGCGCCGGGCGGTGGAAGCCGTCCAGCGCCGACATCAGCGCCGCGACGACGAAGATCGCCACCGCGCTGGGCTGTGCGAGGCTGGCGTTGGCCATCAGCGCCAGCGATCCGCACAGCAGCAGCGCCTCGGCGCCCAGCAGCACGCGGCGCCGGTCCATGGCATCGGCCAGCGCGCCGCCCCACAGCGCGGTGCAGGCCAGCGGCAGCAGCTGCGCCGCGCCCAGCAGGCCGACGATGGCCGACGAATGCGTCAGCTCGTACAGCTGCACCGGCAGCGCGACGTAGGTGAGAAAGCTGCCGAAGGCGCTGACCAGCTGGCCGATGAACACGAGCCGGAAGTCGCGGTGGCGGCGCAGCGGTGACAGGTCGATCAGCACGCAGGAGTCGATGCGATACGCAAAGCGCGCACTGTAGTCCCGATGCCGCGGTTTATGCTGGCGCCACGATGAGCGATTCCCTGCACGAACTGGCCGCCGCGCTGCAGCGCTTTGCCGCCGAGCGCGACTGGCAGCCCTTCCATTCACCAAAGAACCTGGCCTCGGCGCTGGTGGTCGAGGCCGGCGAGCTGCTGGAGCCGTTCCAGTGGCTCACCGAAGCGCAGAGCCACGAGCTGCCGCCGGCCACGCGCGAAGCGGTGGCCGGCGAGATCGCCGACGTGCTGCTGTATCTGGTGCAGCTGGCCAGCGCGCTGGGCATCGACCCGGTGGCGGCGGCACGGGCCAAGATGCAGCTGAACGCGCAGCGCTTTCCGGTGCCGCCGCGCGCCGGCGGCGAGGGCTGATCCGCCTGGCTTTCAGCCTGCGCGCCGCAGGCAACGCCCGAACAGCGCGAACAGCCGTTCCCAGTGCCGCTCGGCGGAAGGCCGGTGGTAGACCGCGCGCTGCGGGAACACGAAGCCGTGCTCGGCCTGCGGGTACCACTCCACGCGGTGCGGCAGCCCGGTGGCCTGCAGCGCCTGCTCGATCTTCGCCACATCGGCCGGCGGCGCCCACTTGTCGATCTCGGCGCAGGCGAAGTAGCTCTCGCAGCGCAGCTGCGCGATGCAGCGGTGCGGTGAATCGGGCGCGTCGGTGGCCATGTTGGCGCCGTGGATCGACGCGATGCAGGCCAGCCGGTCCGGGAAGGCCGCGGCCGCCCACACGACGAAGGGGCCGCTCATGCAGTAGCCCACGGCGCCGATGCGTCGTGGGTCGGCCGCGCCGGCCAGCTGCGTGTCGACCCAGGCCAGCAGCGCGCGCGTGTCGGTCTCGGTGGTGTGGCGGTTCAGCGTGCCCATCAGCTGGAACATCTCGGCCAGCAGCGGCTCGGTGCGTTCCTTCAGCTGGTACTCGCGGCGCTCGCGGTAGTACAGGTTGGGCAGCAGCACGCAGTAGCCCACCGCGGCGAAGCGGCGCGCCATCTCGTGCAGCTCCTCGCGCTTGCCGGGCGCGTCCATGTAGAACAGCAGCACCGGGTGCGGGCCGTTCTCCTCCGGGTGGACGATGAAGGTGGGCATCGCGCCATCGGCGCTGGGGATGTCGACGTGGTGTTCGATCATGGTGCGGTGGACGCGTCTTTCGGAAGTTGGGCATGCGGCAGCAGCAGCGCATGCAGGTGCTCGAACAGGGCGGCCAGCCGTTCCGGCTCGATGTCCAGCACCCGGTCGCCCAGGTTCATCTCGGTGCGGCTCCAGCCCGGCACCTCGGCTTCCTCGATGCCGTCGACCAGCCAGGCGCCGTGCTGCTGCGCCACGCTGTCGCGCGCCTCGGCCACCGCCTCGGCCGGCGCGTGGAAGAACAGGTGGAACAGCGGCGTGTGCGGCACAGCCGGATTCACGCGCATCGTCGCGCGCAAGGGCTGCAGGCCGGCGGCCAGCTGCTGCGCGCGCTCGTACAGCGCCGGCATCAGCGCGATGCGTTCGTCGAAGCGCATCGCGGCGCTCGCGATCATCGGGCTCAGGTGGTAGAGCGTGCCGCCCATGCGCCGGCGCCACAGCCTGGCCTGGGCAATGAAGTCGGCATCGCCGGCCAGCAGCGCGCCGCTGAGCGCGCCGATGCCCTTGTAGACCGAGACGTAGACCGAATCGAAGCCGGCGCAGACCTCGGCATGCGGGCGACCGTAGAACGGCGCGCTTTCCCACAGCCGCGCGCCGTCCATGTGCAGGCGGATGCCGCGTTCGCGCGCCGCGGCCTGCAGCGCCTGCAGTTCGTCCCAGGTCGGCAGCTGGCCGCCGGATTCGCGGATCGGCAGCTCGACGATGGCGCAGGCCAGCGGCTGCCGGCAGGCCTGCAGGTCGGCCGCCTGCAGCGGGCGCAGGCGGTGGCCCAGCGGCACGCCGTGCAGGCCGAACAGGGCTTCGAAGGCCTGTTCTTCATGCAGGGCCGGATGGGCCGTGGGGTGCATGCCGAAGCGCGGCGTGCGGGTGGTTTCGCACCACACCCGCAGCGCGGCCAGCTGGGCCATGATGCCGCTGGGCATGAACACGGCCGCGGGCTTGCCCAGCAGCGCGGCCACCTTGGCTTCGAAGCCTTCGGCCAGCGCGCCGCTGCCGTAGTGATCGTGTGCTACCTCGTGGTCCGCGCACCAGTCGGCCAGCTGCTGGAACTCCTGCGCGGCGGTCTGCGGCGCGAAGCCGGGCACGACGATGGCGCAGCGGCGGCGCAGGGCGCGTCGTTCGTCGGCGGTGAGAGGCATGGGGCGATCATGCCAGCACGAACGGCAGGCTGCGCAGCCGTTTGCCGTTGGCCGCGAACACTGCATTGGCCAGTGCCGCGGCGGTGCAGTGCGAGGCCGGCTCGCCGATGCCGGTGGGCGGCGCGTCGCTGTCGACCAGCACGGTCTCGATCGCCGGCATCTCGTCGAAGCGCAGCAGCGGCGCATCGTGGAAGTTGCTCTGCTGCACGCGGCCGGCCTCGACCGTGATGCGCTGCTTGAGTGCCGCGGTCAACGCGAACACGATGCTGCCCTCGACCTGTGCCTTCACCAGCTGCGGGTTGATCACGCGGCCGCAATCGACGGCGCTGATGACGCGCGCGACCTTCAGCCCACGGCCCTCGGGCACCACCTCGACGACCTGCGCCACGCAGCTCTCGGTGCAGGTGCTGGCCAGCCCGCGGCCGGCGCCGGCCGGCAGCGCGCGGCCCCAGCCGGCCGCTTCCGCCGCCAGGCGCTGCACACGGGCCAGGCGGCCGGTGTCCAGCACTTCCTCGTCGCCGTCGTTGTCGTACTTCAGCACCCGCGCCGGCAGCAGCAGTTGCTGGCGGTACTGCAGCGGATCGAGCCCCAGCGCGTGGGCGCATTCGTCCAGCAGGGTCTCGTTCACCAGCGTGTGGTTGGGCGTGTAGCCGCGGCGCCACCACAGCACGCGGATGGTCTGCTCGATCAGTCGGTGTCGCACATGCAGCTGCTCGGCGCCGTACGGGAACTTCTCGGCATCGAAGCTGACGCTGCGGTCCAGCCCGTGCGCCAGCTGGTCGCGCTCGCTCTGCAGCCGCACCGACAGGGCAGCCACCGAGTGCTCCAGGGCCAGGATGCGGCCGTCGCGCGCCAGCGCCGCGCGCGCGCGGTGCCGGCTGGGCGGACCGAACAGGCCGTGCTGCATGTCGTCCTCGCGGGTCCACAGCAGCTGCACCGGCTGCTGCAGCTCGCGCGCGATCATCACCGCCTCGATGCCGTAGTCCGGCTCGAGCCGTCGGCCGAAGCTGCCGCCGATCAGCGGCGTGTGCACGATCACGCGCTCGGCCGGCAGGCCGGTCAGCGTGCGCAATGCCGCATGCAGCTTGCTCTGGAAATGGCAGGGCGCCCAGATCTCGCAGCGCTCGCTGCTGCAGCGCGCGGTGGCGTTCATCGGCTCCATCGGCGCATGCGGCACCAGCGGCAGCTCGTAGTGCAGGTCCAGCGTGCGGTGCGCAGCGGCGAAGGCCTGGGCCAACCCTGCCTCGCTGCCCTGGCGCAGGGTGCTGACCCACGGGCGCATGCCTTCGCGCGGGTTGTCGGGCGTGCCCGGCTGGAAGGCGCGCTCGAAGTCGCGCGCCAGCGTGGTGGTCGATGCCAGCCGGCCGGCGCGCGGCAGGCGGTCGGCGCCTTGCTCATGCCATTGAAGCTTCAGCCGTTGCCGGCCTTGCATTGCGGCCCAGCTGCTGCGGGCGACCACGGCGACGCCATCGCGCACATAGGGCGAATCCTCCGGGAAGCGGTTACCCCGCAGGCGCAGCACGCTGACGACGCCGGGCACGGCGCGGGCCGCAGCGTCGTCCAGCGTCGCCAGCCGGCCATTGATCGTCGGGCTGCGCTCGATCACCGCGAACAGCATCCCGGGCAGCCGCACGTCGATGCCGTAGAGCGCCTGGCCGCTCACGATGTCCGTCAGGTTCTTGGCCGCCAGCGGCTGGCCGATCAGCGGGCGGGCATTCATCGGCTTCAGCGCCGGCTTCTCGGGCACCGGCAGTGCCGCGGCGCGCAGCGCCAGCTCGCCGTAGCCCAGGCGCCGCCCGCTGGCAGGGTGCAGCACCTCATGCACTGCGGTGCGGCATTCGGCCGCCGGCACGCCCCAGCGGCGGGCGGCGGCCTCGCACAGCATCTCGCGCGCCTGCGCGGCGGCCACCCGCGCGGGTTCCCAGGCCATGGCAATGCTGGTGGAGCCGCCGGTGATCATGAAGCGCTTGCCATCGGGCACGATGGTGTGCACGCGGGTGCGCGACCAGTCCGCATCGAGCTCGTCGGCCACGATCATCGCGATGCCGGTGGCCGTGCCCTGGCCCATCTCGGTCTGCGCGATCGCGACTTCCAGCGTGCCATCGGGATGTAGCGCGAGCCAGGCATTGGGCTGCAGCGCGGCGGGTGCGCCGGCCAGCGCGGCGCGGGCCTGCGCCGGCGCCTCGCCGCTGCGGAAACCCAGTACCAGCGCTGCGCCGCCGGCAGCCGCCTGCTGCAGCAGGCGGCGTCGGGCCGGGGAGCGAAGGGCGGCGGCCTTCATGCCGCGACCCCGCGCGCGGCCAGCAGCTCGGCGGCGCGGTGCACCGCGCTGCGGATGCGCGCGTAGGTGCCGCAGCGGCACAGGTTGCCGCGCATCGCCTCGTCGATCTGCGCATCGCTGGGCCGTGGCTCGCGTTGCAGCAACGCGGCCGCGGCCATCATCTGGCCGGCCTGGCAGTAGCCGCATTGCGGCACGTTGTGCTCGACCCAGGCCTGCTGCACCGGGTGCAGGGCGCCGCCGGTGCCCAGGCCCTCGATCGTGCGGACCTGCTTGCCGGCCAGGCCGGCCATCGGCGTGCTGCAGGCACGCGCGGCCACGCCATCCACCTGCACGGTGCAGGCGCCGCAGGCGCCGATGCCGCAGCCGTACTTGGTGCCGGTGAGGCCCAGTTCGTCACGCAGCACCCACAGCAGGGGCTGTTCGCCGTCGCCCCGGTAGGGCTGGGGTTTGCCATTGAGCGAGAAGTTCAGGTGCAGCTCGGTCATCGTTGATGCTCCACAGCCCCGTCGGGCTTCTGCGGCCGATTCTTCGGTGCCCCCCGGCCCGTCGGCCAGCGCGCTGCGACAGGCCACGGGAAGGCTGGGCTGAACGACGATGGCGCTCTACACTGCCGCGCGACGAAGGAGCGGACGATGCACACAGGCCTGGCCGATGCAGAAGACCTCGGGCATCGGCACTGAGCGCCCCGCGCGATGAAGCTGCAGCCCTTTGTGCAGGCCGGCGAGCTGGCCTTCACGCTGACGGCCGAGGACATCCGCCGCCGCTGGGGCGTGCCGCAGCGTGAAGGCCGCAACGCGGTGGCGTTGAACGAGCTCGACTACGGCCACACCGTGCTGCGCTTCCAGGACTGCGGCCGCCTGGAGGAGATCACCCTGCGCGTGCCGGTGCTGGAGCTGGCAACCGTGGCCGTGCCTTTTGCCAGCTTGCAATCGTTCGTGAGGTCGCAGGATCCGGAGGCCTTCGAGCGCGCCCGCTTCGTGATCAGCCCGCGCTTCGGCTTGGCCTTCGACCCCAGCGAGCCACCGTGGTTGACGGTGCTGGCCGCGCACTGCCTGGACGAATGGCGCCGCCTGTGACGCGCGATGCGGGGGCCGGCCCCGCGGCCTTGCCCTGCTGCAGCGCTACACCAGCCGGGCATCCGCCAGCGCGCGGAAGCTGCGCTGCATGGGCTTGAAGCTGCCGTCCAGCGACACGAACACCAGCGGCACCGGCCATTCCAGGTTCGCCAGCCGCTGCAGCACCTTTTGTTCCTGGCCGCGGAAGCGGGCCCAGCGCGTGAGCTGCACGCCGACCAGGCGCTGCACCGCCGCGGGGTCGGCCGGGATCACGCGGCGCGCGAGGTAGATGCGGCCGATACCGGCCAGCGCGCTGCCGCTGAGGCGCGACTTCAGCGCGGCCAGCGACTCGGCCTCCAGCCCGTGCGGGACCAGGGCGTCATGCGGGTTCAGCTGGCGCAGCTGCTGTTCGCGCTGGGCTTCCATCGCATTGCGCCGGCGCCAGCGCTCGGCATAGGCTTCGGCCGCCTCGTGGTCCTGCTGCTTCACCAGGAAGTCGATCGCCCGTTCGCAGGCCGGCTTGGTGGCCTCGGGGTCGAGCGCCGTCGCGCGCGCCAGCAGGTCGAGGCCCGCGCGCTCGCCGCGCTCGAGCCGCGCACTGCCTTCGAGGTACAGGCCCAGCGCATGATCGGGCTGCGCGGCGTTGAAGGCGGCCAGCGCCTCGCGCACATCGGTGTCCGGCTCCAGCCGCAGCGTCAGCTGCAGTGCTTCGAGCTGTTGTGCCGGCGCGGGTTCGGCCATCGCACGCAACTCGGCCAGGCGCTGGCGCAGTTGCTGGGCCTCGGCATGGCGCTGGCCCCAGGGCTCGGCGACACGGCGGGCCCAGTCGCTTTCGAATTCGCGCCGCAGCGTGTCGACCAGCGTGCCCAGCCAGGCGTGCGCGGCGGAGGTGCCCGCCAACGGCGGCGGTGCCTGGTCCACCGCCTCGCCGGCGTAGGCCAGCGCCTGCAGGCGCGCGCGCAGCGTCGGGTGGCTGTCGGTCACGTGGCCCTCGCGGTCCAGCGCGTCGCCCAGCCAGCGCAGCGCATCGGCTTCGGCCGGCGCGCTGCCGGCCTGGGCGGCCCAGCGCTGCATCAGGTCCTGCGGCGGTTGCGCGTCGTGGTCGATGCGCTGGAAGGTTTGCGCCAGGAAGCGCTGGTGCTGCGGACCGACCAGGTTCACCCGCTTCAGCGCATGTGTGGCGTGGGCCGCACCCACCAGCTCGGCCGACGCGCGATCGGCCGCGTACTCGTTGGCCCGTGCCAGCACGAAGGTGTAGGCATTGAAGTACGGCGCGTACCAGCGCACCAGCGGGGCCACCAGCCGGCCGAGCCAGCCCTGCACCTGGTCGGTGAAGGCCTGGATCGTGCCCCAGGTGTGGCGCAGCCGGTAGATGAAGGCCGAGAAGTGGCTGTGCGCGCCGGCCAGGTGGCCGTACTCGTGCGCGACGACGGCCAGCGCTTCGTCCGGCGGCATGCTCTCCAGCAGCGGCAGGCCCAGCAGCAGGTAGTTGCGGGGCCAGCCCACCAGGCCGAAGGCCGGGCGCTGCACCACCGCGGCATTCACGTCGTCGACCACCAGCACATGGTGAAAGCGCGGGCCCTTCATCTGCCGGCGCATGCGGTCCAGCGCCTCGAACAGCGCGGGCGCCTCGGGCTGCGTGATCTCGCGCCCCTGTGGCGCCGGCAGGCGGATGAACAGCGCCTTCACCGAGGACTTGACCAGGAACCACAGCGGGATGGCGATGAACAGCAGCAGCTTGCCCAGCTTCAGCAACAGCAGCAGCGCGGTGCCGCCGCTGAGCGCCACCATCACTGCCAAGGCCGCCAGCAGCACGAGGCTGAAGCCCACCGTGGCCAGCAGCAGCGCCAGGATGCCGAAGCCCAGCAGCGTGAGCGCCGCCACCTTGGCCTGGTACAGCGCGGGGCGTGCCGCGCTTTCGCGTTCCAGGCGCTGCACCAGGGCCTTGAATCGTTCGGTGTCCATCGCACCTTCCTCCCCGGTGGCGATGATAAGCAGCCGTGCGGCCGGCCGGCTGCGAGGCCTTCGTCAATACACTGGACGCATGCCCCGATTCACCCTGATCCCCGAAGCCCACCTGCTGCTGCGCCGCGGCGACCGCCTCCTGCTGCTGCGGCGCCAGAACACCGGCTACGAAGACGGCAACTACAGCGTGGTGGCCGGCCATGTCGACGGCAACGAGACGGCGCGCGAAGCGATGGCGCGCGAGGCGCTGGAAGAGGCCGGCCTCGTGATCGCGCCGCAGGACCTGCGGCTGGCCCACGTGGTGCACCGCCGCTCCGATGGCGAGCGCGTGTCGTTCTTCTTCAGCACCGAGCGTTGGCAGGGCGAGCCCGAGAACCGCGAGCCGCACAAGTGCAGCGAGCTGGCCTGGTACCCGCTGGGAAACCTACCGCCCAATGTGATCGGCTACGTGCGGCAGGCGATCGGGCTGTGGTTGCAGGGCGAGGCGTACTCGGAGTTCGGCTGGGATTGACACCGGCGCCGCCACTCAGGCGCTCAGGCGCTCAGGCGGCCGCGCCGCGCCGGTAGCTCAACAGGCAGCCGCTGTAGCCGCTGCCTGTCTTGGCGCGATCGACCAGGCGCGTTTTCTCCAGCACGAAGCCGGCATCGGCCATGCGCCGGCCGAAGGCTGCGCGGTTGCCCCGGTTCGGATCGACGATCAGCACCTGCGCCACCGGCAGCAGATGCCGATCGATGAAGCCGAACAGATGGCCATCGTCGTCGCGCTCGTACAGCACATCGCTGCCGATGATGAGCCCGAAACGGCCCTCGACGATCGGCCGCCCCGGCAGCGCGGCCTGCGCCACCGGCGCCGACCAGTGGCCGTGCCGGTAGGGCAGCGGCGGCAGGCCGTTCAGGCGCAGGTTCTCGCGCAGGAAGCTGGCGGCCAGCGGATGGCAGTCTGATGCCGTGACGTCCGCGTCGCGGCGGTGCAAGACCAGGCTGGCCAGCGCGAGGCCACAGCCGACCTCCAGGATGCGTTCGTGCGGCACCAGTGGCCGCACGGCCATCACGGCGGCCAGCTGGCGCGACGAATCCCACAGCTGGCCGAACAGGGGCCACGCCGCACTGGAGATGCCCAGCGCCTTGGCCTCGCCCAGCGGGTCGGCGTACTGCAAGCGATCGAACAGCGAGCGGATCTCGAGCGACTGGGCGCCCCGGATGTCGATGTGTTCCTGCTTCGTTCGGTATCCGGGCACAAGGGCTTTCGGCGGGAAAGCCCGCGGCCGCGGATTGTCGGCGCTTTACCGCAGCGGCGCGGGGCCGTCGCGGCTGGCGCTCGAGCTGCGCTTCGCGACGCGGATGCGGCGGTGGTAGGCGCGGCGATCCTGTTCGAGGCTCGCGCAATGTCGGCAAAGGGGTCTTGCGCCCGCCATCAACGCACGGACGCCTGGTCATGCTCCAGTTGGATTCCAGATGGATTCCAGGTGGATGGCATGAAGAGCAGCGAGACGGCGGTCGAACCCAGGCAAAGGACCGGTGAGACGGAGAAGATGACCGTCAACGTCGGCGTGGTCGATCTCGGCCAGGTCGACCTGCTGGTGCAGGAAGGCTTCTACTCGAACCGCTCGGACCTCATGCGAACGGCGCTGCGAAACCAACTGGCCCTGCATGCCGACACGGTCAAGCAGACCGTGGCGCGCCGAACGCTCACGGTGGGCCTGCAGCACTACAGCCGCTCCGAACTCGAGAAGGTGGTCACTGCGGGCCAGCGGCTGCACGTCCAGGTGGTCGGCCTCGCGCGCATTGCCGACGACGTCACCCCTGAACTGGCGCGCGCCGCCATCGAGTCCGTCACCGTCCTGGGCGCGTTCCAGGCGAGCGCTGCAGTTCGTCGGGCGCTGTCCGATCGCATCCATTGATCCGCCCCACAACCAGGCCGAAAGAACACCATGAAGCACCCCTTCAATGCCCGCGCGCTGCCCTTTGACGCCCATGCGATCAACGAGACGATTCAGCGGGCGCTCGCGTCGGCCGGACTCGACACCACCAGCGGTCCGATGCGTGACGTGACCGAGACCATCCGGCGCGCTTTGGCCGCGGGGCACCTTGCCGAAGCTGGTCCGCGCTTCGAGCGTGAATCCGTCGTCGATGTCGAAGCACGCGTCGTTCCCGCCGGCGAAGGCGGCAGCGCCATGCCGCAACGCCGGCCGTTGATCGGCGAAGCGCAGCAGGGCACGGGCCGGTTCGAGGCGCACGAATTCAGCAACCACTCGGGCACACGGGCTTACAAGGTCTATGTGCCTGCGAAGGTGTCGGATGCGCCCCGCGCGATGATCGTGATGCTGCACGGCTGCACCCAATCCGCAGACGATTTCGCCGCGGGCACGCAGATGAATCGCCTTGCGGACGAGCATGGCTTCCTGGTGGTCTACCCCGAGCAGGCTGCCCACGCCAACGCATCGAAGTGCTGGAACTGGTTCAGGCCCCAGGACCAGGCGCGCGATGCCGGCGAGCCTTCGCTCGTGGCGGGCATCGTCCGCGAAGTCGCGCATCGGCATGATGTCGACCCGCGGCGCATCTTTGTCGCCGGCCTGTCTGCAGGGGCGGCGATGGCCGTGGTGCTGGGCGAGACCTACCCTGAGCTGTTCGCCGGCGTCGGCGTCCATTCCGGATTGCCCTATGGCAGCGCCCACGACATCCCATCGGCCATGGCCGCCATGAAGGGCGGGCGCGGCATGGCGGGCCTGAAGCGCGTGCCGGGTGGCGCGGTCGGGGCCCGCAGCAAGGCCGTTCAGGCGGTGCCGGTCATCGTGTTCCACGGCGATCGAGACCACACCGTGCAGCAGACAAACGGCGAAAGCATCGTGCGTCAGGCCCAGGAGGCGCATGCCCAAGAGGCGGCGGGTGGCATGCGCGTCACCTCGCACACGGGCGTTGCGTCAGGCGGCCGCCGGTTCAGCTGCGCGGTCTATACCGACGCCCTGGGCCGGGCCCGCATCGAGAGCTGGACCCTGCATGGCGCGGGGCATGCCTGGTCGGGTGGCCATGCGAGCGGTTCCTTCACCGACGGCGCGGGCCCGAATGCGTCTGCGGAAATGGTGCGGTTCTTCATGGCGCAGCCGAGTGGCGGCTCGGCTTGAGCGCGGCGAAGGGCCGGCGCTCCGGCGCCCTTCAGCCCGCCACCACCTTCCTCACCTTCAACTGCGCCGCCGGCGCCTTCAGCGAAGGCAGTTTGCGGCGCGAGGACAGCACGGCCTCGATGTCGTCCTGTGCGCCGTCGATCAGCACCAGCGCGGCCTTCTCGGCACGACTGGGGTTGCGGGCGATCAGCGCGTCGAGCACGGCGCGGTGCAGCGGCAGCGATTGGGCCGGGCCGTCGGGCTTGGTGGTGGAGATCTCGAAGCTGGTGCGCAGCAGCGCTCCCAGGGCCTTGCCCATCTGCACCATCATCCGGTTGTGGCAGGCGCGCAGCAGGCCCT
>CAZXLI010000096.1:0-20066 GCA_964641795.1 uncultured Bordetella sp. | reverse complement strand
CCATTGGACCTGATCCACTCAAAGAAGTCCAATATTTCAATGCCGGATCAATAGCACAACCAGCAACTCGATCAATGTGAAGCCCCGACGTCCTGGCGGATTGGCGACGCTTACCATTGGCGATAAGAGATGCCGTTCAAGCCGAGCGATGACGACCGAGAGTGGATATCGTAGACGTCGTCGCCCTCCTGCGGATCATCGGGCTCGCTGGCATAGCTACGCGTGCTCCAAGAGTGCTCGTCACTCAGAGACGGGTCTGCAAACGGGTCTCTGGGGATTCGACGCAGGAAGTAGATCTTGCGGCGTTGTGGATCGCGCTCGTCCTCCACGCCCACCACCAGCAAGCTCAGGTCAGCAGGGTAGCCCGACGCGCCGGCGCCGCGTCGGACACGGCCTTCGTCGCACGCGCGTTTGTACGCATCGAGAGCGTGGCGAATCTCTTGGAGCGCTTGACGCAGCGCCTGCTCCTTAGCGCGTTGAGCCTGAATTTGGGCGAGTGGCGCAGTAATCGCCGCCAACAACGCCAGGATGGCGAGTGTTGTCATGAGTTCGATCAGCGTGAAACCGGCCCGGCTGCGCTGAGGGAAGGCCAGAGCGGACCCACGGAACGGCATCACCCTACTCGGCAATCACAATCGAGAGTGGAGCGGGCAGCTGTACAGGCAAGTTGCGCCCGCTCGGTGCTAAAGCCGCCAACCCGACCAGCTCAATCCGACCCACCCCGGCGGGCGCGTTTGCGGCGACCTTGATCTTGATCGCTGCGAGCAAGCCCTCTCCTTTCGCGCCGCCGCCGGCAGCGCCCCCGCTCCGGTCCAGTGTGAAATGGAGCAGGCCCCCGCCATCGACCTGGGTACTGAGGGCTACCGTCGCTTGCCCCTGCCGCAGCCAGTCCCCGTCTGACACATCTGCGATCTGGAAGACTCGCGGATCGAAACTGAGCGTAGCGGGGACGCTGCTGACCGGTTGATCGCTTTGCATCAGCAATCCGACCGTGATCGAATCGCCGCGATGCACGCTGGGTGGCGATTGCCATCGCGCAGTAACGCTGTTCGGCGTCGATGTGACGGCAACTGACGCCGCGCTCGCGCTCCGGGGTGCTGGGGATTCGTTGGCGGAAGCGGTGGAAGCCGATGGCACGTCCCCAATCATGGCTGCCGGTGGTGTCATAGTTGTTGCGCCGGGTTCGCTGCCGATCCGTACGCCGGCATTGGCCTCCGTGCCGCTCTCGAATTCCTGCAGATCAGCGCTTGGACGTTGGATGTTCCGAACAATGCGGGGCGTAATCGACAGCACAATCTCGGTCTTCGCACCATCATCCGCTTGATTGCCGAACAGGCGCCCCACGATTGGCAGATCGCCCAGCGCAGGAACCTTGTTAGCGGTGCGACGGTCTTCGTCGTTGATCAGGCCGGCCAAGACCTGGTTCTCACCATCTTTCAGCCGCAATACCGTCGAGGCGGTACGAGTGCCCAACTGGTAGGCGAGCGTGCCAGACTTGGTCTGAACCTGACTGATGATGTTGCTGACCTCCAGCGCCACCTTGATCGCAACCTCGTTGTCCAGATACACCGTTGGCTCGACGTCGAGCTTCAATCCGACGTCGACATAGCTGACCGAGTCGGAGATGAACCCGCTCGACGTCGAGGTGGTGGTGATGTTCGGAACGCGCTCGCCGATGTGGATCTTGGCCTTCTCACGATTGCGTGCCCGGATGCGGGGATTGGCGAGGATGTTTGCATCGGTGTCCGTCTTCCTTGCCGAGATGACGCCAGCGCTGATTGAAGCACCAATCGCCGCCGCGTTGAGGCCGCGCAGATCCGAAAGTGTCAACGTGCCACTCGCGTTCGTGGTCAACGGTGTCAGGCTCAGTTGATCCGGCCAGCGCACGCCGAGATCGAGCATCCGTGTGCGCTTGACTTCGAGAATCTCGACGTCGAGCATTACCTCGGCTTCGGGCACGTCGTGGATTGCGACAAGCCGCTCGGCAATACGGATGACTTCCGGCGAATCTCGGAGGATTACCAGATTGAGCTTCTCATCGACCACAGCGTCGCGGACTCTTAGCAGGGCTTTTAGCGTACCGGCTATTGACTTGGCGTCGGCGTTCGCAAGATAGAAAGTGCGAACAGACAGCTCTTGAAACTCCTTCTGTTTGGCAGGAGTATTCGGATACACCAATACCGAGTTGGCATCAAGCACACGCAACTCGAGCTGGTTCGACAGCAACAGCATTCTCACCGCGGTCTCGACGTTTGCATTGCGTAGGAAGATGGAGGTCTTCTGGTCGCTTCGCACATCCTTGTCGAATACGAAGTTCAAACCCGACGTGCGCGAGATGACTTCGAAGACCGTACGCAGCGGCGCATCGCGGAATTCTATGGAGATGGGCCGGCGATACGCAGCCGAAAGCAGTTGAGCTTGCGAGGCGATGGCGCCCCCTCGCGTCTTCTCGATGGCTTCGGCTGCCCTTCTCATCATGGCTTTGGCCTGACGATTGGCCGGATCTTCTGCCAGCACCAATCTGGCGCGGGACCTCGCGCCCTCCCAATCCCCCCGCTGCGCCGCGGCTTCCGCATCGCGCAGCATCCGCTCGCCACGACGCTCGCTCTCAAGCAGGCGTAGTCCGTTCAATGCCTTCTCATTGCTCGGAAAAATCTGCAAGACCTGTCGGTACAACTGGTGCGCAAGCTCTGCTGATCCGGCCTGGCGTGCTGCATCGGCATCCGTAAGCCGCTCAAGGGCCAATCGTTCACGCGCACGTATTTGAGCAATGCGGTACTCGGCAGACGTCGGGTCAAGGCGGGCGGCCGCGTCGAAGCGCTCTACGGCCTCGGACAGCTTGCCTTCGGCCAGTCGCGCCTGGCCGTCGCGAAAGGCGGTCTGCGCGGTGCAGCCAAAGAGTGTCAGGCAGCACATCAGCATCAACATCAGCGTGGCGCCGAGCCAGCGCGGCCTATAGTGGCTCGTCACAATGCCTCCCCGATCGAGAGGTGAAGTTCCTGGCCGCTGGGCAGATGGATCACGCCCATCACGGGTGGCTCGATCCGTTCAATTCGCCAGATGCCCTCGAGCACTTGGCCCTGGCGCACTACCAAGCTCTGCTCGTCTTGCATTAGAAACACTTGCCATTGCGGACCCTCCTGCTGTTTCCCGACGATCCGCCAGGGTGGCACTTGGGGCGCCGCAGTAGCAGGAGCCGATGCAATTGCGGGCGCAGTTGGTGGCGGATTCGCGGTCCAACTGGATCGGATGAACAGGTCGGAGTGTAAGGCGTTCGCCTCACTGAACCAGACCGACCTGTCCGCCAGCGTCTCGATGCGTGCTGGTGCGCGAGTGCGGGTCGCAACTGGAGAAACTCCAGCCGCCCGCTTGGGCGCGACGACTTGCGTCGGCTTGTCGTCGGAAAGCGCGAGCCATGCCGAGAGAGCGAGCAGACAAAGCAATACACTCCAGTGACGGGGGCTGGCCATCAACGCACACCCGCGACCATCGGTACGGACAAGGAATCGCTCCGTAGGAATAAGGAGAAACGGACGCGCACCTGCAGCGTGGATTCACTAGTGCTCTGCCGTTGACAGTGGATCTGATCGATTGCCAATGTGGGCAATTCACGCAACGCGCGATCCAGCGCGTCCCGGAGCCGGGGGTAGGTGCCTGCCACGGGTACTGAGATCTGAACACGAACCAGCCCGATCGGTGAGTCTTCACTGTGCATGAACTCGGCTTGACGCCAAGTCAGGGACTCGTGAGTGATGTCGATCAGCCGCCGCACCTGCTCGGTGCTCGTGTCGCGTTGAGGTAGCACAGCGCGGAAGGCAGCCAGGCGTTGATGATCGTCTTCGCTGCCTTCATCGACTTCGATAACCGAAGCCGGTTGATCAATTGGGCGCATAAGGATAGCCAATTGAGCTTCCTGTGCTGGCCTTTCGACGTACCACAACCAAGCGATGCCCAAGGCCATCACCGTCACCCAACAAGGCCAGGTACCGTAGCGCCAGAGCAAGACTTCGACCCGCAGGCGCAGCCGATGGAGATGCTGCAAACCACTGCCGGGCGCGGCCCTGAAGATGTCATGCCGCACGCCGCTCATCGTGGCCAGAAGAGATCAAAGCTCAGGACAGCTGCCGTCCGCTGCGAACCGCCATGCTCATCAACACGCAGCAGCCTGACTTGCTGGAATGGCGACCGGCCGCCCAGGCGCTGAGCATGAGCCAGTAGTGCGTCCAATTTCGGACCCTCGGTCTGCACGCGCACAGCACTTCTCTCGGCGCTGGGCTCGATCGATAGCAGCGCCACTTCGTCGTTGGCAGATTCGGCCTCAAGCGCAGCAAAGAGTGCTGGCCAAGGCACATTGAGCGATTGAATTGCCCGATTGATTCGTGCTCGTTCGGTGGCATTTGGCAGGGCAGATCGCTGCACTGCGGTACTCTGGAGCAGGTGAGGTCGAGCGGCCTTTGCAAGCGCCAGTCGCTGGCGGAGACTCAAGTCAGCCCACGCGGTGACCAGCAGAGCGACGCAGATCAACAGCAGTACCGATCCAGCGGCAAATTGCTGCCCTGCCGTGGACTCGTGGCCCCACAGCGTTGCCCAGCGATTCGGCGAGAAGGGGGCGTGCATTGTCATCGCTGCTTCCGACGTCTGGTTGCGGCCGGCATAGCGAGTGCCAAGCAGGCCGCCCATGCCGCTTCGGACTCGTCTGTGCCGATAGCGGCAGACCAAGGCGCTTCTTGCCATTCAAGCGGCGGCGACGCTGCGCTGGCAATGTCGGACGGACCGAAGACGGTCAACGACGTTGTTGAGCAAGCGCCCGCGGCTGACAAGCCTTGGGCTTCGGCCAATACGGCCGCTGGCAGCTTGTCGAGCGGCAGCCCGCTGATCCGGTGGACACAGCGCCATTGCGTGGACTGGCCGCGCGCGAAGCCTGCCAATACGATACGGCTGGGAGTAGCCCAGGCCAACAGACCGTCAAGCGGTTGATCGACGCGCGCCGAAACGTGCGCCAGAGCGACGCGCAGCGCGGAGTCCAATTGCGCGTCAGGCAGTGCCGTGCGGCATGCATCGATCCAGGCCGCTGGCGCAGCGCAGGCGAGGATTGCGCCGCTTGATCTCCAAGAGGCGGTTACCTTCCAGCCCTTTGAGTCGGAGGCATCTTGGTTCGGTGGACCGAACAGCTGACCAGCACGCTCGTGCGCCAAGGCCTTCAACTCAGTAAGAGACCGAATTGCCTGCGGAACTTCGAGTACCCAGTGCCTGCAAATGTCGGCGCCGAGCAGCAGTCGAGGCCTTCGCGGTAATTTGCCGTCCAGGATCTTGGCGATAGCGGTCCTGAGCGTAGAGGCATCGAAGGACGCCCACGCAAGGTCATGCGCAAGCGCCCGCACTTCGTGGCCGCGCGCGATCGCAATCGAGCGCCGGTCGATGCCTAGCGTCAGCGGCTCAGCCAGCCATGGCCACACGGCGGACCTCCTCCAGTGTCGTCAATCCTTGGCGAACCACATCGATAGCGGCCAGCAGCAGAGGCGTTGTACCGCGGCTGCGTGCAACCTCCTTCAGCCGGCGCACGGGTTCCTTGCTGACAATCATGTCGCGCAGTTCATCGTCCAAGCATAGGATCTCCGCCACGGCCCGCCGCCCCCGGTAGCCCGTACCGCGGCAGTCACCGCAGCCTTGGCCCCGCAACAAGCGCTGTCCGCCGAGTGCGTCCGGCGAAAGGCCAAGCTGTGTCAGCTGCTCGGGGTTTGCCTCGCAAGGGCGAGCGCAGTGCGGGCATGTCATGCGCACCAGACGCTGCGCCCAGATGCCATTAAGCGCCGATGCCAGTGCATAGGGATCAAGACCCATGTGCGTGAAGCGGCCGAAGACATCGAACACGCTATTGGCGTGTACTGTCGACAACACCATGTGCCCGGTAAGCGATGATTGCACCGCGATCTCGGCGGTTTCCCGGTCGCGGATCTCGCCCACCATGATCTTGTCAGGATCGTGGCGCAGGATGGAGCGCAGTCCTCGAGCGAAAGTCAACCCCTTCTTCTCGTTGACCGGTACCTGCAGGACACCCGGCAACTGATACTCGACCGGATCCTCAATCGTGACGATCTTGTCGCGGCCGGTGTGTGTTTCGGCCAGGGCGGCATACAGTGTCGTGGTCTTGCCCGACCCGGTGGGGCCGGTCACCAACAACATCCCGTAAGGGGCTTCGATCAATTGCCGCAGTCGCCGCAACGATGTGGGGTCGAAGCCCAGGGCATCGAGCGTGAGTCGACCATGCGCCTCGATCACCGCCTGCTTGTCCAACACCCGGACTACCGCATCCTCGCCGTGGACACTCGGGATGATCGAAACGCGCAGATCGATCATCCGGTCCAAGGCCTGCACCCTGAAGCTGCCATCCTGCGGCACTCGCCGCTCGCCGATGTCCAGTTCGGCCAACACCTTCAGACGTGAAATCGCCTGTTCGCCCAAAGCTCTGCTGCTGGACTGGGCAACGGTATCCAGCACGCCATCGATCCGAAAGCGGATGACCATCCCACCCGGCACCGCCTCCAGGTGTACGTCGCTCGCGCCATTGCGCAGCGCGTCATAGAGCGTCGAGTTGAGAAGGCGGACGGCGGCGCCTTGCGCCCCGGTAGCAGCGGCCAGCGACAAGACCTCGATTTCCTGCCTGGGCGCTTCTTCGCTACCCGTCTCGTCCTGAGTTGGCGACAACGCGGCGACTTCAGACTCAAGCTGGCTGAGGTAGGCACGAATGTCGGCAGCCGTCGCCAGCGCGAAGCGCGCTGGTCCATCCACGAGTTCGTCCAACTGTGTTTGCAGCGCAGCGTCGAACGGGTCGGAAACGACCGAGAGGTAGGCCCATCCGGGCAGTGCTGAACCCGCATGCATCACGACAGCGTGTCGTTGCTGGGCTCGGGCAAGAGGAAGGATCTTCAATGCCGGCTCCAGAGACTGAAGGTCCTGTGTCTCCACATGCATCCAGCCAAAGCGCTGTGCGAGCCATGCGGCGGCCATGCGTTCGTCGAGTTGGAGCTGGCGCGCCACGCAGGCAATGGCCTGGCCTACGCCGCTGTCGCGGGCCGTTGCGAGTACCACGAGATCCTCACTCGGCAAGATGTCAATCACTGCAAGCTCCCGGCCAGATCGAAGACTGGCATGTACAGGAGCAAGACAATGCCGCCGATCACAAGGCCGATGAGTGCCATCAAAACCGGTTCGAATAGGCGCGAGAAGCGATCCACCCAGCGCGCTATCTCGCTGTCGTGGTACAGCGCGGCCTGAGTCAGCATCTCAGCCAACTGTCCGGAACGTTCACCGGCCCGGACGAAGCGCAGAGCGATCGGACTGCTCAGGCCCGATTCAGCGAGGGCCTCGGATAGCGGGTAGCCGAGCGCAACAATGTGCGCCATGCCGGCGGCCGCGGCCTGCCGATGCGCAGGCAGTACGGCGCGTGCCATTGCCAGTGCCTGCTGAATTGGCAAACCGCTGCGCAATAGCAAGCCAAGGGTGAGATACAACCGGGCCAGGGTCGAAATTGTCGCCAAGCGTGCCAGCCCCGGCAAACGGTCGATCCACAATCGCCACCCTCGACCGATGAACAGTCTTGTGCCAATCCAGAGGGTAGGGCCGACGATCAACATGGATACCAGAATCGAAAGACCGTGTCCATTGATCAACTGACCCCAGTCGAGCAGCAATTGGGATGCCCAGGGCAGCGCACGACCGGTGCCGCGGTAGACCGCAGCGAATCGCGGCACCACCCAGCCCATCAAGAAAGCCGTGACCAGAAGTCCGACCGCACACAGAACCGCCGGATAGATGGCTGCACTGAGGATTTGCTGACGTATCCCGCGAACACGCTGATCGTAGGATAAATGGCGCTCAAATGCATCGGCCATGTTCCCCGTGGATTCAGCTGCCCGCACGATTCCGATCAGCAGAGCCGGGAACGTCTCGGTCCCTTGCTGGAGCATTCCGTCCGACAACTTCTGGCCCTCCCGCAAAGAGACTAGCAATCGGCCCAACACAGCTTGGGCGGTCGGCTGCGATTCCTTCTCAACCATGGCCTCGAGGCTCTCGACAATGCCAAGACCTGCCCGAGTTAAGGTGTGCAACTCCTGCGCGAAGAGCGCGACATCGAAATGCTGGCGACGAGCGGGCTGCAACCAATGCTGTCGGACCCTAGAAATCGACAGCAAGGTCAGGCCACGAATTCTGACCTGTGCGCGCGCGTCCGCCTCGTCCTTGGCGACGAGGTGCAGTCCCAGCACCTGCTGGGAGTCCTCCTCGAATGCGCGCACCTTGAACTCCAACGCCAATGCCCCTTGGATCATCGATTGGTCACGTCGGCAGCGTCTCCCGTGCCGCCAGGTTGGCCGTCCTTGCCATACGACACGATGTCGAAGTCAGCGCCAGCGGCACCTGGAGACTGGTAGTAATAGGGCCGGCCCCAGGGGTCAAAGGGAACGTCCTTTTCGAGGTACGGGCCGTTCCATTTGCTGCTGCCCGCCGAGGGCCGCCTGACCAGTGCTGACAGGCCTTCCTCGGTGCTTGGGAAACTGCCGACGTCCAGCCGATAGGCGCCAAGTGCACGACCGAAGGCTTCGACCTGCGAACGCGCGACGCTTTGTTCGGAGCGGCCGACCTGTGCAAATAGCCTGGGGCCAACATAGGCTGCAAGCAGCGCGATGATTGCTACGACGACAAGTAACTCGAGTAGCGTGAAGCCGCACGGACGCGATTGGTGGCGCACGGATTCAATCCCTTGTGACGGGGGGGCGACCATGGCCGCTCTCCATCAAGTACGAGTCCGACGTGAGGCTTCGCAGAAAGGCCACTAACGCTCTGCGCTCACCTGGTGATGCCTGGAGCACGATACCGGACCGTCTGGCCCGGTAGTACAGCTCCACATCGACCGCGGCTTCCAGCGTTGGCACGCTTCCGTCGTGCATGTACGGGGCCGTCATCGCGACGTTACGCAGCGGTGGCGTCTTGAACTTGCCAAGGTCAACCGGGTCCAGGGTCACTACGAAGCGGCCCAATATTGCGGCATCGGGATTGATGGCCAGCGCGGTGGCGACCGAGCCGCCTTGGGTGCGCAAGGCGACTACGGCCAGTGCGAGCCGCACCAGCTTGTCGCTCGCGCCCGCGCCATTCGCTCCCAGCGCGTGAAAGCCATGATCCGTGAACAGCGGGCGCCCGATGTCGGCCGGATGGCATTCAATGCATCCTGCCGCGCCAGAGAACAGGCGCCAACCGGCCTCCGCCTCTGCCGAGATGGCATCTGGATGCCCAGCAAGATAGCGGTCGAATGGCGTGGCACCCGACTCGAGCGTGAGCTCATACGCCGCCAGAGCATTGCCCACGTGATGTACCTCGATCGAGCGAGCGTCGACATTGAATACCGTCTGAAAAGCATGCACGTAACCGGGGTCAAGGCGCACGATTCGAACGACATCCATCGCTTCTTTCAGGCCATGCTCCACGGGATTGAGCAGCGGTTCGAGGGCCTGATCGGCCAGAGAGGTCTGCCTGCCGTCCCAGAAAAGGTAGCGCTGGCGCGCCACGTCCAGCAATGAGGGGGCATTTCGCTTGCCCAATAGTCCATCGGTACCGACTGAGCGCGCGCGCGGATCAGAGAAGGCCTGCTGCGGTTGATGGCAACTGGCGCAGGCGACATCGTTGTGGGCACTCAGCCTGCGATCGAAGAAGAGGCTTTCTCCGAGACGCGCCTGTTGATAGATCTTGGCTCCACTCATCTGATCAGGGGCCGTGGGGCTGGTGCCAGCGGACTTAACGCCGGCATGGAGCATCAAAGCAAGAGACACCGTCACCAACTTTCCAATAGCCCGAACCATCGCCAGCCTCGGATGAATGTCTCGACTGTACGCGACTGTTGCGATTGCAAGTTAGGGGGGGATCAAAAAATGGACGCGTCTTAACGTTGATAGAGATGATCATTGATGCTACAAATTCTTAGCGCCTAAGTCTTGGGTCAAGCGGGATCGGCGTCAAGAACATGGCTGGTAGGCGTGCTTGCCCATCCAGCCCCAAGGGAGGGTGCCGTGTACAGATCAACCGTGGAGCGGTTGCGCTCCGCTACGCGCTTCGTGCTTGCGGGGCTTCCGGCGGTCTACAGACTGCCGACGATACTGCTGCTGGCCGCCATCCCGCTTTCCGTCGCGGCGCAGGTTCAATACGGGTACGACGAGTCCGGCCGCCTCGTGCAGGTTGTCTCACCGGCTGGAGAGGTGGTTGTCTACGTCTATGACGCAGCAAGCAACGTCAAGCGTGTACGGCGAATGGCGGCAAGCAGCCTGGCGATTGCCGACTTCACCCCGAATCGAGGGGGGGTCGGGGCCACTGTCAAGATCCTTGGCGCTGGATTCAATGCGGTGCCTGCGGCCAATGTCGTCAAGTTCGATGGCACGCCGGCCGTCGTATCCGCGGCAACACCGACACAGTTGACGGTATCGGTGCCGCCAGGTGCCTTAAGCGGGCCCATCGCCGTGACTGTTGGGGGAAATACGGTGGCATCCGACGATGCCTTCTCCGTCAATGCCGGGGATGGCCCCGCGTTGACTGTTTCCGGCTTCTCGCCGGCGAGCGGGGGCGCTGGCACGTCGGTTGCCATTTCGGGCGCGGGATTTGATGCGGTCGCGGCCAACAACCTCGTCACGCTGAACGATCGGCCCATGCTCGTCACGTCAGTGACGGGCAGCCAGATTGTTGCAACTGTTCCCGCGGGGGCGACGACAGGGCATTTCAGGGTCATGACTCCCACGGGGGCGGCGACCGCGTTGGAAATGTTCTTTGTTCCCGCTGCCGCCGATGCCGATACGAGCATCTTCGCGAGGGCGAACCTTGCTGTCGACGGCTCCTCATACACGGTGACCGGCATGCCTTCGGGCAAGGTAGCCATGTTCGCGTTCGACGGGCTGGCGGGCCAAACATTGGACCTCGGTGTCAGTGGGTTGAGTGTCTCGCCCAATGGGACCAGTGGCCTGAGTGTCATGGTCTTCACGCCGAATGGATCAACTCTCGGCATTTGCACCGTGTATCCCCCCGGCTCGGGTGGGGGCGGTTGCAGTCTGGCGACCTTGCCAAAGACAGGAACCTACACCATTCGGATCGCGCCATCGCAGGGGGTCACCGGCGCCTCCACATTCACGGCGACGCTCAGTACCGAACTTGCCGGGCAGCTCGCAGTGAACGCACCTAGCGCAACGCTGTTTTCGTCGACCAGACCGGGGCAGAACGCGACCTATGCGTTCTCTGGCGCGCAGGGGGCAAGCTACAGCCTGGTCCTGAGCGGAGCGACCGTGCCTGGCGGTGTCGGTGTCTCCATTCGGAGTCCTGGCGGAGTCCAGTTGGCGACCGGATCCATTGCGCAAGGCCAATCAACGCCGGCGGTCATTGACGTTGCCAACCTGCCCAGTTCGGGCACCTATAGCGTTCTGGTCGACCCCTACGAGACCAGCGTCGGCCAGGTCTCCCTGTTGTTAACCGCGAACGCGACCGGATCGCTGACGATCGACGGCACCGGCTCAGCTATAGCGCTTGTCGCGGGCCAGAATGCGAGATACACGTTCAGCGGCAACGCCGGCCAGGGCCTGAGCCTGGGTATTGCCAGCCTTACGACGACACCAGCGGGCGGATCCGTGAAGGTGAATGTCCTTGGGCCGACGGGCGCATTGCTGATTGCTTGCAATGGCGGCTCGGCCTACACCAGCTCGGGCCGCTGTGGTCTACCCCTGTTGCCGGCGACGGGTATCTACACCGTCGTGCTTGACCCCCAGGGCGCCAATGCGGCTTCCGCGACCCTGCTGCTCAGCACGGACGTTGTTGGCACGCTGACGGTTGACGCGCCCGCGCCTACAACGTTTCTGGCCAACAAGGTGGGATTGCGGTCTCGATACGCCTTCAACGGGGCGGCCGGCACGCGCTACAGCATCGTGCTGACGAATCCAAGCTTTCCTGGCGCGTCGACTTTCCAGGTGACCGTCTTGTCGCCATCCGGTGGCTTAATCTCGAGCGGCTCCGTGTCGGTCAGCAACGGCGGCACGCTTGACCTTGCGGCTGCTCCAGTCACGGGTGTCTATAGCGTCCTGATCGAGCCGACAGGGGCAACGACTGGCCAGGTATCGGTTCGCGTCGCCGCCGAGGCTTCTGGCAGCCTGCCAATCGATGGCGGCGCCCTTGCCGTGAGTCTGGCGAATGGTCAGAACGGCCGCTACGCCTTCAATGGCGTGCTGGGGCAAAAACTCGGTCTTGGCGCGTCCTCGCTGGTCACGTCGCCGTCTGGCAGCTACATCAAGATCGACGTCTACTCGCCGCTTGGTGCATTGCTGTTGAATTGCGCAGGAACGAATGGAACAAACACACCTGCCAGCTGCAATCTGCCCCCGTTACCTCAGTCCGGCAGCTATACGGTTGTCGTGGACCCGCAGCGGACCAATAGCGCCAACCTGAGCTTGAGCCTTAGCTCGGACCTGACCGGCGCCTTGACGGTGGACTCTGCCACGCCTACCGTATTCAGTACTGCTCGACCCGGTCAGAACGGCCGCTATACCTTTGCTGGGCTTGCAGGGGTCCGATATGGCTTGGCGATCACCGGCGTGACTTTCCCGGGGTCGAGCACGGCTGTGAAGGTGTTTGCTCCGAATGGCACCCAGGTGGCCAGCGGAACGGTTGCGGCGGGCGGGACGAGCGCTATCGACATCGACGCGCTACCGGCGACAGGTACCTATACGGTGCTCGTTGACCCCTACCAGGACGGCACGGGCCAACTGAGCTTGGCGATAACCCGAAACACGACCGGAACGATCTCGATCGATGGCGCGCCGGTCATGCCCAGTCTGCTGGGCGCCCAGAACGGCCGCTATGCATTCAGCGGTGCAGCCGGACAGACCCTTGGCTTGGGGTTGACCTCGCTGTCGACCACACCCGCAGGCGGGGCACTGTCGCTCAAGGTGCTGGCGCCTAACGGCGATGCCCTGGCCTCGGCCGGACCTCTCACCACTGCCGCAAGCTGGCCTATTCCAAGGCTTCCCGCTACGGGCAGCTACGTACTTGTGGTCGATCCGCAAGGCAGCAGTGCCGCATCGGCCACGCTGACGCTCAGCAGCGACATCAACGGAACCCTGACGGTCGACGCTGCAACGCCAACCAGCTTCAGCAGCACGCGCCCGGGGCAGAACGGTCGGTATCAGTTCACGGGTGTTGCGGGTGCCAACTATGTCGTTCAGCCCAGTGCGCTGACGATTACCGGCGGCCCCACCATGTTCATCCTGTACGGACCCGACGGTGCGGTACTTGGCAGCACGTCGGGCAGCGATATTGCCCAGCCCCCGGCAATCACCTTGAACAACGCACCGGCGTCCGGCGCCTACACGATCGTCATCACGCCCTACCGTGGCAACACCGGGAGTGTGGGCTTGCGCGTGACGCAGGCTGGGAGCACGCCGCCCGCATCGCAGACACCGAACGGCAGCCTCGCGCTGGATGGCGCCGCCACGGCGATCACCGTTCCTGTCGGCCAGACTTATCGCTACACATTTGCCGGAACGCAAGGCCAGAACCTCGGGTTGGGATGGTCGGGCTTCAGCGGGTCCAGTGGGACTGTGACCATCACGCGCCCGGACAACACAACGGTGCTTGTTTCGTGCCCGTTCAATGCCTCGGAGTTCAGCTGCACGCTGCCAAGCTTGCCAAGCACGGGCACGTTCACCGCACGCGTCAGCCCATCGGGGGCAAACCTCTCGGCCTCGCTCTATCTGTCGTCCGAGCAGCTGCTGTCGCTGGTTGCCAACGCGGGCAGCCCGACGGTGTTTGCCACCACACGGCCCGGGCAGAACGGGCGCTATACGTTTGTGGGCACATCGGGCAAGAGCTACAGCCTTGTGTGGTCGGGGTCGACCTTCTCCACCACGCTCGCTCCCTGGGTTCGTGTCTATGGCGCTGACGGGGTACAGATCGGCAGTGCGCAGGCGATTACCGCCGCTTCCGGCGTCATCGATCTGCCGAACATCAGGTCAGACGGCAACTACATTGTCACCGTCGATCCGCTGGGATCCACAACCGGGCAGCTCGGGTTGACCTTGCGCGAAACCGTGACCGGCTCGCTGGCAGTGGATGGTGCATCGACAGCCATGGTCACCAGCGTCGGCCAAAACGCACAATACACCTTTGCCGCCACGGCGGGGCAGTATCTGGGGCTGGCATTCGAGTCAGTCGTGACTACGCCAGCCTACGGGACCATCAACGTCACCGTGTACGACCCCAACGGCAGTGTTCACACGTGGTGTCCTAGTGTCTATGGTGGTGGTACCTCGTCGTGCAACCTCGCGCCCATCACGAGGTCTGGCACCTATTCCGTCCTGCTCGATCCCGGCCCGCAGTACAGCGCCAGCGCCAACCTGACACTCTCGACGGACGCGACGGGAACGCTGGCAGTGCCACCCGCCCCCGCTGTCTTGTTCACTTCGACACGCCCTGGGCGCAACGGGCGATACACGATCAACGCCGTCGCCGGAGAGCGCTATGTCGCGACCTATTCGGGGTCGACGCTGCCGAACCTTTCCCGCCTGGACGTGTACCGGCCCGATGGCTCGCTGGCGGCGGGAACTTCGATTGGGGCGGGTGCGGGGGCGCTCGATCTTGGGGAAGTGGCGGTGACGGGGCAATACCAGTTGCTGGTGGATCCCGCTGGCGTAGGGGTAGGCCAAGTCAGCATCGTGCTTCGCAATGCCTACTCCGCGGCACTCACCGCTGGCGGAGGCGCATTCCCCGTGTCACTGGCGCAAGGTCAATACGGGCGCCTGACCTTTACAGCTACCGCGGGGCAGGCATTCGGCCTGGCGACAACCTCGGTCGCGACTGTGCCGGCAGGCGGGGCCATTGGCGTCAAGGTATACGACCCTGCAGGGGCGCTGGTGGTTGACTGCCAGTCAAAGACCACGGATAACTCCTGCAACGTCGGCCCCGTGCCGATCACGGGCACCTACGTTCTCGCGTTGACGCCACCGGCGGCTGCAAGTGCGTCACTGTCGGTCACGCTGACGAACGACTCGGTCGCCACGTTGACGACGAATGCCGCTGCCCCGCTCGTCGCCAACATCGCGCAGCCAGGACTCAACGCGCGATACAGCCTGGCCTTCACCGCCGGCGACTCCGCAACCATCGTCTTCACCAGCCCGGTGCCATCGAATTTTCCAGCGTACTTTTCACTGTACGACCCGAATGGCAGCTTGCTCTTGTCCGGTAGCACCTCGCCCATGGCGCCCGGCTTTGTAGTGGACCTGGACCGCTATGGGGTGATTCAGGCCACTGGCAATTACACGCTGCAGGTGGAAGGCAGCGGGGTTGCGACGGGTACCGTGTCGGTGGCCGTCACGAAGTCGGTCAAGGGAGTCCTCATCGTCGATGAGGCATCTCCCACTTCGGTGCAGTTGCTCACAGGCCAAACAGCCGCCTACGAATTCACGGCTGGTTCGGGCGTCAATCTTGGCGTGGCGCTCAGCGGCATTGCGACGGCCCCGACACCGCCCTCTGCCAATCCGATCGTGGTTCAGTTGTACGGACCATCGGGAACTCAGCTCGCAGGCTGCAGCACCGGTGCTGCCGAGGCACCTACCTGTCGGTTCCCGCCGACCAAGGAGGCCGGTGTTCACACTCTCCGAATTCTGCCCGGGTCGAATTCAGCAAGTTTTGGCATTCGCCTGCTGTCCACGCGTTGACGCCACATAAGAAGCTTCAGGGAGATCTTCAATGAATCGAGCAGCCCGGTTTTGCCTGGCCCTCTTCACAGCGGTTTTGAGTTTGCTGCCAGCCGCATTTGCGCCACCGGTCTTGGCGCAAGCCAGTGGCACCAGTCATCCTCAAAACAGCGTCTTCTCCCGTCTGTTCCCGCGTCCGGCGACGCAGCCGGGGCAGAGTGCCACGCTTCTGCCCGACGGGCGCTGGCTCCTTCTGGGCGGCATCGATCAAGACGCCAGCGGTCCGGACAACGTAGCTGCGCTGCTTGATCCAGCCAGCCGCAAGGCCGTGAGGCTGCCATCAGGTCTGCTGCAGTCGCGCAGCGGACACACTGCCACCTTGCTGCCAAGCGGGCGCGTGCTGGTACTCGGTGGCACCTCGGGTGTCGGGGGTGTGGCGCCGCCCGAAATCTTCGATCCAGCGTCAGGTGCGTCTACGGCGCCGGGTGGACTCGGCCTGATCGAGCGCACGCAGCATGCTGCCACCCTGCTGGCAGACGGCCGAGTACTGATCACCGGGGGGCTGTCCGGGCGCGGCTTGCCGCTGGCAGAAGCAGAGATCCTGAACACAACCACGCTAGAGGTCGAGCGATTCAATGCACGGCTGGACGCGGCGCGCTTCGGGCACCTGGCCAATCTCCTCCCATCTCAAGCGGTGCTGGTGCTTGGAGGCTTCGATGCCGAGAAGCGTCCTGTGCTCGAGGCCGAACTCTACGATGCCAGCAGCCAGCGCTTTGTGGCCATCGCCGAGGCCGAAGCCTTGCAACAGGCCCAGGCACTGTCCGCCCCTGCTGCGCCAACGGTGCTCGACATGCTTCCGGCGCCCGACAGCCGATCCGTGCCCGTCCATCAGGTCATCGCGATGCGCCTTTCCAAGCGCATGCTCGTCACCACGATGAACGAGCGCACCGTCACGCTGATCGGGCCAAGTGGGGTCGTGCCCGTTACCGTCGTGCCGGCCGAATCCGGCATGCTCCTCTTCGTCACGCCCAAGCAGCCGTTGCTGCCTGGCAGTACGTACTCATTGTTCGTCAAAGGGGCGACCGACGAATTGGGTCAGGCGGTACCGTTCACGGCGATGGCCTTCAGCACGGCATCTTTGGTCGCGGGACAAGCTGCTGCGACAAGTCAGCCAGCCGGAACACCGCTGGGCGTGGTGACCGAGGCGCCGGGCGCGCAGTCCACCAGAACCTACGGGAAGGGTGCTGCGCCAACGCCGTTGCCACCGCCTGGCCCAACTAGTGAGCGCCCAACAATGCCCGCCACGGCAGCTGCGCGCGGTGACGGCGAAGATTGGCTCATTGGAGCCGAGCAGCGGCGAGGCCGCTGGTACTACGCGCCGCCGTTCGCCGGCACGATGCGGGAATACTTCAGGCAGCTGAGCGATCGCCAGTCCGCCCATCGTGCTACCTTGCCTGCCGCACCGAACGGCGTCACGGCGGTGGCCGGCTCGGTGCGGCGCATCAACGGCCAGCCGCTGGCAGGTGTCACGTTGGCCATCGGCGACGCGCGCGCGATCACGGATGCCGCCGGCAATTTTCTGTTGGCACACATCCCCGCTGGCAACGCCACCTTGGTGATCGAAGGATCCACAGCCAATCGCCCCGGCGCCTTTTACGGCAGCTACCTCCGCTACCTCTCGGTGCGAGCCGGACAGACACTGCAGATCGATGAGCCGATCTACCTGGCCAAGCTCGACCCGAAGGGCACCATCCCGATTCCCTCCCCCACCACGCGCGAGACGGTGCTCACCACGCCCACCATTCCTGGGCTCGAGATTCGCATTCCAGCGGGCACGGTGATACGTGACCGCACCGGCAACATCCTCACGGCGATCAACATCAGCCCGGTGCCGACCGACCGAGCGGCATTCCCGATGCCACCCGATGCCGACTTCCCCGTGTACTTCACGGTACAGCCCTCGGGTGCATACATCGAGTCCGTGAGCGGTCGGCCGCAAGCGGTCCAGGTGATCTATCCCAACTACACGGGCCAGCCACCCGGTACGCCCACCCAGTTCTGGGCTTATGACCCGATAGCCAGGGGCTGGCATTCCTACGGCAAGGGCGTGGTCAGCGCCGATGGCAAGACCATCCGGCCTGATGCCGATGTCGGCTTCTTCCAGTTCACCGGCTTCTCCTACGGGGTCTTCGGCTCAGGTGGTGGCGGTCCCGGGCCCTGCCCTGGTTGTGCCGGTGGCGGTGGCCCCGGCCCAGGCCCGTGTCCGGGCTGCTGCGCCGGAGGCGGCGGCCCGGTGGGGGCCGGCGCAAGTTGCCCGTCGTCGCCGTGTTGCGGCGACCCGATCTTCCTCTCGCGCGGCACCTTCATGCACAGCGCAACGGATCTGAGTGTGTCCGACGTCATCCCTTTGCGTTTGGATCGCGCCTTGCTCGACCAGGACACGGCCGGTCGCGCGTTCGGCATCGGCATGATGCCGGTCTACGACATGAACCTGTACGTGGCGGAGGCCATTGGCACGCTCGACGGCGGGCACAACGCCAGCAAGCTGGCCCTGGTCCAGGCAAACGGCATTCAACTCATCTTCAACCGCGTGCTGGGCAACGGCACCAGCAACAGTGATGCCACCTGGGAGCACAACGAAGCCGGGCCCTACTACAAGGCAGTGATTGCATCCGCCCCTCCCAACTTCAATCTGCGCACCAAGGACGGCTCTACTTATACGTTCTACGGCTACGGTTCCAACAAGCTGCAATCCATTACCGACCGTTTCGGCAACACAGTCGAGCTGGCGCGAACACCCGCATTAAGCGGACCCATTACGAGAATCATCTCCCCCAAACGGCCGCTACATCGAGCTGAGCTACAACGCCGATGGCCGCATCCAGACGGCCAAGGACAACGTCGGCCGCACGGTCAGCTACGAATACGAAACCGCGGCACCCAATGCCGGCCGGCTGAACAAGGTGACCTTGCCGGACAACGGCGTGTGGCGCTACACCTACACGCCAACGGGCCGCATCGAGAGCATCGTCGACCCACGCAACAAACGCATCGTCTTCAACGACTACGATGCCAGCGGCCGGGTCAAGAAGCAGACCTATGCAGACGACACCACGCTGCAGATGGCCTACACCACCGATGCCAACGGCAAGGTCACGCAGGTGGACGTGACCGACCGGCGCAACTACGTGCGCCGGGTGAGCTTCGACGCCAACGGCTGGATCTCGAAGAACGTGTACCCGCTGGGCCAGCCCGAGCAGCAGACCACGACCTACGTGCGAGACAGCGTCACCGGCCAGCTGATCACGGAAACCGACACCCTCAACCGCACCACCCGCTACGACTACGACAACCTGGGCAACGTGAAGATGATCACGCGGCTGTACGGCACGCCGCAGGCCACCAGCGAGAGCTTCACCTACGACCCGCAGTACAGCCTGCTGAAGACGCACACCGACGCGTTGATGCACACCAGCACCAACACCTACGACACGCTGGGCAACCTGCGCGAGGTGAAAGACGCCAACGGCCACACGGTGACGATGGACTACGACACGCAGGGGCGCCTGCGCACCAGCAAGAACGCGCTGGGCAAGATCACCACGCTGGGCTACAGCGGGCCGGACCTGGCCACCATCACCGACCCGCTGAACAACACCACGCAGTACGGCTACGACGCGATCGGCCGGCTGCTGGTGCAGCAAGACCCGCTGGGCAACATCTGGGAATCGGGCTACGACGGGCAGGGGCGGCTCAAGCAGCTGAAGAACCCGCTGGGCGGGACGGTGAAGCACGACTACGACGCCAACGGCAACCTGCACCTGTTCACCGACGAGAACAACAACGCCACCACCTTCGAGCACAACCCGCTGAATCTGGCGCAATCGCGCCAGGACGCGCTGCTGGCGCTGGACGACCGGCAATACGACGCGGGCAACAACCTGAAGCGCTACACCGACCGCAAAGCCCAGGTCAGCGGCCGGCGCTACGACGGCCTGGGCCGCATCAGCTTCGCCGGCTACGGCGCCAGCACCGCGGCCCCCACGGCCTACACCAACGGCATCCGCTACACCTGGGACGGCGGCAACCGGCTGACCAAGCTCGAAGACGGCAGCTGCAGCGGGCTGGACTGCGCGAGCTTCACCGTCACGTCCACCATCGACCGCGTGTACGACGGCCTGGGCTGCCTGACCCAGGAAACCAGCGCGCAAGGCCAGGTGAACTACACCTGCTACGCCAACGGCCTGCGCGAGACGATGACGGTGGCCGGGCAGCCCACCATCACCTACCGCTACGACCCGGCCGACCGGCTGTGGCAGATCCAGCAGGCCGCAGGGCCGGCCAACGGCAACGCCG
>CAZXLI010000095.1:0-20226 GCA_964641795.1 uncultured Bordetella sp. | reverse complement strand
AGCGGCATGCGCTCGTCGTCGACCATGATCAGCGTGCCATCGCGCTCGACCACCGGGCGCTCGGCGGCGAAGTACAGCGGCACGATCGGCACGTTCTCGAGGTAGATGTACTGCCAGATGTCGAGCTCGGTCCAGTTCGAGATCGGGAACACGCGGATCGATTCGCCCTGGCGCTTGCGGGTGTTGTACAGGTTCCAGAGCTCGGGCCGCTGGTTCTTCGGGTCCCAGCGATGCTGGTCCGAGCGGAACGAGAAGATGCGTTCCTTGGCGCGCGACTTCTCCTCGTCGCGGCGCGCGCCGCCGAACGCGGCGTCGAAGCCGTACTGGTCCAGTGCCTGCTTCAGCCCCTGCGTCTTCCACATGTCGGTGTGGATCTGCGAGCCATGGTCGAAGGGATTGATGCCCAGCGCCTTGGCCTCGGGGTTCTGGTAGACCAGCAGTTCCATGCCGAGCTCGGTGGCCATGCGGTCGCGCAGCGCGTACATGTCGCGGAACTTCCAGGTGGTGTCCACGTGCAGCAGCGGGAACGGCGGCGGCGACGGATAGAAGGCCTTCTTGGCCAGGTGCAGCATGGTCGCCGAGTCCTTGCCGATGGAATACAGCATCACCGGCTTCTCGCATTCGGCCACCACTTCGCGCAGGATGTGGATGCTCTCGGCCTCGAGACGCTGCAGATGGGTCAGGCGGACAGGATCGATCATGGGGTACGGCTGGGCTGCGGAGGGCGGATCGCCCCCGGGATTCGTCCCCGGCGGCGCGGGACTTGCATTCGCGGGGGCGTGGGCCGAATGGCGGGGCCATTCTGTCGCACAATCCGCGCCGCTCACGGGCTGGCTCTCTGCAAAGCGTGAACCGCTCAACGCACACCCCCCTCGTTTGAAGGATTCGAATCGATGGCCGCTGTACCCGATCAACAAACGCTCTTGAACGGCATTGCCGAGATCGCTCGTGCCGCGGGCCAGGTGGTGATGTCGGTCTATGCAACCGACTTCTCGGTGCGAGGCAAGAACGATGCCTCGCCCGTGACCGAGGCCGACGAGCGCGCCGAGCAGGTCATCACCGCGGGCCTCGAAAGGCTTGCGCCGGGCATTCCGATCGTCGCCGAAGAGGCCGCCGCGGCCGGTCGCGTGCCCGAGATGGGCGAGCGTTTCTGGCTGGTCGACCCGCTCGATGGCACCAAGGAATTCATCAGCCGCAACGGCGAATTCACCGTCAACATCGCGCTGATCGAGCAGGGCACGCCGGTGCTCGGCGTCGTGCTCGCACCGGCGCTGGGCAGCAGCGGGCACTTGTACGCCGGCTCGCGCGAGGCTGGTGCATGGGTCGATGAGGGCGAGGGTCCGCGCGCCATCCGTTGCCGTGCGGTGCCGGCCGAAGGGCTCACCGTGGTGGCCAGCCGATCGCACGGCGACGCGGCGGCGCTCGATGCCTTCCTCGCGGGCCGCCAAGTGGCCTCCACCACCAATGCCGGCTCGTCGTTGAAGCTGTGCCTGGTGGCGCGCGGCGCGGCCGATCTGTACCCGCGCCTGGGCCGCACGATGGAATGGGACATCGCTGCGGGCCATGCCGTTCTGGCGGCTGCGGGGGGGCAGGTCTGCGACTTGCAAGGCAGCCCTCTGCGTTACGGCAAACCCGGCCTGGACAACCCTCATTTCGTGGCCAGCGGCCTGGCGACCCAGGGCTGACGGCAGCCCCGGCCAGGGGCGACTCCAGGCCCGGGTTATTGCGGTGCGCAGGCGTGGCCAAGTGCACGCTTTGGGTGCTTCGATGCGGGCATACTTGCCAGCATCGGGGAGTTGTGAGTCGCGCCGGCCTGCAGGGACAGTGAGGGGGCCGAAAGCGTCAGCGTGCCAGCGGCCTGTGTGCCGCCGTGAGCCGGGCAGCGTGAAGATTCATCCACATCGATACGAGATCCGACCATGACCCTGAACCACATCGTCTTCATCGTGATGGACAGCTGCCGCTACGACACCTTCACGGCCGCGCGCACGCCGAACATCGACCGTCTGGGCCAGGCCGAGAAGCGCTACTCGTATGCCTCGTGGACCGCACCCTCGCATTACGTGTTCACGATGGGCATGCTGCCGCACGCCAGCCCGAAGGAGGTGTTCGCCTCCGAGGTCTACAAGAGCGAGTACCTGCAGTGGAAGGACCGCATCGGCACCGGGTCGATCGAGTTCAAGAACTTCCTGCCCGAGCTCTCGCTGCCCAAGGTGCTGTCGAAACTCGGTTACCGCACCACCGCCAAGGTGTCGATGCCGGTGCTGAACAAGTACACGCTGATCAGCCAGCACTTCGACGACTACAAGCTGATGGACAACCACAACGACTTCGCCGGCATGGTCGAGGAAATGGAGTTTCCGGACGACGAGCCGCAGTACTACTTCCTGAACCTCGGCGAGACGCACTACCCGTACATGCTGTCGGGCGAGAACCTGCCGCACATCTCGGGCGTGCATGGCGCGGTGAAGGGGCTGGGCAAGGACCCGAACGTCGCGGTCAGTGGCGAGAAGCAGGTGTTCGAGCCCGAGATGCTGGCAATGCTGCGCAAGCAGCAGGTGGTGTGCTGCGAGTACATCGACGGCCTGATCGGCAAGCTCTACGAGAAGGCGCCGCCGAACACCTGGTTCATCGTCACCGCCGACCATGGCGAGCTCTTCGGCGAGGAAGGCTACTTCGGCCACGGACCCATCATGCACGAGAAGTGCTTCGAGGTGCCTTTCGTCGAAGGCCTGGTGAAATGAGGCCCCGGCCGCCTGGCGGCCGCCCCCGAGGGGCTGCCAAACCCGCCCGGGCAACCCGGATCGCGTTGGGCCCTTCGGCCGGCACCGCACGCCCCTGGCCGCTCTTGGCGGCCTGTCCCCTGCCGGGGGTCTCAGCGTTGTCGGCCGCATAGCGCACGCATGGCCGCACCGCTGTTCCTGCTGGCCCCCCCGAGGTCCTACACCTCGCTGATCAACGCGATGCTCGGGCAGCATCCGCAGGCCTTCGGGCTGCCGGAGCTGTGCCTGTTCAACGTGCCGGTGCTCAAGGACCTGTGGATCCGCGCGTCCGACGAGATGAGCAACGAAGCCAAGACGCGCCAGGGCATCCTGCGCGCCGTGGCCGAGATCTACGGTGGCGAACAGACCGCGG
The DNA here is from genome assembly GCA_964641795.1 of uncultured Bordetella sp. Classification (GTDB taxonomy): domain Bacteria; phylum Pseudomonadota; class Gammaproteobacteria; order Burkholderiales; family Burkholderiaceae_C; genus Pseudaquabacterium. Next base: position 17,091 of record CAZXLI010000095.1, on the reverse strand, counting down.
CCACCGTGAAGATGGCGCAGCACTGGTGCGCGGCACGCCAGGAGCTGTCCACCGGGCTGGTCTACCAGGAACTGGTCGAGCGCCTGCATCCGCTGGTGGCGGTGGAGAAGAGCCCGTCGTACACCATCTCGCTCGAGCGCATGCAGGCGATGCGCGAAGCCTTTCCCGATGCGCGCTACCTGCACCTGATCCGCCACCCGGTGGGGCAGTGCAAGTCGGTGATGGCCCTCAACGAAGGCGCCTTCGCGCTCTACGTCAACGCGATCGAGTTCCAGGAAGACCGCGCCATCATCGAGCCGCAGATCGCGTGGCACGACCTGAACATCAACATCCTGAACTTCCTGGCCGACGTGCCGGCCGCACAACAGATGCGGGTGCGCGGCGAGGACATCATGGAGAATCCGCGCGACTACCTGGCAGCCATCTGCCGTTGGGCCGGCCTGCGCGACGACGACGCGGCCGTGGAGGAGATGATGCATCCCGAGCGCTCCCCGTTTGCCTGCTTCGGTCCGATCAACGCGCTGTTCGGCAACGACCCCAACTTCCTCAGCGGCCCGACCTTCCGGCCGCACAAGGTCAAGTTCCCCTCGCTGACCAAGCCCGTGCCCTGGCGCGACGACAACCAGGGTCTGAAGCCCGAGGTGCTGGCGCTGGCGCAGGAGTTCGGCTACCAATGACCGCCCTTGTCACGAGATCGCGAGCATGAGCGACGAACCCACCTCTCCGCTGCGGGCCACCATTGGTGCGATCACCGGCAAGCCGGTGACCACGCACCCCGACCTGGACAAGCTCACGCCCTACCAGCGCGCCTTGCGCGAGGCGGTGATCCGCGAGTTCAAGGCCAAGAAGATGCGCAAGTTCGTCGAGCGCCAGGTCGAGCACATCAACATGCGCATCCAGGTCGGCGAAGGCATTCGCTTCCTGTTCGACGAGCATGGCCGCCCGCCCGCGAATGCGCCGCTGGAAGACATCGTCTGGCAGCGCCAGCAGGTGGAGTACCAGATCAAGTGGTTCGAGGCCGTGCTGGCCGAACTGCAGGGGACGCTGGTGCGCATCAAGGAGATCGAGGACCAGGCGCTGGACTACCTCAGCGAGGACCAGGCCACCGAATGAAGACGCTGCCCGCTCGCACCCTGGCTGCACGCGCCGGCTGCCTTGGCCTGATGGCCGCGCTGCTCGGCCTCACCGCCTGCACGATGGGGCCGAACTACCAACGCCCCGGCCTCGACGTGGCGCCCCAGTGGCGAACGACCTACACCCCTGGCGCCGTGACGCTGGGCAGCGCCTGGTGGCGCAGCTTCGGCGATCCTGCGCTCGACGAACTCGTGCGCACCGCGCTGGACGACAACAAGGACCTGCGCATCGCCGTGGCGCGCATCGAGCAGTACGAAGCGCGGCTGCAGGTCAGCCAGGCGGCCAGGTATCCCAGCGTCACGGCCGATGGGTCGCGCCAGCGCATCACGATGAGCCAGCAGCGCCCGGTGCCGCTGCCGGCCAACGTGGCTCCCACCAACAACCAGTTCGAGCTGGGGTATGGCGCGAGCTGGGAGATCGACCTCTGGGGCCGTGTCAAGCGCTCGAACGAAGCCGCGCTGGCCGAACTGCTGGCGGTGAAGGAGAACCGCGAGGCCGTGGTGCTGACGCTGGTGAGCGAGCTCACCGCCGGCTACCTGGGCCTGCTGCAACTGGATCGCCAGCTGGCGCTGATGAAGGAGCGCGTCGCCAACCGCGAGGCGGTGTGGAAGCTGCTCGAGGGCAAGGCCGCCGGCGGCGCGATCGCGGCGATCCAGGTGGCCCAGGCCAAGGCCGTGTTCGAGGAGGCGCGCGCGGAGTTGCCGCTGAAGGAACTCGAGATCGCCCAGGCCGAGAACAACCTCAACTTCCTGGCCGGACGCAACCCCGGGCCCATCGTGCGCGGCAAGCGCTTCGAGCAGCTGCAGGTGCCCGGCATCCCGGGCGGCCTGCCCTCCGACCTGTTGCAGCAGCGGCCTGACATCCGCCGCGCCGAGCAGGACCTGATCGCCGCCAATGCGCGCATCGGCGTTGCCAAGGCGGCCTATTTCCCCACCCTGTCGCTGACCGGCGGCGCCGGCTATGCCTCGACCGAGCTGCGCAATTTCGGCCAGCTCACGTCCAACTTCTGGAGCTACGGCCCGCAGATCGCCGCCACGCTGTTCGACGGTGGCCGCATAGCCGGCAATGTGCGCGAGGCCGAGGCGCGCCAGCGCGAGCTCGTCATCGCCTACCAGCGCGCGATCCAGGCCGCGTTCCGCGAGGTCGACGACGCGCTGGCCAAGCACCGGCTGCTGGGCGACCGCATCGGGGTCCAGCAATTGCAGATCGCCGCCACCCAGGAGGCGGCGCGCCTGGCGCGCAAGCGCTTCGAGGGCGGGTACACCAGCTACCAGGAGGTGCTGGATGCCGACGCGCTGGTGCTGCAGTCGCAGATCACCAACGTCAACGCGCAGGGCAACCAGCTCGATGCCCTGATCGCGGTGTTCCGCACCATGGGTGGGGGTTGGACATCGCAGGCCGAGTCGCTGGCCGCCGATTTGCCGCGCCAATAACGTGTTAGCAGCAGCACACCAAGAACGCCAGGAACCGCAGCAATGACCGAAGAAAGCAAGAAAGTCGCCCTGCCGGCCTACCTGCCGCGCCGCCTGGAGGCGTTCCGCATCGCGCGCGACACGGGCCACACCTACCTGATCCGCGACAAGCTGCTGGGCAAGACGCACGACTTCGAGCCCTGGCAGTTCTTCGTGCTCGAGGTGCTGCCCGGCTGCGAAGACTTTGCCAAGCTGGCCTCGGTGTTCGAAGACCGCTTCGGCCAGAAGCTCACGCCCGAGCAGACGCGGGCACTGTTCGCGACGCTGGCCGACAACAAGCTGCTCGACGACGATGCCGCGCGCCACCCGCTGCTGGCGCCCTACCTGAAGAAGGGCTACACGGTCAACGAGCAGGGCAAGCCCGAGGTCAAGTCGTTCCAGGGCCTCTCGCCCGGCGCCGTGGTCGCGCCGGTGCCCGCAGCCGGTGCGCCGCATGCGGCGCCCGCCGCACCGCCGGTTGCTGCGGCGGCCAAGGAAGAGGAGACCGCACCCGACGCCACGCTGCCGGCCGGCATCCAGGACGCCTACGGCATCGATTCGCGCACCGTCAAGCGCATGTGGACGCTGATCGAGCCGACCGGCCTGCTCAAGGTGCTGGTGCCGCTGCTGTCCTGGCTGCGCTACATCATCTACCCGCTGCCCCTGCTGCTGCTGGTGTCGCTGTACATCCTCGGCCGCTACCCGGTGCTGGTGATCGACGACATCCGTCGCCTGCACGGCGCGACCACGCTGCTCGAGCACATTGCCTTCAGCCTGTTCACGATCAACCTGACCACCACGCTGGCGGTGGCGGCGGTGGCCTTCAGCTTCCGCGCCACGGTCAAGGCGATCGGCATCTCGATCTTCCTGGGTTTCCTGCCGCGCTTCGTGGCGCGCATCACGCACGCCGAGCAACTCACCCGGCGCGAGAAGCTCTGGCTGCATGGCACGCCGCTGATCATGCGGGCGCTGCTGTTCTCGCTCGGCATGCTGCTGTGGTACACGCTGCGCGACCAGTCCGGCCTGCTGCCCAAGGTGGGGCTGGGCATTGCGCTGCTGACCGCGCTGGACGTGGTCTTCGCCTCGGCCAACCCCTTCGTCAAGGGCAGCCTCTACCACCTGATCACCACCTACGCCAACGAGCCGCACCTGCGCGGCAAGGCCTTCAAGGCGGTGGTCGGGCGTCTGCGTGGCGACCGCTTCAAGGAAGCCGAGAGCAACCTGCTGGTCGGCTACGGGCTGGCCACGCTGCTGTACTCGTACATCCTGATCGGGCTGGCCGTGTTCATGGTGGCCGTGTTCCTCGGCCAGTCGCGGCTGGGCGGCATCTCGGTGATCATCGCGCTCGCGCTCGGGCTGTACCTGATCCGCGGCACCTTCAACCGCTTCAAGCTGATCGGCGAGGCCTACGAGCGCAGCGAGCGCTTCGAGCGCTGGCGCCAACGCGCCCTGCCGGTGGTGGCCGAGGGCGAAAAGCCCGTCGAGCCGACGCCGAAGTCGAAGTTCTGGTCGTATGTGCGGGTCGCGGCGCTGATCATCTTCATCGTGATCCTGTTCCTGCCGTATCCGTACGAACCGGGCGGCAACATCAAGATCTTCCCGAGCCGGCAGGAACCGCTGGGCACCGACGTGCCGGGCCTGGTGGCCGAGGTCTATTTCGACGGCGGCGAGAGGGTCAAGAAGGGCACGGCGATCGCCAAGCTCACGGTGCCCGATATCCAGGCCGCGCTGGCCACCGCCGAGGCGCGGGTGATCGAGCAGGCCAAGATCGTGGCCGACCTGAAGAGCCGGCCCAAGCCCGAGGAAATCAGGCTCGCCGAGGCCGAGCTCGCCGTGGCCAAGCAGCAGCTGAGCTACAGCCGCGAAAAGGTGCCGCGCTACGAGAAGCTCTACGCCGAGCGCAGCATCGCGTTCGACGAACTGGATGCCGCGCGCAAGACGCGCGACGTCGACATCGAGCAGGTACAGCAGAAGCAGGCCGCGCTCGACCTGGTGAAGGCCGGTGTCACGAAGGACCAGATCGAGGCCGCCGAGGCCAAGCTGGTGGCCTTGAAGGAAGAGCGCGACGGCCTGAAGGAAAAGGTGGGTCGCACCACGCTGAGCATGCCCTTCGACGGCAGCATCCTGACGCTGCACCTGAAGCAGAAGGTCAATGCCTACCTCGACCGCGGCCAGCCCTTCGCGGTGGTGGAGAACACCGAGTACGTCACGGCCGAGATCGAGGTGCCCGAGTCCGACATCGCGCAGGTGCGCGTCGGCTCGCCGATCCGCGCGCGGCCCACGCCCTACAGCGACATCGAGTTCGAAGGCAAGGTGACGCTGATCGACCGCAACATCACGGTGCAGCCCTTCGGCAACGTGATCAAGGTGATCGCCGAGATCAAGAACCGCGACGACATGCTGCGCACCGGCATGGGTGGCTACGCCAAGATCGGCGGGCCGACGCTGCCGGTGTGGAAGGCGTTCACGCTGGCGGTGCTGCGCTTCTTCAACGTGCAGGTGTGGTCCTGGATCCCCTGATCGCCAACGGGCTCAAGAAAGCGGCGTGGCGGCCGAAATGGTCGTCATGCCCGCCCGCCGTCTTGCCTCCGTCCTGTCGTTCGCCCTGGGCTGTGCCCTGGGCCTGGCCAGCCTTGCCGGCCCGGCGCGCGCCGGCGCATTGAGCGACAGCGTCGCCGCCCAAGCCGCCGAGATGCGCAGCCTGATCGACGCCAGCGGCGCGCGCCGCCGCCCCAGCGACCTGGACGACGACGATCCCGGCGGCACGGTCGTGCTGCCGCCCGGCGCGCGCATCGAGCGCGACATCGCCTACGGCAGCAGCACCGAGCAGAGGTTCGACGCCTACATTCCCGCCGGCGCCACCCAGGCCCCGCTGCTGGTGATGGTGCACGGCGGCGCCTGGATGATCGGCGACAAGGCCAACCCCGGTGTGGTGGCCAACAAGATCAGCCGCTGGCTGCCGCGCGGCTACATCCTGGTCTCGGTCAACTACCGCCTGGTGCCGCGCGCCACCCCGCTGGAGCAGGCCGACGACGTGGCCCGCGCGCTGGCGCTGGTGCAGCAGCGCGCGGCCGGCTGGGGTGGTGACGCGAAGAAGCTGGTGCTGATGGGCCACTCGGCCGGCGCGCACCTGGTCTCGCTGCTGGCGGCCGACCCCACCATCGGCGCAGCGCGCGGCGTGAACAAGTGGCTTGGCACCGTGTCGCTCGACAGCGCCGCGATGGACGTGGTGGCCACGATGCAGGCACCGCACTACGGCTTCTTCGACACCGTGTTCAAGGGCGACAAGACAGTGTGGGCCCAGAGCTCGCCGCTGCACCGGCTGAGCAGCGCGCCACAGGCGCCGATGCTGCTGGTGTGCTCGAGCAAGCGCGACAACGCCTGTGCGCAGAACCGGGCCTTCTCGGCCAAGGCCAATGGCCTGGGCGGCCGCACCACGGTGCTGCCGGTGGCGCTGTCGCACCGCGAGATCAACCAGGACCTGGGCCAGGCCGGCGAGTACAGCGACGCGGTCGACGCCTTCGTGAAGACACTGGGCCTGCCCTGAAGCGCGGCGGCGGATACTCCGCTCGCCTTGACGACCACCCCGTCCTCCTCACCCGCGCGATTCCGCGCCCTCGACGGCTTCCGCGGCGCCACCGTGGCGCTGATGATCGTCGTCAACAACCCCGGCAGCTGGAGCGCGCTGTACCCGCCGCTGGCGCATGCCGGCTGGCATGGCTGCACGCCCACCGACCTGGTGTTCCCGTTCTTCCTGTTCGCCGTGGGCAATGCGCTGGCCTTCGTGATGCCGGGCTACCGCCGGCTCGAGGGCACGGCCTTCGCGGCCAAGGTCGCGAGGCGCGTGCTGCTGATCTTCGGCATCGGCCTGCTGCTGAATGCCGCGCCCTTCATGCGCTGGGACGAGCATGGCGCGCTGGTGATGCGCGACTGGGAACGCCTGCGCATCCTGGGTGTGCTGCAGCGCATTGCGCTGGCCTGGGGCGTGGCCGTGCTGATCGTGCGTTATCAGCCGTCGCCGCGCGCCGTGCTGGGCTGGACCGCCGCGCTGCTGCTCGGCTACTGGGGCGCCTGCCTGGCCCTCGGTGCGCCCGGCGATCCGTACAGCCTGGAGGGCTTCTTCGGCACCGCGCTGGACCGCGCACTGCTCGGCCCCGGCCACCTGTACCGCGGCGAGGGCGTGCCCTTCGACCCCGAAGGCCTGGCCAGCACCGTGCCGGCGGTGGCCCAGGTGCTGCTCGGCTACTGGGCCGGCGAGTGCCTGCTGCGCGCCGGGCCGAGCGTCGACACCCTGCTCAAGCTCTTCGTCGCCGCAGTGGCGCTGGGGCTGCTGGCCTATGCCTGGCAGCTGGCGATGCCGGTCAACAAGAAGCTCTGGACCAGCTCCTACGTGCTGCTGACCAGCGCGCTGGCCTTCGCGGCGCTGGCCACCCTGGTGTGGCTGGTGGACCTGCGCGGCCACCAGGGCGCGTGGCTGGAGGTCTGCGAGGTGTTCGGCCGCAACCCGCTGTTCATCTACGCGATGAGCGGGCTGATCCCGCGCTTCCAGGGCCTGCTGCGCTGGCAGGACGGTGTCGACGCCGGCGGCGCGCCGCGCTTCACGACGCCGTTGGACTGGGCCTGGCAGCACCTCTTCGCACCGCTGCCGGTGGACCCGCGCCTGGCCTCGCTGCTGATGGCGCTGGCCCACCTGGCGGGCTACTGGCTGCTGGGCTGGTGGCTGCACAGACGCAGGCTCTATCTGCGGGTCTGAGGGCTTGCGCGCGTCGGCGCGCTGCGCAGAATCGCCGCGATGAGCCCACCTGCCCGCACGATCGAGATCCGTCCGCTCGCGCCCGAGCGCCTGAGCGAGTTCCTCGGCTTCTTCGAAGGCGAGGCCTTCGCGGACAACCCGAAGTGGGCCTCGTGCTTCTGCCAGTTCCTGTATGTCGACCACCGCGTCGTGCACTGGCCCGGCCGCAGCTTCGAGGAGAACCGCGCCGCGGCCTGCGAGCGCATCGCCTGCGGGCGCATGCAGGGGCTGCTGGCCTTCGTCGACGGCCGGCCGGTGGCCTGGTGCAGCGCGGCGCCGCGCCGGCTGATGGCCGCCTTCGACGATGCGCCCGATCCCGAGGCCGAGCACATCGGCCAGATCGGCTGCTTCGTCGTCGCCCGGGACTTCCGGCGCAGCGGCATCGCGACACGGCTGCTGCAGGCGGCCTGCGACGGCTTCCGCGCACAGGGCCTGCGCATCGCCGAAGCCATGCCGCTGTCCGGCGCGGGCAGCGATGCCCAGCAGCACTACGGGCCGCTGGCGATGTTCCTCGCCGCGGGCTTCGTGCCGCTGCGCGAGGAAGACGGCAAGACCATCGTGCGGCGGTCCCTGCTTGTCTAGCCAGGGCAGCGAGTCCGCCAGCGCCAGCCCCGCTGAACTGCGGCTCGCCTATGCGCTGGTGTTCATCACCCCCGCGCTGTGGTGCGTGAACTACCTGGTGGCGCGCTGGGCGCCGGGCATCATCGCGCCGCATGCGCTGGCCCTGGGCCGCTGGTTCATCGCCGCGCTGCTGCTCGTGGTCCTCAGCCGCGAGGAGCTGATCGCCAAGCGCGAACTGATCCGCGCCGAGGCCGGCCACTTCCTGGTGCTGGGCGCCCTGGGCATGTGGGTGTGCGGGGCCATCGTCTACGTCGGCGGACGCAGCACCACCGCGATCAACATCGGCCTGCTGTACGCCGCTGCGCCAGTGCTGATCGCGCTGGCCTCGGCGCTGTGGCTGCACGAGCGGCTGCGGCCGCCGCAGCTGGTCGGCATCGCACTGGCGCTGGCCGGCGTGCTGTACATCCTGTGCAAGGGCGACTGGCTGGCTCTGGCCCGGCTGCAGATCAACCCGGGCGATGCCTGGGTCTCCGCGGCGGTGCTGTGCTGGGCCGCCTATTCGCTGCTGCTGCGCGCGTGGCCCTCGGCCTTCGGCGCCACCGCGCGGCTGGCGCTGACCGCCTGTGGCGGCATCGTCGTGCTGATCCCGTTCACCGTGCTCGAAGCCTGGCTGTGGCTGCCCACCGCCTGGTCCTGGCAGGCGCTGGGCCTGGTGCTGGCCGCGGCCCTGCTGCCCGGTGCTGGCGCCTATGCCGCGTATTCGGTGATGCAGAGGGTGCTGGGCGCCGCGCGCGTGGGCGTGGTGCTGTACCTCGGGCCGCTGTACAGCGCGGCCATCGGCTGGCTGGTGCTGGGCGAGCGCATCGAGCCTTTCCACGGCATCGGCGCGCTGCTGATCCTGCCGGGCATCTGGTTGTCGACGCGCCGTTGAACCCGCGTTGCCGTGGGCTGCCGTGACATCGGTAACCAGCGGCGTGCCGCAGGCAGCCCGTCTCCCCCCTTGGCGCGCTTCTTACCTTTGCGCACCGGCCGCGCCGATAACGCCGAACACCATCGGTCGCATGGCACATCGCGGCAGGCACTTCGAGCACTCGACGCTGTGGCGCATCAGTGCCTTCGAGCGCTGGCGCGAGCGCGAACCGGCCGGCACGAGCACGCTGTTGCCGACCACCCTGATGAGCGACCTGGCGCAGCTGCAGCGCGCCCCCACCGGCGACGACGTGCTCGAAGTGATCGCCGCCTGCCTGCGCCACCAGGAGCCGGCGCTGCTGCACCTGGCCTTCGGCGCCTACGTGTGGCCGCTGAGCCTGTTTCCCACCCAGTGGCTGTACCACGCGCCGCAGCCGCCCGAGGCGCTGGGCCTGCTCGATGAACTGGCGCAGCTGCGCCTGCTGGGCGCCGAGCGTCCTGGCGTGCGGCCGCCCGGGCACTGGATGTTCGAGCGCATCGCCGCGGTGGAGCACTACCGGGCGCTGCGGCCCCTGCTGTGGACCCTGGCGCTGCACGGCCCGCGCAGCCGTGTGCTGGGCGAGATCGGCGGCCGGGCGGCCTACCGCGTGACCAGCGGCGGCGCCACCGAGCGGCCCGCGCTGCCCGGCGCGCTGGGCCCGGCGCTGCAGTGGCTGCGCCAGGATGCGGCCTCGCTGCGCGAGATGCAGCAATGGCCCGGCATCGGGCTGGAACGCGCGAGCCGCCTGCTCAATGCGCTGTACCTCACGGGCGGGCTGATGGTCACGCGCAGCCACCCGGCCGCGCGCGACGAGCCACCGCCCCAGCAACCGCGCCGCCATTGAGGCCGCCGCCTGCGACCGCGCTGCCGCACGCCGGGCCGTAAGATCCGCGCCCGGAGGTCGGCCCTTGAACGCCCAGGCGCACGCGAAGGATCAGCTGCTCGAACGTTTCGCCTCGCTGAGCCCGCAATTGCAGGCGGCGGCGCGTTTCGTCGTCGACCATCCCAACGAGGTGGTGGTGCATTCGATGCGCACGATCGCCGAGCATGCCGGCCTGCAGCCGGCCACGCTGGTGCGGCTGGCGCAGGCACTGGGCTACGCCGGGTGGCCGGAGCTGAAGTCCGCCTTTGCCGTCGACCTGGGCCTGCAGGATGCGAAGAGCTATGCCCAGCGCGCGCGCCAGCTCGCCGCGCGGGGCCGCGAGGCCAACCTGGCGGGCGAGCTGTTCGCCGCGCAGCGCCACAACCTCGAGCTGACCGAAGCGCGCCTGGGCACCGGCCTGCGCGCTGCCGCACGCCTGCTGCGCCAGGCGCGGCGCGTGCACGTGGCGGGGTTCCGCGCGAGCTATGCGATCGCCTGCTCGTTCGCCTACGGCTACCGCCTGTTCCGCCATACCGTGCAGCTGGTGGACGGGCAGGGCGGTGGCCTCGAGATGCAGCAGCGCGCGATCGAACGCGGCGACGCGCTGGTGGTGATCAGCTTCGCGCCGTACTCGCGCGAGGCGCAGCAGGTGATGGAAGCCGCGCTCGCCGCCGGCGCCAAGGTGCTGGCGCTCACCGACAGCGAGGCCTCGCCGCTGGCGCTGCAGGCCCACGTGGCGCTGCTGTTCGCGGCCGACAGCCCGTCGTTCTTCCCCTCGATCGCCGCGGCGATCGCCACCAGCGACGCGCTGCTCGAGGCGCTTGTCGCCGAGGCCGGCCCCGAGGTCGCCGCGGCGGTCGACAGTGCCGAGCAGCAGCTGTTCGACAGCGGTGCCTACCTGCAGCCACCGCCGCGCCGCGGCCCCGCGCGCGGCAACTGAGCCACTGAAACAAACGTTGCGTTAGCGCTTGACGCGCAACGCGTGGACCTTATACTGCCGTCATTGCAACAAACGTTGCGTCACAACGAGCGACGCAACAAGCGAAGCAGCGATGACGAGCAAGGTGATGCACCGCAGCCTGCGGCAGCTGCCGCCGCGGGCGGTGGCCGGCCAGGGGGTGTGGCTGACCGACGCACAGGGCCGGCGCTACCTCGACGCCTGCGGCGGTGCCGCCGTGTCCTGCCTGGGCCATGGCCACCCCGAGGTGCTGGCGGCGATGCACGCGCAGCTCGATCGCCTGGCCTATGCGCACACCGGCTTCTTCACCAGCGAGGCGGCCGAGCAGCTGGCGGAGCTGCTGGTGGCGCAGGCGCCGGCGGGGCTGGACCAGGTCTACTTCGTGTCCGGCGGCTCCGAGGCCATGGAAGCCGCGCTCAAGCTCGCGCGCCAGTACTTCGTCGAGATCGGTGAAGCCCAGCGCACCGTGTTCGTCGCGCGGCGCCAGAGCTACCACGGCAACACGCTGGGCGCTCTGGCCGTGGGTGGCAACGAGTGGCGGCGGCGCGAGTTCGCACCGCTGCTGATGCCGGTGGAGCGCGTGGCACCGTGCTACGAGTACCGCGACCGCGCATCGGGTGAAACGCAAGCCGACTACACCGCGCGCCTGCTGCGCGAGATCGAGCAGACCTTCGAGCGCGCCGGCCCCGGGCGCGTGATTGCCTTCGTGGCCGAGACCGTGGTCGGCGCCACCGGCGGCGCGGTGCCGCCCACACCCGGCTACCTGGCCGGCGTGCGCGCGCTGTGCGACCGCCACGGCATCCTCTTCATCGCCGACGAGGTGATGTGCGGCCTCGGCCGCACCGGCACGCTGCATGCGGTGGAGCAGGACGGCGTCGCGCCCGACCTGATGACGCTGGCCAAGGGCCTGGGCGGCGGCTACCAGCCGATCGGCGCGGTGCTGGCCAGCGGGCGCATCGTCGACGCGCTGCGCCACGGCAGCGGCAGCTTCCAGCATGGCCACACCTACATCGGCCACCCGATGGCCGCTGCCGCCGCGCTGGCAGTGCAACAAGTGATCCAGCGCGACGGCCTGGTGGCCCAGGTACGTCGGCGCGGCGCCCACCTGCGCGGCCGGCTCGAGGCCCGCTTCGGCGACCACCCGCACGTCGGCGACATCCGGGGCCGCGGCCTGTTCCAGGCGCTGGAGTTCGTGCAGGACCGCAGCCGGCGTGTGCCTTTCGACTCCGCACTGAAGCTGCACGCACGGCTCAAGGCCGCGGCGATGGCCGAAGGCCTGATGGTCTACCCGATGGGCGGCACCATCGATGGCGCCGCGGGCGACCACGTGCTGATCGCGCCGCCTTTCATCGCCAGCGAGGCCGAGCTCGACGAAGCCGTCGAGCGCCTGGACCGCGCGCTGGCGCAGGCGCTGGCCGGCCTGCCCACCCGCTGACCCCTTTCCCCACCGGAGACTGCCCATGACCTCGACGCTCCCCCGTGTCGCCACGCTGGCCCTGTGCGCGGCGCTGGCCCTGCCCGCCGCCCGGGCCGCCGAACCCACCGGCGTGCTCAAGCGCATCAAGGACAACGGCCAGATCACGCTCGGCTACCGCGAGAGCTCGATCCCGTTCTCGTACCTCGACGACAAGGCCGAGCCGGTGGGCTACTCGATGGAGCTGTGCGGGCGCATCGTCGAAGCGTTGAAGGCCGAGCTCGGCCTGCCGGCGCTGAAGGTGGCGCGCCAGGCGGTGACCTCGCAGAACCGCATCCCGCTGGTGGCCAATGGCACGGTGGACCTCGAGTGCGGCTCGACCGTCAACAACCCCGAGCGGCAGCAGCAGGTGGGATTCAGCGTCACCACCTTCGTCGTGGCCACCCGCTTCATCGCGCGCAAGGCTGGCAACTACCGCACGCTGGACGACCTGCGCGGCAAGACGGTGGTGGTGACCACCGGCACCAACACCCTCAAGCGCGTACGCGACCTGAACCTGCAGCGCAAGCTGGAGATGAACGTGGTGTTCGGCAAGGACCACGCCGATTCGATGCTGCTGATGACCAGCGGCCGCGCCGAAGCCTTCTTCGAGGACGACATCCTGCTCACCGGCATGGCCGCCGCTTCGGCAACGCCGAACGACTTCGCGCTCGGCACCGAAGGCCTGAGCGTCGACCCCTACGCGCTGATGTTCGCCAAGGGCGACGCGCCGATGAAGAAGCTGGTCGACGGCACGATCACCGCGCTGTACCGCAGTGGCGAGATCCAGAAGATCTACGATCGCTGGTTCATGAAGCCGATCCCGCCCAAGGGCATCACGCTGAACTTTCCGGCCGGCGCCCTGCTGAAGTCGGTGTTCGCCCGGCCCACGGACTCGGCCGACCCCGCCGACTACCGCTGATCGAACGAGGACCGATGCGCGACCGCCTGCCGCCGATTCCGCCCGCCGACTGGACCGAGGACCAGCGCCGCGAAGCCGAGGCCCTGATCCGCGGCCCGCGCGGCGCGGTGATCGCGCCCTTCGTGCCGCTGCTGCGCAGCCCCGAGCTGATGGGCCATGTGCAGCGGCTGGGCGAATACCTGCGCTACCGCAGCGCCCTGGGCCTGCGGCTGTCCGAGCTGGCCATCCTGCTGGTCGCGCGCCATTGGCGTCAGCCGGTCGAGTGGGCGATCCACGCGCCGATCGCGCGCCGGGAAGGCGTGGCCGAGGCGGTGATCGATGCTATCGCACAAGATCAGCGGCCACCGTTCGCGGCCGAGGACGAGGACGCGCTGTACGACTTCTGCACCGAGCTGCAGCGCACGCAGCAGGTGAGCGAGCCGACCTGGGCGCGCGCGATCGCCGCGTTCGGCGAACAGGGTGCAGTGGACCTGCTCGGCCTGATCGGCTACTACACGATGCTGGCGATGGTGATGAACGCGGCGGGCACGCCGGTGCCGGCGTCCTGAGCGCGCCACCTCACCAGCCATCGACGAAGCGCAGGCCCCCCGCATGCGGCTTGCGCGCCGCGCTGTCCAGCCCGCGCAGCAGCCAGGCGCGGGTGTCGGCCGGGTCGATCACCGCGTCGATCTCCAGCGTGGTGGCCATGTTGATCGCCGAGCCGCGGCGGTACTGCTCGGCCACCAGCTTCTGGTACAGCGCTTCGCGCTCGGCGCCTTCGGCCGCGGCTTCGAGCTCCTTGCGGAAACCCAGGCGCACCGCGCCTTCCAGGCCCATCGCGCCGAACTCGCCGCTGGGCCAGGCGATGGTGAACACCGGCGCGTCGAAGCCGCCCACCGCCATCGCCTGCGCGCCCAGGCCGTAGCCCTTGCGCACCACCACCGTGAAGCAGGGGATCGAGAGCTTCGCGGCGCTGAGGAACATGCGGCAGGCATGGCGCACCTGGGCCTGGCGCTCGATGTCAGGCCCGACCATGAAGCCCGGCGTGTCGCACAGCGACAGAAGCGGCAGGCGGTGCGCCTCGCACAGCTGCATGAAGCGCGCGGCCTTGCCGGCGGCCTCGGGATCGATCGCGCCACCCAGGTGCTGCGGGTTGTTGGCGATCACGCCCATCGCACGGCCTTCGATGCGGATCAGCGCGGTGATCATGCCGGCGCCGTAGCCGGCGCGCAGCTCGAGCACCGAGTTGCTATCGGCCAATTGACGCAGCAGTGCGCGCATGTCGTAGGCGCGCACGCGGTTCTCGGGCACCGCATGGCGCAGGGCCCGCGGGTCGCCGGCCTGCCAGTGCTGCAGCGGCCCCTGGAAGTACGACAGGTACTGCCGGCCGGCGGCCACCGCCGCGGCCTCGTCGGCCACCAGCAGGTCGACCACGCCGTTGGCATGCAGTTCGGCCGCGGGGCCGATCTCCTCGGGCCGGAACACGCCGAGGCCGCCGCCTTCGATCATTGCCGGCCCGCCCATGCCGATGTTGGCGGCGCGCGTGGCGACGATGGTGTCGCAGCAGCCCAGCAGCGCGGCATTGCCGGCAAAGCAGCGACCATGCACGATGCCCAGCACCGGCACCTGGCCCGACAGCGCCGCGAACTGGCTGAAGGTGTGGTTGTTCAGGCCGGCGACGATGGGCATGTCCACGTCGCCCGGCCGGCCGCCGCCGCCTTCGGCGAACAGCACGGTCGGCAGCTTCAGCTGGTGGATCAGGCCGAGCAGCCGGTCCTTCTTGGCATGGTTGCGGAAGCCCTGCGTGCCGGCGAGCACGGTGTAGTCGTAGGCCATCACCGCGCAGCGCGAGGCCTGGTCGCCAAAGTGAGCGGCATTGACGGTGCCGATGCCGGTGACCATGCCGTCGGCCGGCGTCTGGCGCACCAGTTCGTCGACCGGGCGGCGGCGCGTCTGCGCGGCGATGGCGTAGGCGCCGTACTCGATGAACGAGCCGGCGTCGCACAGGTCCTCGATGTTCTCGCGCGCCGTGCGGCCGCCGGCGGCGTGGCGGCGGGCGATGGCCTCGGGGCGCGCGGCGTCGAGCGTCAGCGCGCTGCGGTCGAGCACGCGCTGCAGGTCGTCGCGGATGTGGTCGAGGTCGAGCTCGGACCCGGCCGCCTGCTGCTGCGCATCGGCATCGGCCGGGGCCAGCAGCAGCAGCAGCTGGCCCTCGTCGACGAAGTCACCGGCCGCGACGCGCAGCGACTCGACGCGCACCGCCTGCGGCACTGCGATGCCGTGCTGCATCTTCATCGCCTCGAGCACCAGCGCCTCGGCCGCGGCGCCGAGCGACTGGCCGGCGGCGACATGCAACTGCACCACGCGGCCGGCCATCGGGGCACGCAAGGCCAGCAGGCCCTCCGGGACCGGCTCGTCCTGCGCGGCCGGCGGCGCCTGGGCGCCCGCTGCCGGCGCGGGCGGATGGTCGTCCTCGTGCGCGGCCAGCAGCGGCAGCAGCGCGGGCCACTGCTGTTCGAGCCAGCGCGTGTGCACGCGGTGGTGCGGCAGCGCCTCGTGCGCGGCCAGCGTGCGCAGCAGCGGCAGGTTGGTCGCCAGGCCGGCGATGCGGCATTCGGCCAGCGCGCGCTGCGAGCGTCGCAGCACGTCGTCGAAGCGCGGGCTGCCATGGTGGACGATCAGTTTGGCCAATAGCGAGTCATAGTGCGGCGAGGGCGCGAAGCCGGCGCGCGCCTGGCTGTCGACGCGCACGCCGGGGCCCTGCGCGAGCTCACAGCGGGTCAGCCGGCCGCTGGCCGGGCGCGCCTGGCCCTGGGCGTCCAGCACCTCGGCATTGATGCGCCATTGCACCGCGAAGCCGCGCGCGGCCGGCGGGTGCGCCGGATCCAGGCCCAAGGCCGCCAGCGGCTGCCCGGCGGCGATGGCGATCTGCAGCTGCACCAGGTCCAGCCCGGTGACGGCCTCGGTCACCGTGTGCTCCACCTGCAGCCGCGGATTGGCCTCGATGAACACGAAGGGCAGGTCGGTGGAGGCCTCGTCGACCAGGAACTCGAAGGTGCCCAGGCTGCGGTAGCCGGTCGCGCGCGCCAGCGTCAGCGCGGCCTGCGTCAGCCGCTCGCGCAGCGCGGCCGAGAGCGTCGGGCTCGGCGCGATCTCCACCAGCTTCTGGAAGCGGCGCTGCAGCGTGCATTCGCGCTCGCCCAGCGTCATCGCGTGGCGGCCGTCGCCGATCACCTGCACTTCGATGTGCCGGGCCTCGGCCATCAGCCGCTCGGCATAGACGCTGCCGGCCCCGAAGGCGGCCAGCGCCTCGGCGCTGCAGCGCTCGAAGGCTTCGGGCAGTTGCGCCGGGTCGGTCACCACGCGCATGCCGCGGCCGCCGCCGCCGGCCACGGCCTTGAGCATCAGGCCGGCTTGCGGATCGCGCGCGCGCTGCGCGGCGAAGAAGGCCTGCAGCTCGGACAGGCTGGCGGCACCGGTGCCGGGCAGCAGCGGGACGCCATGCTCGGCGGCCAGCGCACGGGCGCGGGCCTTGTCGCCGAACAGCGCCAACTGCGCCGGCGTGGGGCCGATGAAGCTGAGCCCGGCCGCGGCGCAGGCCTCGGCGAAGTCGGCGCGCTCGCTCAGGAAGCCGTAGCCCGGGTGCACCGCGTCGCAGCCGGTGCGGCGCGCGATCTCGACCAGCGCGGCGACGTCCAGGTACGCCGCCGGCCCGCTGGCCTGCAGCGCGACGGCTTCGTTGGCCAGCGTGTGGTGCGGCGACTCGGCATCGTCGCGCGCATACACCGCGACGGTGGCGATGCCCATGTCCTGCGCAGCGCGCAGGATGCGCAGCGCGATTTCGCCGCGGTTGGCGACCAGGATCTTCTTCAACATGTCAGGGGCTCCACCGGGATTTGCGTTTGCGCGACACATGTTTCACGGCCCGGAGCGGCCGTTCGCTGGTGCGATTTGTCCAAGGGCTTCCGCCTGCCCCCGTGCCGGGTCTCGCCCCGGCGGGCGACCTCCTTTCTTTGCTGGTGCAAAGAAA
>CAZXLI010000094.1:0-20376 GCA_964641795.1 uncultured Bordetella sp. | reverse complement strand
ACGCTCACCGTCACCGTCAGCGAGCGCGGCGCCACGCGCATGGACGACCGCACCTCCGACGCTTCGATGGAGCGGCGCAAGAAGGAAGGCTACTTCTGATGTCTGCCCTGCCCAAGACACCCAGTGACCACCGGGCGCTGCGCTTCCTCACCGCCGGCAGCGTCGATGACGGCAAGAGCACGCTGATCGGCCGGCTGCTGTACGACAGCCGCGCGATCCTGGCCGACCAGCTGGACACGCTGCAGAAGCGCGCCGCGGGCGAACCGATCGACCTGTCGCTGCTGACCGATGGCCTGGAGGCCGAGCGCGAACAAGGCATCACGATCGACGTGGCCTACCGCTACTTCGCCACGCGCCACCGCAAGTTCATCATCGCCGACGCACCGGGCCACGAGCAGTACACCCGCAACATGGTGACGGCTGCGGCCGGCAGCGATGCCGCGGTGGTGCTGGTCGACATCACCAAGATCGACTGGCGCGCGAGCCCGCTCACGCTATTGCCGCAGACCCGACGCCACGCGCTGCTGGCCCACCTGCTGCGCGTGCCGAGCATCGTGTTCGCGGTGAACAAGCTCGATGCGGTCGATGCCGATGCGCAAGCGGCCTTCGAGGCCACGCGTACCGCGCTGCAAGCCTTCG
This sequence comes from uncultured Bordetella sp., assembly GCA_964641795.1. GTDB lineage: Bacteria > Pseudomonadota > Gammaproteobacteria > Burkholderiales > Burkholderiaceae_C > Pseudaquabacterium. The sequence goes on along the minus strand of CAZXLI010000094.1, from coordinate 19,737 downwards.
CGGCCGAAGCCGGCATCACGGTGGCCGGCATCATCCCGGTCAGTGCGCTGCGCGGCGACAACGTCACCGCGCCACTCGATGCGCCGTGGTACCAGGGTCCCTCGCTGCTGCAGTTGCTGGAAAGCCTGCCGACCACGCAGGAGCGCACCGAAGGCACGCTGCTGCAGCCGGTGCAGTTCGTGACCCGTGAAGGCGAAGGCGCCGGCCACCAGCCGCGCATCTTCTGGGGCCGCATCGCGCATGGCGCGGTGCAGGCCGGCGATGCGGTGCAGGTCTTCCCCAGCGGCGAGCATGCCGTGGTGGCCGAGGTGCGCCGCGCCGGCAGCGTGGTCGACCGCGTGCAGGCCGGTGAATCGGCCGGCATCGTGCTCGACCGCCAGCTCGACATCAGCCGCGGCGACTGGATCGCCAGCCCCGGCGCGCTGAAGGCCACGCAGCGCTTCGAGGCCACCCTGGCCTGGCTGGACACCGAGGCCGCGCAGGTCGGCCGCAAGTACTGGGTGCGTCATGGCAACCGCTGGGTGCAGGCGCGCATTGCCAGCATCGAGCACCGGCTGGACATCCACACGCTCGCGCCTACCGATGCGCACGAACTCGCGGTCAACGAGATCGGCCATGTGGTCGTCGAGCTGCAGCAGCCGCTGCCGTTGGAGCCCTATGCCAGCAACCGCGTGGGCGGCGCGCTGATCGTCGTCGACCCCAGCAGCAACCGCACCAGCGGCGCGCTGCTGGTGCGCGGCTAAAGCGCTTGGGCCGCGTCGTCTTCATCGGCGCCGGGCCGGGTGCGGCCGACCTGATCACCGTGCGCGGCCAGCGCCTGCTGGCCGAGGCCCAGGTGGTGCTGTTCGACGCCCTCACCGATCCGGCGCTGCGCGAGATCGCGCCACGAGCGCAGTGGCTCGACGTGGGCAAGCGCGGCTTCGGCCATGCCACCGGCCAGTCCGCGATCAACACGCTGCTGGTGGAGCAGGCCCGGCAGCACGACCGCGTCGTGCGGCTCAAGGGCGGCGACCCCAGCATCTTCGGCCGGCTCGAGGAAGAGCTGCAGGCGCTGGCCGCTGCCGGCATCGGCTACGAGATCGTGCCCGGCGTCACTTCGGCGCTGGCCGCGGCCGCCGACGCGGCCCGGCCGCTCACCCGGCGCGGCGTCGGCCGCACCGTGAGCTTCACCACCGCGATGACACAGCTCGGCACCCTGGAGGCGCGGCGCAGCGCCGACACCGAGGTGTTCTACATGGCCGGCCTGCAACTGCCCGCGCTGGCCGCCAAGCTGCTGCAAGCTGGCTGGCCGCCGGACACGCCGGTGAGCGTGGTGTCGCGCGCTGGCTGGCCCGATGCCATCGCCAGCCAGCACCAGGTGGCCACGCTGGGCGATGCGGCGCCGCTGCATGCCGGCCGACCGGCGGTGGTGGTCGTCGGTGCCGGCGGCGCAGCGGCCACGCCCGCATCCCCCGGACATGACAAGGCTCAAGGTTCCGGCCCCACCCCGGCCCCTTAAAATCGCCGGTCACCCTCGAATACCAAACTCGGCTCGCTCCCATGACCCACGTCGTCACCGAATCGTGCATCCGCTGCAAGTACACCGACTGCGTCGATGTCTGCCCGGTCGATTGCTTCCGCGAAGGCCCCAACTTCCTGGCCATCGACCCCGATGAGTGCATCGACTGCGCGGTGTGCATCCCCGAATGCCCGGTCAACGCGATCCTCCCCGAGGAAGACGTGCCCGGCGACCAGGTGGCCTTCATCAAGCTCAATGCCGATCTGGCCAAGCAGTGGCCCAGCATCACCAAGCGCAAGGCCGCGCTGCCCGATGCCGACGAGTGGAAAGACGTGAAGGACAAGATCGGCGAATTGAAGCGCTGATCTTGACGGCCCCGGCCGCCTGGCGGCCCGTCGATGGCGACCGGTCCCCTCCGGGGCTTCAGATGTGAGTTTGAGAATGATCGAAACCGATGCGGTCATCGTCGGCGCCGGCCCGGTCGGCCTGTTCCAGGTCTTCGAGCTCGGGCTGCTCGAGATCAAGGCCCACATCATCGATTCGCTGGCCTACCCTGGCGGCCAGTGCATCGAGCTGTACCCCGACAAGCCGATCTACGACATCCCGGCGGTGCCGGTGTGCACCGGCCGCGAGCTGACCGACAACCTGCTCAAGCAGATCGAGCCCTTCGGCGCCACCTTCCACCTCGGGCAGGAAGTGACCGTGGTGCGCAAGGAGGCCGACGGCCGCTTCTTCGTCGAGACCGGCAAGGGCACCCAGTTCCTCACCAAGACCGTGTTCATCGCCGGCGGCGTCGGCTCGTTCCAACCCCGCGCGCTGAAGGTCGACGGGGTCGATGCCTACCTCGACCGGCAGCTGTTCTACCGCGTGCGCGATCCCTCGCTGTTCGCCGGCAAGGACCTGGTCATCGTCGGTGGTGGCGATTCAGCGCTCGACTGGGCGCTGAACTTCGCGCAGGAAGGTCCGCACCAGGCCGGCAGCGTGATCCTGATCCACCGCCGCGACGGCTTCCGCGCCGCGCCGGCTTCGGTGGCCAAGATGCGCGAGCTGTGCGATGCGCTCGAGATGCAGTTCATCGTCGGCCAGATCAGCGGGCTCGACGAGGCCGATGGCCGGCTCAAGGGCGTGCGCGTCACCGGCAACGACGGCGTCACCCGCGTGGTGCCGCTGGACATGCTGCTGTGCTTCTTTGGCCTGAGCCCGAAGCTCGGCCCCATCGCTGAATGGGGCCTGGGCCTGGAGCGCAAGCAGATCGTCGTCGACACCGAGAAATTCGAGTCCAGCGTCCCGGGCATCTTCGCGGTGGGCGACATCAACACCTACCCGGGCAAGAAGAAGCTCATCCTCTCGGGCTTCCATGAGGCCGCGCTGGCGGCCTTCGGCGCTTCACCCTACGTCTTCCCCGAGAAGCGGGTGTTGCTGCAGTACACCACCACCAGCCCGAAGTTGCACAAGGTGCTCGGCGTCGAGACGCCGAACTTCGACGACTGACGCATCGTCAGCGATAATCCGCTCTCCACGTGATCGTATCGATCGCGTGGCTTCGCTAGGGGTGTTGCGCCGTTCTCCGCGGTGCGACTGAGAAAGTCCCTTTGAACCTGACTGAGGTAATCCTCGCGCAGGGAAGCAAGCCTGAACCGGCCCGCGTTCGCGCGCTCGTCCCGTCTTCGTTTGCCGACCTGCCGTCCCTGCTGAAAGCACGACGATGGCAACGCATGTCCGACTCACCTTCACGCTGACCGCGCTGGCGCTGGCCGCGCTGCAGGCCACGGCCCAGGAGGCCACCCAGACCGTCACCGTCACCGGCCGCGGCCTCACCAGCCCGCCGGTGGCCATCGCCGGCTTCGGCGACACGCCGCTGGGCAAGCTGCCGCTCTCGGCCACCAGCGTCAGCGCCGCGCAGCTGCAGGACGCGGCGATCGCCAGCCTGGCCGACATCACGCGCCTGGACGCCAGCATCAGCGACGCCTACAACTCGCCCGGCTACTGGAGCATGCTCACCGTGCGCGGCTTCGTGCTGGACAACCGCTTCAACTTCCGGCGCGACGGCCTGCCGATCAATGCCGAAACCGCGATCCTGCTGGGCAACAAGAGCAGCATCGAGGTGCTCAAGGGCACCAGCGGCCTGCAGGCCGGCACCAGCGCGCCCGGCGGGCTGGTGAATTTCGTCGTCAAGCGCCCGCCGGCGCAGGCCGGCGCGCCGGTGCGCAGCGCCGCCATCGGCTGGTCCGAAGACCAGACCTACGGCGCGGCCCTCGACCTGGCCGAGCGCAGCGGCGCCGATGGCGCCTTCGGCTGGCGCCTGAACGCCAGCGCCAACCACCTCGACCCCACGCTGCGCAATGCCCAGGGCCGCAACCACCTGCTGGCGCTGGCCGGGGATGCCCGCCTGGGCGCCGGCAGCCTGCTGGAGGCCGAGCTCGAGATCAGCCACCAGCGCCAGCCCAGCATGGCCGGCTTCAGCGTGCTGGGCGGCCGCGTGCCCGATGCGCATGCGATCGACCCCAACCTGAACCTCAACAACCAGCCCTGGAGCCTGCCGGTGGTGCTGGATGGGCGCACCGCCTCGCTGCGCTACACCCGGCAGCTAACCAGCGAGATGAGCGTCACAGCCCACGCGATGAGCCAGCGACTGCGCAGCGACGACCGCATCGCCTTCCCGTTCGGCTGCAGCAGCGAGAACGTCTACGACCGCTACTGCAGCGACGGCAGCTTCGACCTCTACGATTTCCGCAGCGAGGGCGAGCACCGCAACACCGATGCACTGGACCTCTCGCTGGCCTGGCGCGGCCAGCTGGCCGGCGTGCAGCACCAGCTGGGCACCGGCGTGCTGGTCAGCCGCTACCGTGCGCGCTACCACCGCCAGGCCTACAACTGGGTGGGCGTGGGCACGCTCGACGGCCTGACCATGACGCCGCCGGACCCCACGCTGACCGACGAGAACACCAACCGCAGCGAGCGCAGCACCGAATGGCGGCTGCAGGACGCCATCGACTTCGGCGGCGGCAACCGCCTGTGGGCCGGCCTGCGCAGCACCCACCTGCAGCGCGACAGCGTGCGCACCGATGGCTCGCGCGCGACGAGCTACGGCCAGACCGTCACCATCCCGTGGCTGGCCTTCAGCCGCGAGCTCGGTGCCGGCGACCTGGTCTACGCCAGCTGGGGCCAGGGCGTCGAATCCGACGTCGCGCCCAACCGCAGCCGCTACACCAACGCCGGCCAGGCCCTGCCCGCGCTGAAGAGCCGCCAATGGGAAGCCGGCTTCAAGCACCGCGAAGCCAGCCTCGACGCCGGCCTGGCGCTGTTCGACATCACGCGACCGCTGGCCCGCGACATCGGCAGCTGCGACGACGACGACACCTGCACCCACCTGATCGACGGCGAACAGCGTCACCGCGGCCTGGAAGCCGAGCTCGACTGGCGCGCCGGCGCCTGGAACCTGCGCGCCAGCGCGATGCTGCTGCGCGCGAAGGTTCAGAACACCAGCGACCCCGGCCTGAACGGCCGCAAGCCCACCAACGTGCCTGCGCGCAACCTCAAGCTGCAGGCCGCCTACAACCTGCCGGCCGTGCCTGGCCTGGCCATCCTCGGATACCTGACCCATGAAGGCCGTCGCGCGGTGCTGCCCGACAACAGCCTGGAAGTGGGCGCCTGGACCCGCCTGGACCTGGGCCTGCGCTACACGACGAAGCTGGACGCGAGGACGCTCACTTGGCGCGTTGGCATCGACAACCTCGCCAACCGCCGTGCCTGGAAGGAAAGCCCGTACCAGTTCGGCCACGCCTACCTGTACCCCCTGCCCGGCCGCCAGGCCCACGCCTCGCTGAACGTCGATTTCTAGACAGCCATCGAAAACACGTTATACTGCGAGGCTCACTTCCCCGATAGCTCAGTCGGTAGAGCGCCGGACTGTTAATCCGTAGGTCCCTGGTTCGAGCCCAGGTCGGGGAGCCAAGATACCGAGACAGAGAAGCACCTAGGTCAGCAGGCCCAGGTGCTTTTTTCTTTTCCACCGCTTCGCCCGAAGTACCACCAAAGGACCACCCCATGAACGAAGCAGCATCGGCCCAGCAGGCCGCACAGAACGCCTTGGCATCAGCGGCCATGGAGGAAAACCTGAAGGCACTGGCCGAGCTGGCGGAGTCGGCCGGCAAGCACCAGCAGGACGAACACATCCGCGGCATCGTCGCGACGACGATTGCGCACCTGTCCTCGGACGCGACGGCAGCGACGCGCGAGCTGGCGGCGCAATGGAAAGCCTGGGCCCTGGGCCTGGCCGATGGGGCGGTGCCTGCCGGGACCTGAACCGCTGAACCAAGCCACCGCTTGAAACAGCACCCGCGGTAGCCACAGAAAAGTGGTCCTTCAGCAGGAACTTCACCGGTGAGCCGCATCGCCTACGGCCGCACATGGTGGGGCGCGCAATGGCTGCAGGCGCTGACGCAGATCGACCACGAAAACCGCCTGCCGCGCGGGCGCAGCTACGCCAACCGCGGCGCGGTGCTCGGCCTCGAGATGGAAGACGGTCGCGTGCGTGCCCGCGTGCAGGGCTCGCGGCCACGGCCCTACGAGGTCGAGGTCCAGGTCCCAGCGGTCTCCAAGTCCGATGCCGCGCGGCTGGTGAAGCGCCTGGCGGCCGACGCCGGCCTCATTGCGCGCCTGCTCAATCGCGAGCTCGATCCTGCCGTGCTGCAGGAGGCCCGGCGCCTGGACATTGCCGTGTTCCCCTCGCGCTGGAGCGACCTGAGGATGCACTGCTCATGCCCCGACTGGGCCGTGCCGTGCAAGCACCTGGCCGCGGTGATCTACCTGCTCAGCCAGGAGATCGACGGCGATCCTTTTCTCGTGTTCCGGCTGCGCGGGCTGGACCTTCCGGTGTTGCTGCAGGCGCAGGGCGTGCACATCGGCGCCGAGGCGGCGGCAGGCCCGCCGAGCCTGGTGCAGGCGTATTTCGAGCATGCTCCGAGCACGGCACAGCCCGCGAATGGGGTCCCCGCGGACGGCGCGCGGGCGCTGGACCGGCTTGACTTCACGACCATCCCCGACCTGCGTGAACCGCTGTGGCAGGTGCTGCAGGCGCAGCCGGTGTTCTTCCGCGGCGGAGACTTCCGCGAAGTCGCGCGCCGCGTGATGGCGCGTGTCGCGCGGCATGCGCGGCAGGTCATGGAGGCCACCACAGCGCCTTCCGACGACGACGGCACGCCGCTGCCCGAAGGGCGCCTGCAGTTGATGGTCGACGAGCAGGGCACCGTCGCGATCAGCGGCGTCGAGCACGCCGGTCGCTCGCCGCAGGCCTGGGCCGAGTTGCTCGAGCTGGTCGCCGCCATCGCGCCGGCACGCCTGGGCGATGTCTCCGAGCACCTGGCCGCCGTGCACACGCTGCGGCTGTTGGCCTTGCACCTGCTGGCCAAGGGTGCCGTCGTGCCCCAGGTCTTTGCAATCGACGGCCACACGCTGGGCCTGCGCTGGTGCGCTGCGGAACTGGACGCTGTCGTGCAAGGCCTGCTGGCGCACGCTGCATCTGCCCTGCCACCGCAACTGGTGACGCGCCGCCGCGGACGCAAGACCGAGCCGCTGGAACCATTGCTTCAGCTGCGCATCGTGCTGTCCGCCCTGCTCGACCACTACGTGTGGTCCGCCAATGCAGCATCAACCGAGAAGCCGCCCGGCGACAAGCTGGTGCGGCTCTTCTTCGCCGGCGGCCGCGCCCGCTTCGATGGCCCCGGCGAAGGCGCCGTCGGCGGCAGCGTCCACGCGTGGCTGGCCCGGCTGCACCTGGCGCGCCAGGCGAACACGCCGGTGCTGCGCATCGAGGACGACGACAGCGGAGCGGACTTCGCGCTGTCCATCGCCGTGGCCGAGGAGGCATCGGCACTGGAAGCCCCCACGCCACTGGCCAAAGTCCTCTCGGCGCCGGCCTGGGCCGCGCGCCGGATGGCCGTGCTGCAGACGGTGGCGATGCTGGCCGAGTTCCATCCGCCGCTGCACGAGTACGTGCGGTCCGGTGCGCGCAAGTCCCTGAAGCTGGGGCCGCAGGAGTTGCCGGCGCTGCTCTTCGAAACGCTGCCCGCGCTGCGCTTGATGGGCGTCCGTGCCCTTCTGCCGCGGGCGCTGGAGCGCCTGCTGCGGCCGCGACTGTCGATGCAGATCAAGGCCAGCAGCGCCAGCGCGACCGCGTTCCTGAGCGCCGACGACGTGTTCTCCTTCGACTGGAAGGTCTCGCTCGGCGACGAGCGCATCACGCCGGCCGAGTTCGAACGCCTGCTCGGCAAGGCGCAAGGCGTGGTGCGCTTCCGCGGCCAGTACGTCTACCTCGATCCGGCTGAGATCGCGCAGCTGCGCGCGCGCCTGGCCAAGCCGGGCACGATGCCGGGGATCGAACTACTGCGAACCGCGCTAACTGGCGAAGTCGATGGCGCGCCGGTCGGCCTGAACAAGGCGGCCGAGAAGCTCGTCGAGCGGTTGACCCGCATTGCCGACGTGCCGCTGCCGGCCGGGCTGCGCGCCACGCTGCGGCCCTATCAGCAGCGCGGCTATGCGTGGCTGTGGCGCAATGCCCGGCTCGGCCTGGGCAGCGTCATCGCCGACGACATGGGCCTGGGCAAGACACTGCAGGTGATAGCACTGCTGCAACGGCTGAAGGAAGACGGCGCGCTGGACGATGCACGGGCGCTGGTCATCGTGCCCACCAGCCTGCTGACCAACTGGCAGAAGGAGGTCGAGCGCTTCGCGCCGGGCTTGCATGTCGAGGTGTTCCACGGCGCGAAGCGCGAGCTATCCAAGCGGCGGCCCGATGTGCTGCTGACCACCTATGGCGTGGTGCGCAGCGAATCGGCGCTGCTCAAGGCGATGAGCTGGCGCCTGGTGGTCATCGACGAGGCGCAGAACATCAAGAACGCGGGCGCCGCGCAGTCGCGCGCGGTCAAGTCAATAACGGCCAATGGTTACGTGGCAATGAGCGGCACGCCGGTGGAGAACCGGCTCTCGGAATACTGGTCGATCATGGACTTCGCGCAGCGCGGCTACCTGGGCGGACCCACGCACTTTGCGCGCGAGTACGCCACGCCGATCCAGACCCACCGCGACGCCGCCGCCGCCGAGCGGCTGCGCAAGGTGATGGCGCCCTTCGTGCTGCGCCGCCTGAAGTCCGACAAGTCGATCATCAGCGACCTGCCGGACAAGGTGGAGCAGGACCAGTTCTGTTCGCTGAGCCGCCAGCAGGCGGCGCTGTACGAGTCGGTGGTAAGGGAAGGCCTGAAGAGCATCGCGGGCGAGTCCGACACCTTCCAGCGCCAGGGCCTGGTGCTACAGATGATCCTGGCGCTCAAGCAGGTGTGCAACCACCCGGCGCACTACCTGAAGCAGGGCGCGGCCGACCCGGACGAATCAGGCAAGGCCCAGCGGCTGCTCGACCTGCTTCAGGAGATCCATGCGGCGCAGGAGAAGGTGCTGGTCTTCACGCAGTTCCGCGAGATGGGCGAACTGCTGCAGCGCATGCTGCGCGAACGCCACGGCCACGAGCCGCTGTTCCTGCACGGCGGCGTCCCGCGCACGCGCCGCGACAAGATGGTCGAGCGCTTCCAGGGCGAGCGCGCCGAGCGCGTGTTCCTGCTCTCGCTGAAGGCCGGCGGCACGGGCCTGAACCTCACCGCCGCCAGCCACGTGGTGCACTTCGACCTGTGGTGGAACCCGGCCGTCGAGGCGCAGGCGACCGATCGCGCCTACCGCATCGGGCAGCAGCGCAAGGTGCAGGTCCACCGCTTCATCACCCGCGGCACCTTCGAGGAGCGCATCAACGAGATGATCCGCAGCAAGCGCGAGTTGGTGGAGATGACGGTGGGCAGTGGAGAGACGTGGGTCGGGCAATTGCCGCCCGAGGAGTTGAAGGCGCTGTTCAGCTTGGGGTGAGCGAAGTTCGACGGTGCGCTCGCCTGCCTGCGTCAGAGCGCTTACCCCACGGCGCCCGACGTGTCGATGGAGACCGAAGAAGGCCTGAACTCCCGGCCGCGCGCTGACGCCCAGGCCCGGCACCCAGTTGAAGAAGCGGTCCCTCGGCGATCATGCCCAGCCATTGTCGGTGCTTTGTCGTGACGCCCACATTGGGCGCTAGCGGGGTCGGTGCCCGTCCCCACCGGCCGAGGACGGGCTCGATTTGACGCTCCTGTCAGGCGGCCGCCGGCACCACCAGGATCTTGCCCTGCCGCTCGCCCGCCGCCGCGGCCTTCACCGCTTCCTTGATGTGCGCCACGTCATAGGTGGCCTGCACCGGTGCATGCAGCTTGCCCGCCGCGATCAGCCCGGCCAGTTCGCTCAGCAAGCCCACCACCTTGGCCTGCGGCGCCGTGCGGAACCAGCGCGCCAGCCAGAAGCCCTTGAGGGTGACGTCGCGGAACACCAGCTCGCGCGGTGACACGGTGCAGGGCTCGCCGCTCAAGGCGCCGTAGTTGACGATGCTGGCGCCTTCGGCCAGCGTGGCGGCCAGGCGCATCGTGGCGCTGCCACCGACCGCGTCGATGCCCAGCTTGATCGCCGCGCCGCCGGTGGCGGCCTTCACGCGCTCGGCGAGGTCGTCGCCGTCCACCAGCACCACGTCGCCGCCCAGTGCCTGAACGCCGGCCACCGCGGCTTCGCGGCGCACGATGTTCACGGTCTTGTAGCCGCGCAGCTTGGCCAGTTGCACCACGTAGCTGCCGACGCCGGAGTTGGCGCTGTTCTGGACCACCCAGTCGCCGGGCTGCAGCGCGGCGAAGTCGCTCAGCAGCAGCGCCGCGGTGGGCGGGTTCACGGTCAGCATCGCCAGCTGCTGCGGGTCGGCCTCGTTGGGCAGCGGCAGCAGGCGCGCGGCAGGCACCACCACATGCGTGGCCCAGGTGCCGGCGCCGGCCGGCAGCAGCACGGTCTGGCCGATGGCCGGGCCCTGCGTGTCCGGGCCCAGCTCAACGACACGGCCCACGCCTTCGTTGCCACCCACCGCGGGCAGCGGCGGCAGGATGCCGTACTGGCCGGTGAGGGTCAGCACGTCGCTGGGATTGATCGGCGCGGCCAGCACGGCCACCAGGGCCTGGCCGGCGGCCAGCACCGGCTTGGCAAAGGGCACGGCCTCGATCACGTCCTGCGGCACCGGGCCGCGGGTGGTGTACTGGGCTTTGAGCATCGTCGTCATGTCGAATCTCCTGGGGCTGTTGGGGCTGCAATGCCAGCATCGTAGGGACAAGCCGTTGTCAGCGGAATCCATCGCAATCGCCAAATTCCTTTGCCGCAGCGGCAACAATCGCGGCGGGTTCGGACTTCATCGGCAGGGGTTCACGATGGACAAGCTGCGCGCGCTGCAATATCTGGTGAAGGTGGCCGACACCTTGAGCTTCTCGCGGGCGGCGCAGGCCTTCGGCGTGCCGGCCTCGTCGGTCTCGCGCCGCATCAGCGACCTCGAGGCCGAGCTCGGCGTGGTGCTGCTGCACCGCACGACACGCACGGTGCGGCTCACCGAGCTGGGCGCGCAGTACCTCGAACAGGTGCGCGCCGGCATGGCCCAGCTGACCGATGCCGACGAACTGGTGGGGCAGCGCAGCAGCACGCCCAGCGGCACCTTGCGCGTCAGCGCCATGCCGAGCTACGGTCAGTTGCTGCTGCTGCCGGCCTTGCAGGACTTTGCCGACCGCTACCCCGACATCGTGCTCGACGTGCACCTGAGCGACGCGCTGGTCGACCTGGGTCGCGACCAGATCGACATCGCCGTCCGCGGCGGCCGCCAGCCGCAGGACCGCGTCGTCGCGCGCCGGCTCGACCCCAACCGCTTCGTGCTGGCCGCCACGCCGCAGTACCTGGCCGCGCATGGCACGCCGCGCACGCTGGACGACCTGGCCGGCCACCGCGGGCTGATGTACCGCGGCCCGAACGCGGTGATCCGCTGGCAGGGGCTGGACGATGACGGCTGGCGCGAGATCCCGATCGCGCCGGCCTTCATCAGCAACGACGGCACCGCGCTGCTGGCCATGGCGCTGCAGCATCGCGGCATCGTGCTGCTGTCCGAATGGGGCCTGAAGCGCTACCTGCAAAGCGGCGAACTGGTGCAGCTGACGCTCGACCAGCCGGTGTCGGTGAACCGCGGCGGCGAGGCCGGCATCTACCTGCTGTACCTGCAGACGCGCTACCAGATCCCGAAGGTGCGCGTGGCGGTGGAGTTCCTGATGGAGCGCCTGGGGCCCGCCGCGGCCTGAGCCGGCCGCCCCGCACTCCAACGCTGGCTACCACGCCGGGTCCAACGCGGCGTGCGCACAGTGGCTTCCGTCCGGTGAACTTGCCGGCGCCCCCTTCAGGAGCCACTGCCATGACCACGACCCCGACCGCCACCACCACCCGCCGCGCCGACAACGGCGTGAACGTCGACGCACTGCTCACCGCCCGCGCCGCGCTGACCGATGCACCGGAAGGCGCGCAGTTCACCTGGCGCGCCACCAGCCAGTGGGTCAACGGCACCCACAGCCGTGCCACGGTCGACGGCTTCTTCGGCCTGGGGCAGGAGCAGCAGCACCGCCGCAGCTTCGAGTTCGATTCCGACCACCCCGAGATCTTCGCCGCCACCGACAACGGCGCCACGCCGGTCGAATACGTGCTGGTCGGCCTGGCCGGCTGCCTGTCGGCCGGCATCGCCTCGGTGGCGCAGCACCGCAACATCCAGCTGCACTCGGTGCGTGCCACGCTCGAAGCCGGCATGGACCTGCAGGGCGTGCTGGGCATCGACGAGCGCGTGCGCAACGGCTTCGACGGCATCAAGGTCCACTACGAGATCGACGCCGACGCCACGCCCGAGCAGATCGCGGCGCTGGTGGCGCAATCGCAGAAGCGCTCGGCGGTGTTCGACATCATCGCGAACCCCACCGACATCAGCGTCAGCACCCGCAAGGTGTGAGCACCATGCGCAGCGGTCCGCGCGCGGCGGACGTCGTCGTCATCGGCGGCGGCCACTGCGGGCTGGCGATGAGCCAGGCCCTTTCGCGGCGGTCGGTCGACCATGTGGTGATCGAGCGCGGCGAGGTGGCCAACGCCTGGCGCACCGAACGCTGGGACTCGCTGCGCCTGCTGACGCCGAACTGGCTGTGCCGCCTGCCCGGCCAGGCCTATGCCGGCAACGACCCCGACGGCTACCTGCACGCCACCGAGGTGGCCGCGTTCATTGCACGTTATGCCGATCGGGTGCAGGCGCCGGTGCGCACGCACACCACGGTGCGGCGGGTGGCGCCCGCCGACGGCGGCTACCGCGTGCACACCGACCAGGGCGACTGGCGCTGCCGCGCCGTGGTGCTGGCCACCGGCGCCTGCAGCCGTCCGGCGCTGCCGCCGCTGGCCGCCGAGGTGCCGGCCGCGGTGGCGCAGTGGACGCCCCACACCTATCGCCGGCCCGAGCAGCTGGCGCCCGGTGGTGTGCTGGTGGTCGGCGCCTCGGCCACCGGCCTGCAGCTGGCGCAGGAAATCCAGCGCAGCGGCCGCCCGGTGCTGCTGGCCACCGGCGAGCAGGTGCGCCTGCCACGGCTGTACCGCGGCCGCGACGTGCAGTGGTGGCTGCTGGCCAGCGGCGTGCTGGACCAGCGCATCGAAGACATCGACGACCCGCAGCGCGCGCGCCGGCTGCCTTCGCCGCAGCTCATCGGCAGCCCCGAGCGCGCCACGCTGGACCTCAACGCGCTGCAGGCGCAGGGCGTCGAGGTCTGCGGGCGGCTGGCCGCGATCCGCGGCACGCAGGCGCTGTTCTCCGGTGGCCTGCACAACGTCTGCAGCCTGGCCGACCTGAAGATGAACCGCCTGCTCGATGGCTTCGATGCCTGGGCCACGGCGCAGGGGCTGGATGCCGGGCTGGGCGCGGCCGAGCGCTTTGCGCCGACCCGCGTCAACGCGTCGCCGCGCTTGCATGCCGAGCTCGGCCGCGAGCTGCGCAGCATCGTCTGGGCCACCGGCTTCCAGCCGGACTACCACTGGCTGGACCTACCGGTGTTCGACCGCCGCGGCCAGTTGCGCCACGACCGCGGCATCGTCGATGCACCGGGCCTGTACGTGCTGGGCCTGCCGCTGCTGCGGCGGCGCAAGTCCAGCTTCATCCACGGCGCCGAAGACGATGTGCGCGAGATCGCGGCGCACCTGTTCGCGCACCTCGGCGGCTCCGTGTTGCTGCGGGCTTGACGCGCCCGCCGGCCCGCGCGCCCAATGACCGCGGCATCACCGCCAGGAGGGACAGCGCAGCATGACGGCCGAAGCCGGAGCCTCGTCGCCCACGCGCATTCCGCTGCGTGTGCGCCTGCTGGGCGACCTCGAGCTGCGCGCCGCCGACGGCACGCTGCTGCCGCTGCCGCCTTCGCGCCGCACCCGCGCGCTGCTGGGCTACCTGGTGGCCACCGGCACGCCGCAATCGCGTGCCACGCTCTGCGACCTGCTGTGGGACGGCCCGGACGACCCGCGTGCGGCGCTGCGCTGGAGCCTGACCAAGCTGCGCGCAGTGGTCGACGATGGGCAACACCAACGCCTGCAGGCCGACCGCGACAAGGTGGCTTTCGACCCCAGCGCCTGCGAGATCGACTGCGCGCGCGTCAGCCGCCTGCTGGGCGGCGGCAGCGCACTCGACCAGCAGCCGATCGAAGCGCTCGAAGCCGCCGCACAGGCGCTGCAGGGCGAGTTCCTCGACGGCCTGGAGCTGCCGGCCTGCTACCGCTTCCACCACTGGTGCATGGCCGAGCGCGAGCGCTTCAGCCGTCTGCGCCGCGCGGTGCTGGAAACGCTGACCACCCGCCTGGCCGACGACCCGCAACGCGCCCTGCCCCACGGCCGCGCAATGGTGGCCGCCGACCCGCTGGCGGAGGCCGCGCATGCCACGCTGGTGCGCCTGCTCGCCGCGGCCGGGCGCTACCCGGAAGCCGAGCAGCACTACGCCTGGGCGCGCGACCTGCTGCGCCGCGAAATGGCCCTGCCCGATGGCGGCGTGCTCGACGAGACCATCCGCGGCGTGCGCCGCGCGCAGCGCCAGGCCGCCGCGGCACCGGTGCGGGCCGCGGCCGCCCCGACGGCCGTGCCTGCCGGCGCAGGCGAGCCCGCGCCGGCCCGTGCCAGGCCCGCCTTCACGGCGCCTGCCGACACCGCGCGCGCGCTGCAGGCGCTGGCCCGACCCGCTGCCAACGATGCTGCCGCGCTGGTCGGCCGCGATGGCGAATGCCAGGCCATCGCCAGCGCCCTCGCCGCGCCGCGCGACGCACCGGTGCTGCTGTTCACCGGCGAGCCGGGCATCGGCAAGACGCGGCTGCTCGATCACCTGGCCGAGCGTGCCCAGGCGCTGGGCCTGCAGCTCATCCGGGCGCGCTGCTTCGAGGCCGAGGCGCTGCGGCCCTACGGCTTCTGGCTCGATGCCTTGCGCGGCCTGCCCACGGCCGGCATCGCGCCGGCGCTGGTCGAACGCGTCGGCCCGCTGCTCGGCGGCAGCGAGGTCGGCGGCAGCCGCGAGCAGCTGTTCGAGTCCACGGCCGAGCTGCTCGCCGCGCTGGCCGGCCAGCAGCCGCTGGCGCTGCTGGTCGACGACCTGCAGTGGATCGACGACGCCTCCGCCGCGCTGCTGCATTTCGTCGCGCGGCGCCTGAGCGATCCACCGGCGCCGGTGCTGCTGGCCGCCGCGGCCCGTGCCGGTGAACTCGACGACAACGGCCCGGCGAAGAGCCTGCTGACGCTCGGGCGGGAGCGCAGCCTGCAACGCATTGCGCTGGGCCCGCTCGAGGCGCCGGCCGTGCGCCAGTGGCTGGGCCCGCGCCTGGCCAACGTCGAGCAGGCGCTGCGCGACAGCGGCGGCAACCCGCTGTACCTGAGCGAGCTGGCACGCGCCGGCGGTGGCAACGACGCAGCGCCGGCCGAGCGCACGCTCGAAGCGCTGATCGACGACCGCTTGCGCGTGCTGGACGAGCCCGGACGCGACCTGATCGGCTGGGCGGCTGCGCTGGGCGGCACCTTCCGCGCCGAATGGCTGGCCGAGGCCACCGCGCTGCCGGTGGCCGAGGTGCTGGGCCGCATCGCGCAGCTGGAACGCCGCGGCCTGCTGCACGGCACCGACGATGGCGGCTTCGACTTCGTGCATGGCCTGGTGCGCCAGGGGGTCTACCGCGCGCTGTCCACGCCGCGCCGGCGTGCGCTGCACCGGCAGATCGCGCGGATGTTCGCCACCTCGGCGGCCGATGACCCGTGGCTGCACGGCGCGGTGGCGCACCACGCCGGCCTTGCCGGCGATGCGCTGCTGGCCACGCGCGCCGCACTGGCGGCCGGCGAACACTGGCTGCGCGTGTTCGCCAATGTCGAAGCCGCGCAGGTGGCCGAACGCGGCCTGGCGCTGCTCGACGAGCTGGTCCCTAACGCTGAAAAAGCGCGGCTGGAGATCGGCCTGCTGCGCCTGCGCGTGGCCGCAGCCGCCACCGGCGGCCGCAAGCTGCCGGCGCTGCAGCCGCGCATCGAGCAGGCCATTGCCACCGCGCAGGCGCTGGCCCTGCATGCCGAAGCCGCGGCGGGCTGGGAGATCCTGGCCTTCTGGCGCCAGCAGGCCGGCGATGCCGAGGGTGCGCAGGCGGCTTCACTGGCAGCCGAGCGCTGCACCCGCCGCGTCGACGACATCACGCGCTGCCAGCAGCTGGCCAACACCGGCCGTTGCCTGATCGACATCGAGGCCGACGAGGTGCGCGGCCGCGCGCTGCTGGCCGAGGCGGCCGCGCTGGCCGCCGAACTGCAGCTGCCGGTGATGGAACTGGAGTGGGGCCGTGGCCTCGTCGCCCGCGCCGAAGGCGATGCGCCGGCCGCCTGCGCCGCCCTCGGCCGCGCGGTGGCGCTGGCGCGCGCGGCCGGCAATCACTGGCGTGAATGCGAATGCCGCTTGGCGCTGGCGACGATGGAGTTCGAGCGCGAGAACTTCGATGCGCTGCTGTGCCAGGTTGACGAAGTGGCCGCCGCCGCCCGCCGCATGGGCGAGCCGCAGGTGCCGTATGCCGACGCACTGACCGCCCTGGCCCGCCTGCAACGCGGCGAGGCCGGCGCCGATGCCACGCTGGCCGCCGCCATCACCGCGCTGCGCGAGCGCGACGACAAGGCCCGCCTGGCCTATGTCCTGAATGCAGCGGCCACGCATGCGCTGGCTGTTGGCGACAAACCGCTCGCCGCGCGCCAGGCCGGCGAGGCGCTGGCCGCCGCCACGGCCGTCCGGCGGCCCAGCCAGGTGGCCCGCGCGCAGGCCACGCTGGCCGCCACCGCATCCCGAGCCTGAACGATTCCCCCCGAGGAGCCCCCCGATGAGCCTGCACCGCATCGTCGTCGAACGCAGCTTCGACACCCCGCAGTCCGATGCCGACATGATGGCCGTGGCCGACCGCGAACGGCCGTGCCTGGCGTCCTACCAGGCCACCTGGAAACGCAGCCTGCTGTCGGCCGACCGCAAGCGCATGGTCTGCGAGTACGAGGCGGCGGACGCCGAGACGATGCGCCGCATCCAGCGCGAGGCCGGCGCGCAGTTCGACCGCATCTGGGTCGGCGAGGTGATCGAGTAGGGTCTGTTCAGCGCACCGGCCAGCCGTGGTCGGTGCCCGGCGCCGGCAGCACGTCGGCAACGATGGCCATCGACTTCCACGCCGGCACCGGCGGCTGGTGGCCGGGCCGCGGCACGTCGGCCGACAGCTCGGCGCCGCTGCTGCGGTGGATGTAGCGCGGGCAGTTCGGGAAGATGCGGCGTGCCCGCACCTGCACCACCAGTTGGGCGCCCGGGTGGCGGGCCAGCGCTTGCGGGTCGTCGATCAGCGTGGCCTCGCCGTTCACGCGCAGGCGCTTCGGCGACTCGAAATCGATGAACAGCAGCCCCACCGCTGCATTGGCGCGCACGTTGCCCAGGCTGCGGAACTGGCCATTGCCGTCGAAGCTGGGGAACTCCAGCGTGTCAGGCGCCACCACGCGCACGAAGCCGGGCTGGCCGCCCTTGTACGAACAGTCGGGCCGGCCCTGCGCATCGGCCGTGGCCAGGAAGAACAAGGGCCGGCTCTCGATGAAGGCCTGGTCCTGCTCGGTGAAGGCCGCGCGGCCCAGCTTCTCGTTCAGCCTATCGGCCAAAAGACGCGTGCCGAAGCGGTCCTGCAGGTCGCGCATGCCGTCGTGGTAGTTGCTGTCGCTCATGGGGCTTCTCCTGTGTCGCTGACCGGTCGCTGCGGCCGGCGGTTGACCTGCAGCGTGAAGATGTCCGGCCGGGCGTAGTGTCCCGCCACATCGAGGCTGCGGCGTGCACTGCCCACGCGCTCGAGGTCGATCTCGGCCAGCAGCAGCCCGCGCTCGTTGCGCAACGGCCCGGCGACGATGCGGCCACCGGGCGCCACCACCACCGAATCGCCGCCGTTGATCCATTCCTCGTCATCGGGAAACAGTTGCGCGCGGCCGGGCAGGTCGCGCGGCAGGTCGCGGCCCTGCAGCACGCAGCCGGCGCCCAGCACCCAGCAGCCGCCTTCGCGCGCGATGTGCTGGGCGCTGGCGATCCAGCGCTCGCCGCTGTCGTAGGTGGGTGCCACCAGCAGCTCGACGCCCTCGGCATACAGCGCCAGCCGCGCCTGCGGCATGTAGTTCTCCCAGCAGATCAGCGTGCCGATGCGCCCGACCGGTGTGTCCACCGTGCGCAGCCCGCTGGCATCGCCGAAGCCCCAGACCATGCGCTCGGGATTGGTCGGCATCAGCTTGCGGTGGCGGTTCAGCAGCGTGCCGTCGGGGCCGATCGTCACCACGGTGTTGTACAGCGTGGCGCGGCTGAACTCGGCGTCGCGCTCGTGCAGGCCGCAGACGATGCTGACGCCATGCTCGCGCGC
This sequence comes from uncultured Bordetella sp., assembly GCA_964641795.1. Lineage (GTDB taxonomy): Bacteria > Pseudomonadota > Gammaproteobacteria > Burkholderiales > Burkholderiaceae_C > Pseudaquabacterium. The sequence continues at coordinate 1,392 of CAZXLI010000094.1, read as the reverse complement.
CGCCTGCTGCAGCGGCTGCAGGTGGCCGGCGCGCTCGAGCAAATGTGGCTCTGCCACTTTGCTCGAACCCCCTCGGGGGGCGGGCTGGGCCACCGGCCCAGGCCTGGGGGCTCTCAGATCCACCGCGCTGGCCAGCAGCCGGGTGTGGATCTGCTCGGCCAGGCCCATGTCCTGGCCCGGCCGCAGGCGCCAGGCCCAGCTGGGGTAGCCGGCGATGAAGGCTTCGGGAAAGACCACCAGCTGGGCGCCGGCGCGCGCGGCGTCGGCCGTCAAGCCGACGGCCTTGTCGAGCGTGGCGGCGCGGTCCAGCACCACCGGCGCATGCTGGACGATCGCGATGCGGGCGCCCATGTCACACCTCCCCCGCCAGCAGCCACTTCTCGCCGGCCGGCTGGCCATCGCGCAGCATCACCAGCGTGCCGTCCAGCCGGCGGCCGGTGATGGTGCCGTGCCAGCGCAGGCGGCCGTACTGCGGGCTCTCCATCTCGGCCTCGAAGTGCAGCCGCTCGCCTTCGCGGCGGGCGGTGTAGGCGCCGTCACCGTAGCCGTAGCGGTCGCAGGCGGTCGAGCGGAAGCGGCCGTTGGCGAAGAGCAGCGTGTCGGCGTCGCCCTGGGTATTGCCGGCTTCGAGCACGATGCCGTCGAAGCGGCGGCCGTCCAGGCTGGCAGTGGCGGAAGGGGTCGGGGAGGCGGTGGCAGGGTTCATGGTCGGTTCCTCGTGTCGGCATGGCCTCGCAGCGGGCCATGGCGAGACGATCGCGCGCCAGCGTTGGAACCAGCGTTGTCACCGGCGTGGATCACCCCTTCACGCACACCACCTGCTTCAGCGTGTGCACCACGTCGACCAGGTCGGCCTGCGCGGCCATCACCGCGTCGATGTCCTTGTAGGCCGCGGGCGTTTCGTCGATCACGTCCTTGTCCTTGCGGCATTCGACGCCTTCGGTCGCGGCGCGGTGGTCGGCCAGCGTGAAGCGGCGCTTGGCTTCGCCGCGGCTCATCACGCGGCCGGCGCCGTGCGAGCAGGACTCGAATGACTCCGGGTTGCCTTTGCCACGCACGATGTAGCTGCGCGCGCCCATGCTGCCGGGGATGATGCCCAGCTGCCCGGCCTTGGCGCTGACGGCGCCCTTGCGGGTGAGGTAGACCTCCTCGCCGAAGTGCGTTTCCTTCTGCACGTAGTTGTGGTGGCAGTTCACCGCCTCGATGTGGCTCTGGAAGTTCTTGTGCAGCACCGTCTTCGCAGCCTCGATCACGCGCTTCATCATCAGCTCGCGGTTGAGGGCCGCGAACTTCTGCGCCCAGCTCACCGCGCGCACGTAGTCGCCGAAGTAGCGCGAGCCTTCCTCGAAGTAGGCCAGGTCGCGGTCCGGCAGGTTGGCCTGCTGGCGCATC
>CAZXLI010000093.1:0-20439 GCA_964641795.1 uncultured Bordetella sp. | reverse complement strand
GTGCTGGGCTACTACAGCCGCGCCCGCAACCTGCATCGCTGCGCGCAGGTGGTCGTGGCCGAGCACCGCGGCGTATTCCCGGGCAGCAGTGCCGCGCTGGCCGAACTGCCCGGCATCGGCCGCTCCACCGCGGCCGCGATTGCCGCCTTTTGTTTCGGCGAGCGCGTGGCCATCCTCGATGGCAACGTCAAGCGCGTGCTGACGCGGGTGCTCGGCTTTGGCGACGACCTGGCCGAGCCTCGCCATGAGCGTGCCCTGTGGCAGCGGGCGCAGGCGCTGGTGCCGGAGCAAGGGGTCGAGGCCTACACGCAGGGCCTGATGGACCTGGGGGCCACCTTGTGCAGCGCCCGCAAGCCGACCTGCCTGCTGTGCCCGTGGGCCGAGCCTTGCCGGGCACGGGCCGAAGGGCGGCCCGAAGCCTACCCGGTCAAGACCCGCAAGCTGAAGCGGGGCCGTCGCAGCAGCAGCCTGCTGCTGCTGACCCGCGAGGACCAGCTGTGGCTGGTGCAGCGCCCGCAGACCGGCGTGTGGGCCGGTCTCTGGAGCCTGCCGGACTTCGGCGACGACCAGGCGCTGCTGGCGCTGGCGTCCCAGGGGCCTGGCGAGGCCACCCGATGGCCGGCATTGACCCATGTGCTGACGCACTTCGACTGGCAGCTGCAGCCCTGGCACTGGGCCTTGCCGGCACGCACGGCCGCGGCCACGCGGGCCCACATCGAATCGGCCCTGCCGGCCGGCCGCTGGCATGGCCGCACCGAAGCGCTGGCGCTGGGTCTGCCGGCGCCCGTGCGGCGCCTGATCGAGCAGCTGCCAGACTGAGCGCCTGCCGCCTTCGCCGTTTCAGCGGTCCTGCACCACGCCCTTGCCGCGCAGGAACTCGTCGACCAGCTTGAGCCGCAGCGCCGGTTCCTGCAGCTCCATCAGCTTCTGCTTCGCGGCCAGCGAGATCGGCAGGATCTCGCACCAGCGGTTGGCCACCCAGCCGGCATCGTCCATGTGAAAGGGCTCGGTGAAGGGTACGTGGCCCTGCGCGCGCAGCGATTCGATCGCATGCGACAGCGCCACCACGGTGGCGGCCAACTCGGGCGGCGGCGGCAGCGGCGCGTCGGCTTCGATCACCTCGATGTCAGCCATCCACAGCCCATCGGGCTGCTCGCGCGGCGTGTCTGCCCTGAAGCGCTGGCCGCCGAGGCAGCGCACGCGCAGGATGCCGGGCTGCTCGGCATCCACGCTTTGCAGCGCGGCCAGCACGCCCACGGGTTCGAAGCGCACGCGCTCGCCATCGGGCTTGCGCACGTCCGAGCCCTGGTTCAGGCAGACCACGCCGAACGGCGACTTCTCGCGCAGGCAATGGCTGACCAGATCGAGGTAACGCGCCTCGAACACCTTCAAACTCAGCAGGCCGCCTGGGAACAGCACGGTCTGCAGCGGAAACAGCGGCAGGGCTGTCAGCTCACTCAATCGATGGCATCCAGTTCACGGTGTCGCACCAGCGTAGCACCGTGGCCGGCGAAGCGCTGGCTCAGTTGTTCAACGATGTAGACCGAGCGGTGCTGGCCGCCGGTGCAGCCGATGGCCACCGTGACGTAGGCGCGCTGGTCGGTGGCCAGCGCCGGCAGCCAGCGGCGCAGAAAGGCCTCGATCTGCGCCAGCATCTCGCCGGCCTCGGGCTGCTCGCCCAGGTACTGCGCCACCGGCGCATCGCGACCCGACAGCGGCCGCAGTTCACGCACGTAGTACGGGTTCGGCAGCATGCGCACGTCGAACACGTAGTCGGCATCCAGCGGCACGCCGTACTTGAACGCGAACGATTCGAACACCAGCGTCAGCCGGTCGTGCGGCGCCGCTACCAGGTCGCGCACCTGCGCCCGCAGGCCGGCCGGCCGCAGCATGCTGGTGTCGATGACGGTGGACACCTCGCGCAGCTCGGCCAGCAGCAGGCGCTCGAGCTCGATCGCCTCGACCAATGCATGCTGCGGCTGGCCTTCGCTGCCGGGCTGGCTCAAGGGATGCGGGCGCCGGGTTTCGGAGAATCGGCGCAGCAGCGTGTCGGTGCTGGCATCCAGGAAGAGCGGCCGTATCGTGACGCCTTCGCTGCGCAGCTCGAAGATCAGTGGCACCAGGGCCGGCAGCGACTTGGCGGCGCGCACGTCCACCGCGATGGCGACGCGCTCGGTGTAGCGCTCGTGCTCCAGGCGCATGTAGTCGCGCAGCAGCTCGGGTGGCAGGTTGTCGACACAGAAGTAGCCGGCATCCTCCAGCGCATGCAGGGCTACCGATTTGCCGGAGCCCGAGATGCCGGTGATCAGCACCAGCTCGCGCGGATGCGTGGCCCGAGGTGCGCTGCTGTCGCTCATGCCTGCGTGCGGCGCCTGGCCGGCGGCGGTGAGGCGGGCGGCAGGGGCGGCGCGGCCTGCAGCATCGCCTGTGCGTGTGCGAGGCTGGTACCGGCCATGCGTTCGCCGCCGAGCATGCGCGCCACTTCGGCCACGCGGGCCTCGCCCAGGACCGGCTGCACCACGCTGGCCGTCTGGCCGCCGCGCAGCGCTTTCGAGACGACGTAGTGCTGGTCGGCGCAGGCCGCCACCTGCGCCAGGTGGGTCACTGCCAGCACCTGGCGCTCGCGGCCCAGTTGCTTCATCAGCGCGCCGACGGTGTCGCCCACCGCGCCACCGATGCCGGCGTCGATCTCGTCGAAGATCAGCGTGGCCGCGCCGCCGCCTGCGCGCACGGTGGTCACGGCAATTGCCAGCGCCAGGCGCGAGAGTTCACCGCCCGAGGCCACCTTGGCCAGGGGTCGCGGCGTGCTGCCGGCATGGCCGGCCACCGCAAATTCCACCGACTCCATGCCAAAGCTCTGCGGCGCGGTGACGGCCGGCAACTGCACCTCGAAGCGGCCACCGGCCATGCCGAGCGTCTGCATGGCCTGCGTGACGGCGGTCGACAGCGACTCGGCCGCCCGCTGCCGGGCGGCCGTCACCAGCTTCGCTTCGGCGCGATAACGCTTGTCCGCAGCGGCCAGCGCCTGCTCCAGCGCTGCGAGGTCGGTGGCCAGATCCAGCGCCTGCAGCTCGGCCCGCCACTGCGCCAGCAGCGCAGGCAGTTCCTCCGCCGGGCGACGGTAACGTCGCGCCAGGCCCATCCAGGCCGACAGGCGCGCATCCACTTCGGCCAGCCGGTCGGGGTCGAGCTCGGCATGGCCGAGGTAGCTGTTCAGCGTGTGCGCGGCATCCTGCAGCTGGGCCGTTGCGCCCTGCAGCACCTCGACCACGGGCTGCAGCCGCGCGGCATCGTGCTCGGCGACGTCCTGCAGCGCGTCGAGTGCGCGGTTGGCTTGGGCCAAGGCAGGGGTCTCGCCATCGCTGATCGCATCCAGCGCCAGGCGCGCTGCATCGATCAGCGATTGCGCATGGGCCAGGCGCTGGTGCTCCGCGCTCAGCTCGGCCCATTCGCCTTCGCCCGGCGCCAGCTTGTCGAGCTCGCCGATCTGCCAGGCCAGGCGTTCGCGTTCGCGCAGGATTTCGTCGCTGCGTTCGCGGGCGCGCTCCAACGCCTCCGCCGCGGCCTTGCGCGCGGCAAAGGCCTCGGCCAGCGGGCGGGTGTCGATGCCGGCCTGGCTGTCGAGCAGCTCGCGCGTGGCGGCGGGCCGCGTCAGGCCCTGCCAGGCATGCTGGCCGTGGATGTCCAGCAATTGGTCGGCCAGCTCGCGGAGCTGCGTCACCGTGGCCGCGCTGCCGTTGATCCAGGCGCGGCTCTTGCCCTGCGCGTCGATGGTCCGGCGCAGCAGCAGCGTTTCATCGGCCTCGAAGCCGGCTTCCTCGAGCCAGGCGCTCAGCGTGGCCGGCGCATCGAATTCGGCACTGACCTCGGCGCGCGGCGCGCCCTCGCGCACCACGCCGGCATCGCCGCGGCTGCCCAGCGCCAGCTGCAGCGCGTCGATCAGGATCGACTTGCCGGCACCGGTCTCGCCGGTGAGCACCGAGAAGCCGGCATGGAAATCGAGTTCGAGCGTCGGCACGATCACGAAATCGCGCAGCGCCAGGCGCCTGAGCATCTAGACCACTCCTTCGTACCAGCGCAGCTTGCGTCGCAGCGTGGCGTAGTAGCTCCAGCCACGCGGATGCAGGAAGCGCACCTTGTGCGCCGAGCGCTGCACGCGCACCTGGTCGCCGTGCAGCAGGCTGGCCAGGCGCTGCATGTCGAAATTGGCCGAGGCATCGCGGCCGGCCACCACGGTGATGCGCACGCCGCCGCCATCGGGCAGCACGATCGGCCGGTTCGACATCGTGTGCGAGGCAATCGGCACCAGCACCCAGCCGGCAATGCCCGGATGCAGGATCGGCCCGCCAGCCGACAACGAATAGGCCGTGGAGCCAGTGGGCGACGCGACGATCAGGCCGTCGGCCCGGATGTTGGCGACGAACTCCTCGCCGATGTCCACCCGCAGCTCGACCATGCCGGCGGTGGCGCCGCGGCTGACGACCACGTCGTTCATCGACAGGCCTTCGAAGATGCAGCGATCGTCGCGCCAGACCTCGCTCTCGAGCATCGTCCGGTGCTCTTCCTCGAAGTCGCCGGCCAGCATCGGCGCCAGTGCCTCGCGGAACTGCCCGATCGGCACGTCGGTGATGAAGCCCAGCCGCCCCTGGTTGATGCCCACCAGCGGCACGCCGTAGCGCGCCAGTTCGCGCGCGAAGCCGAGCATCGTGCCGTCGCCGCCCACCACCACGGCCAGGTCGCAGTGCGCGCCGATCTGCTCGGGCGTCAGCGCGTCGTATTCGGTCACGCCGGTGTTCTGAGCGGTCTGCTGCTCGAACGAGACTTCCAGGCCCTCGCGCGTCAGGAAGCCGGCGATCTCTTCGAGCACCGGCCGGATACCGTCGGCCTGGTATTTGCCGACCAGCGCGGCGTGGTGGAAACGTCGTGCCATAGCGGTGAGGGGGAATGCGGCGGATTACACCACAGCGATGTGGCAGGACGCCCTCTTGGGTAGAGCGGACGCGCGCGGCGTCCGTACAATGAAAATCATCATGGACGAGCGCGCCCGCAGCCTGCTGAAGACCCTGGTCGAGCGCTACATCGCCGACGGCCAGCCGGTGGGCTCGCGCACCCTGTCGCGGGCCTCGGGGCTGGAGCTGTCGGCCGCGACCATCCGCAACGTGATGGCCGATCTCGAGGACATGGGCCTGATCGCCAGCCCCCACACCTCGGCCGGCCGCGTGCCCACCGCGCGTGGCTACCGCGTGTTCGTCGACACGATGCTGACGGCGCGCCCGATCGACCTGCACCATACGCCGCCTGAGATGGCCGGCGTGCGCGAGCAGTTGCAGCCCGACCAGCCCCAGCGGGTGATCGCTCAGGCCGCGCAGCTGCTGTCCAACCTGTCGCAGTTCGTCGGCGTGGTCACCGCGCCCAAGCGGGCCAGCGTGTTCCACCACATCGAGTTCCTGCGCCTGGGCGAGAAGCGGGTGCTGGTGATCCTGGTGGCCACCGATGGCGACGTGCAGAACCGCGTGCTCTTCACCCAGCGCGACTACACCCAGGCCGAGCTGGCCGAGGCCACCACCTTGCTGAGCAGCCACTATGCGGGTATGGCCATCGACGAGGTGCGGCAGCGCCTGCGCACCGAGATCGACTCGCTGCGCGACGAGATCGCGCTGCTGATGAAGGCCGCGGTGCAGCCCGGCAACGACGTGCTCGACACCGGCGCCGAGCAGGTGGTGGTGTCCGGCGAGCGCAACCTGCTGGGCGTGCAGGACTTCGGCAACGACCTCGGCTCGCTGCGCAAGATGTTCAACCTGTTCGAGCAGAAGACCGAGCTGATGCGCCTGCTCGAGAACTCCAGTCGGGCCGAGGGCGTGCGCATCTACATCGGCGGCGAATCGGGCGTGGTGCCCTACGAGGAGCTGTCGGTCGTCTCGGCCCCCTACGAGGTGGACGGCCGCATCGTCGGCACGCTGGGCGTGATCGGGCCGACGCGCATGGCCTACGACCGCATGATCCAGCTGGTGGACATCACCTCGCGGCTGGTCAGCAACGCACTGTCGACGCCCAAGGGCTGATCAGGCCCCGGGCGGCGCCAGCGCCCGCGTGCGCTCGGCTTCATTCAGCAGCCACTGCACCAGCTGCCGCCGCGCAGGCGTGTCGCCGCCGCGGCGCTCGATCAGCCAATACGCAAAGTCAGCGGCCATCGGGCGGCCGCGCGTGCGCAGGGCCACCAGCCGGCCGTCGGCCACCAGTTGCGCCACCAGCGGCCAGCGTCCGAGGGCCAGGCCGTGGCCCGCCAGCGCGGCGAAGATCACCTGGTCGTACTGGTTGAAGCCCAGCCGCGCCCGCGGCTTCAGCGCAGGCAGGCCGAGCGGCGCGGCCCATTCGGGCCAGCGCAGCCAGGGCCGCGACAGTTCGTCGTACTCGAGCAGCGTGACGGTATTCAGCGGGTTGTCCTCGAACACCGGCGCCAGGCCCAGCGCGGGGCTGGCCACGGGCACGATGTGCTCGTCGAACAGCCGGGCCATGCCCTGCGGGTTGCGATCGGCCGGGCCGTAGCGCAACGCCAGGTCCACCGCCTCGCGCTCGAGATCGACGACACGGTTGTGCGCCCCGACACGCACATCCACCTGCGGATGGCTGGCCTGGAACTCGCCCAGTCGCGGCAGCAGCCACAGGGACACCAGGCCAATCGTCGAAGTCAGCGTCACCGGATGCTCGGTGCTGCGCTGCCGCAGCGCCTCGATCTGGTCGCCCAACTGGGTCAGCCAGGCATCGGCCAGCCGGAACAGGCGTTCGCCGTCCACCGTGAGTTCCAGCGCCCGGTGCCGGCGGTGGAACAGCGGCAGCCCGAGGTAGTCCTCGAGCCCACGGACCTGCCGGCTGATGGCTGACTGGGTGAGGAACAGATCCTCCGCCGCCTGGGTGACGCTGCCGCGCCGCGCCACCGCGACGAAGCCCCGCAGCAGGTCCAGCGAAGGCAGGCGGGCGAGGGGGTTATCCATGAGTCTGGCGCATGCAAGCCCGGCGAATTTGTCGTTGGATTCTGCGCCCGTCCTGCAGTGAAATCACAGCATCATCAAGACAAACTGGAGTTCGATCATGAATGCAACGCATCTGAAAGTGGTGCATCCCGCCCGCCCGAGGGCACCGGCCCTGCACAGCGCGATGACCCTCGGTCGCGAGGACCTGATTGCGCTGGAACTGCAGCCCGGCGACCGCCTGCGCAGCGACTGCGGCACGTTGTGGCTCACCGTGGACGGTGAGCAGCGCGACGTGCTGGTTGAAGTAGGCCAGGTGCATCGGGCCGAACGCGCGGGCATCGTGAACGTCTCGGCGCTGCGCGAAGCTTGCCTGGTGGTGCTGAGCCGCCAGCCGCTGCGTTGGCATCGCGTCAGCGCCATGGGCTCGGGCTGGCTGAGCCGGGCGCTGGCGGGCCTGAGCAGCGCCATGGCCACGCTGGTCCGCCACCTACAATCCGCGCCGCAGCACGCTGCGGGCCGTTAGCTCAGTTGGTTAGAGCAGAGGACTCATAATCCTTTGGTCGCTGGTTCGAGCCCAGCACGGCCTACCACTCACACGAAGCCATCCCCCGCCTCCTTCAGCACCCGCAGCACGAAGCTCGACTTGCTGTGGCGGATGCCGGGGATCTTGTAGAGCTTCTCGCGCAGCAGGCGCTCGTAGTCGCGGGTGTCGCGCACGGCGATGCGGATGTAGTAGTCGTAGTCGCCCGAGACCAGGTAGGCCTCCACCACCTCGGGGATCGTTGCCAGCACGCGGCCGAATTCCTGCAGCGTCTTGTCGGTGTGGCTGGTCAGCGTGACCTGCACGATCACCGAGTCGTGGTAGCCGAGCCGGGTCTTGTCGAGGTCGATGGTGTAGCGCCGGATCACGCCCTCGGCCTCGAGCCGCTTGATGCGCGTCCAGCAGGTCGTCGGCGACAGGCCGACTTCGGCGCCGATCTCGTTCAGCGTGCGGCGGCTGTCCTGCAGCAACAGGCGCAGGATCTGGAGGTCGAACTTGTCGAAAGTTCCTTCGGTACCTGTTGGCTTTGGTCGAAGATTCTTCATCGAATGGCGGGGATCGTCATGAAGGAACGAAGCCCATTCTGCGACCGGTCCGGAAGAATGCCGGCATGGAAACCCTTGCCGCCGCCCCGCCATTTGTCACCCCGGTCCGCACCGGCGCCCAGGCGCTGCTGCAGGCGCTGATCGACGGCGGCATCGACACGCTCTTCGGCTACCCCGGGGGCGCCGCATTGCCGCTGTACGACGCGCTGCATGGCGAGCCGCGGCTGCGGCACGTGCTGGTGCGCCACGAGCAGGCTGCCGTGCATGCGGCCGAAGGCTATGCACGCAGCACCGGGCGCGTCGGCGTGGTGCTGGTGACCTCGGGGCCGGGCGTGGCCAACACGATCAGCGGCCTGCTCGATGCGATCAGCGACTCGGTGCCGCTGCTGTGCATCAGCGGCCAGGTGGCCACCGCGGTGATCGGCACGCAAGCCTTCCAGGAGAGCGATGCCTTGGGCATGAGCCGGCCAGTGACCAAGTGGAATGCGCAGGCGCGTGAACCGGGGCAGATCGCCGGGCTGGTGGCGCGGGCCCTGGCCATCGCGGCGGGCGGCCGGCCGGGGCCGGTGCTGCTGGATGTGCCCAAGGATGTGCAACTGGCGCCGTGGCCCATCGGTCGACCGGCCGCGCCGCGGCGTGCCTTGCGGCTGCCGGCTCGTGGGCTGCCGCCGCGCGGCAGCCTGCAGCGCGCTGCCGACCTGATGTCCACCGCGCGGCGCCCGGTGCTCTATGGCGGCGGCGGTCTGGTCAATGCCGGTCCCGCCGCCTGCGCCGCGTTCACGCAGCTGGTCGATCGGCTCGGCGCGCCCTGCGTGCTGACGCTGATGGGCCTGGGCGCCGTGCCGGCCTCGAACCCGCGCCTGCTCGGCATGCCGGGCATGCACGGCACGCTGGAGGCGAACCTGGCGATGCACCATGCCGACCTGGTCGTCTGCATCGGCGCGCGTTTCGACGACCGGGTCACCGGCCGGCTCGATGCCTTCAGCCCCGGTGCGCGCAAGATCCACGTCGACATCGACCCGGCCAGCATCAACCGCACGGTGAAGGTCGATGTGCCGCTGGTGGGTGATTGCGCCGTGGTGCTGCAGGCACTGGCCGAGGTGATGGGGCCGGCCGAGCCGGGCTCGGCGGCACCAGCGCGGCTCGCGCCCTGGTGGCAGCGCATCCAACGCTGGCGCGACGTGCGTTGCCTGGACTTCGAGTCGCGCAGCGACGTGATCCTGCCGCAGCAGCTGATGCACACGCTTCAGCAGACGATCGCCGGGCGCGGCGCAATCGTCAGCACCGATGTCGGCCAGCACCAGATGTGGGCGGCACAGTACCTGCGCTTCGAAGCGCCACGGCACTGGCTCACCTCGGGTGGTGCCGGCACCATGGGCTACGGCCTGCCGGCCGCGATCGGCGCGCAGATCGCGCATCCGGATCGCCTGGTGGTGTGCGTGAGCGGGGACGCCTCGGTGCCGCAACCGGCTGAGCCACAGCTGGAACGAGGCGCTGCCCGACTTCGTGGCGCTGGCGCGCGCCTTCGGCTGGGGCGCACGCCGTGTCGAGCGGCCGGCCGAACTGGCCGATGCACTGGCCGAATGCCTGGCCTGGCCGGGGCCGTTCTTCCTGGACGTTGGCATCGCGCCGCTGGCCAACTGCTTCCCGATGATTCCCTCGGGCGAGGGCCATCACCGGGTGCTGCTGGGCGAAGGGCGCTGGTACGACGACCCCGCCGTCGACCCGATCAGTTTGCCAACTTGATGATGTGCGTTGCGCTGAAGGTCGTGGTCTGCGGCGGGCGGCCCAGCGTGGTGGTGCTGCCGGCCAGCGTCTGGCTGTCGGCGAAGTCCAGCCGCGAAGTCAGGCCGCTGCCGGTGAGCGACACGCCAGTGAACTGCTTGCCGTTCAGCGTGCCGGTGAAGATGTCGTAGGCATAGGTCTTCTCGCCGGTGATGGTCACGTCGATCTGCAGCGCGAGGCGTGTGCCACCGGCATTGAGCACGCAGAACACCAGGTAGGCATTGGCCGGCGAGGCCTTCTGCCAGACGCCCGCGTACTCGGTGGCCACCCAGCCCAGCGCCAGGCTGGCGCTGAACGGCTGCGGCATGCCGGCGAGCACGATGCTGCCGCTCATCGCCTCGCCGGCCACCGTGGCGGCCAGCGTGTCGGCGGGCTGCAGCAGGTTCGCCAGGCTGATGGCACTGGCCGAGCCGGTGCCTTGCCAGACGCGCAGCGTATCGAGCGTGGCCGGCACCTGCAGTGCGAAGGTCTGGCCGCTCGTACTGTCCTGCAGGAAGACGGTGTAGTCGCCGTTCGGCGAGGTCCACAGGCCATTGATGCCGGTGGCCAGGGCCGGCTGCAGCGCGAGGGCGCCGAGCAGCAGCGCGAACCACAGGCGCAGCTGGCTCAGGTGGCGGGTCAGGCGAGCGAGCGATCGGTGGAACATGGACATTTCCGTGTGGGCCCGAGGGTGGGCAATGTCGGCATTGGACGCCGCGGCGCGCCGGGTTGATCGCCCGAAATCCGACGAGTTGCGACGGCTTTGTCATGTTTGCGCCGTCGCAAGGCTCGGCGCCAGGCGGCCGTCGATGATCTCGCCATGGGCAAGCACATCCTCGTCATCGAAGGCCATCCCGATCCGGACGGCGGCCGTTTCAACCACGCCCTGGCCGAGGCCTATGCCGCGGCGGCCCGTGGTGCCGGACATGAGGTCCGGCGGCTGAAGATCGCCGACCTCGACTTCCCGCTGCTGCGCAGCAAGCAGGACTGGGAGCAGGGTGCGGTGCCGCCGGCGCTGCTGCCGGCGCAGGCCGATATCCGGTGGGCCGAGCACCTGGTGTTCTTCTTTCCGCTGTGGCTGGGCGGCATGCCAGCGTTGCTCAAGGGCTTCCTCGAGCAGGTGGCGCGGCCGGGATTCGCGCTGTCGAAGCTCGAGGGCAAGGCCATGCCCGAGAAGCTGCTGCGCGGCCGATCGGCACGCCTGGTCGTCACGATGGGCATGCCGGCACTGGTGTACCGCTGGGTCTTCCGCGCCCACAGCCTGAAGGCGCTGGAGCGCAACATCCTCGGCTTCGTCGGCATCGCGCCGGTCCACGAGACACTGATCGGCATGGTTGAAGGCGAACCTGCCCAGCGCAGCCGTTGGCTGCAGCGGCTGGCTGATTTGGGGCGGCGCGGCGAATAGAGCCAGCGCCTCTAGCGGACGGTCACGGCCTTCAGGTTGTCTTCGCTGTTGCGGTCGATGCGCTTGTTGTAGGGGTCGATGCCGGCCCACTTGGGCTCGCGGTCCAGTACCAGCGTGAGGCTCTGCTGCCCGCTCTGGATGCGCTGGCGCTTCAGGCTCAGCACCGAGCCCGGCGTGAAGCCGGGCTTGCCGGGTTCGTCGGTGAATGCGCCGATCTCGACGAGCTCGTCCATCGGGGCCTCGGTTTCCTTGCCCTTGCCGTCGGCGTAGAGCTTGCGGGCGCTCAGGTCCAGCTTCAGCGTCCACTTGCCATCGGCGCGCTTCGTGGCCACGGCCTCGGTGGCCTTCAAGTCCAGCAGCGTGATCTTCTCGAACAGGTCGGTGATCAGCGCATCGTGTTCTGGCCCGGCCTCGGCGCGCAGCAGCGCAAGGAAGTCGCGGGTGTTCGGGTACGGTGCGTTCTTGAAGGCGTATTGCTGCAGCAGCTTGGCCATCGCGCGGTTGACGACGGCTTCGCCCACCACTTCCTTCAGCCAGAACATCGCCAGCGATCCCTTCTGGTAGTGGATGTAGGGCTGGTTCTCGACCCGGGCCAGCGGCAGTTCCTCGACCACCTCTCCGCCGCGCGCGCGCAGGTAGCGGTCGAGCTCGTACTTCAGGAAGCGGCGCATCTGCTCGGGGCCGTAGAGCTGCTCCATCACCAGCAGCGCCGAGTACTGCGCGAAGCTTTCGACCAGCATCGTGCCGCCTTGCTGCTCGCTCGGCACGAGTTGATGGCCCCACCACTGGTGGCCGATCTCGTGCGCGGTGACGTAGCTGACCATGTCGATCTTGTCGGGGTCGGTCTGGCGATGGATGAAGCCGATCGATTCGGAGTACGGGATGGTGTTGGCAAAGCTCTGCGCGAAGGTGGCATAGGCCGGGAACTCGAGGATGCGCGCCTGGCTGAACTGGTAGCGGCTGAACTTGCCGTTGAACAGCTCGAGCGAGAGTTTCATCGCCGCCAACATGCGGTCGACGTTGTATGGGTGCGCCGGGTGGTAGTACACCGCCAGCGCAACGTCCTTGCCATCGCGCTTCCACACGTCCTGCTTGACCGCATAGCGGGCCGACTGGATCGAGAAGAAGTGGTTGATCGGCGCATCGGTCTTGAAGCGCACCGTGCGGCGTCCGTTCGCCGTGGTGTCGCTGACCGTCGTGCCCGGGGCGATCGGCGTCTGATCGGCCTCGGTGCCGACCGTGATGTCGGCCCGCACCCAGATGCTGTCGCGGCGGAGGTCGCCGAATGCGCGGCCGTTTTCGTCTTCCAAGGTGGGGGGACGCAGGTCGGGCGGCAAGCCCTGCTTGCGGCGCTTGGCCCGGTCTTTCAGGAAGGCATCGCGCGAGACGCCGAGGAAGGGCGTGATCTCGGTGTTGTCGAGGAAGCTGCCGTTGGCGACGATGCGCGTCAGCGGCGCACTGTTCGGGAAGCCGCGTTCCTGCAGGGTGGTGGTGAATCCCAGCGTGCGCTTTTCGCCTGGCTGCATCGGCGAGGCCAGGCGGTAGATCCGGTAATTCAGCTTCGGCCATTCCTGCTGCACGCTGGCGCCGTCGAACTGCACCTGATCGAGTTTCAGCCGGGGCGCCCAGCTGAGATGGAGCTGGTCGATCGGCTGGGCCGTGCGGTTCTCCAGCGTGTAGCGGCCGGTGGTCACCGCGCGGGTCTCGTGCGGGTACAGCTGCACGTCGAGCACCACGTCGGTGATCTGCGGTTGCGGGATCTTCTCGAACGGCAGCAGCGTGCGCTCGGCCTCGGCCAGCAGGGCCTCGTTCTCCGGCGCGGTGCGGTAGCGGTTGAGCACGTTGGTGTTGTAGAAGATCCAGCCGCCCAGCGCTGCCCAGGTCGCCACGGCGGCGCCTAGCAAGCCAAGAGCGCGGCCACGCAGGCGCTGGCGCAGTTGCTTCAGGCGCGGCTTCAGCGCGGTGATGGCGCCACGGCGCCACAGCCCGTAGGCCAGCAGGCACAGCACCATCGCAAAGGCGGCCCAGTAGGCCTGGAACCAGGCCGCACCAATCCAGAAGCGGCCGATGCCGTTCATGTCCGACAGCGGCGTCGGCGATGTGCCGGCGTAGTTGTACAGGTTGTGCTCGAAGCCGGCACTGCTCAGCGCGACGGCGGCCACCAGGAACAGCAGCATCACGCCCCAGCCGATGAACTTCTGCGGCACCAGCACCTGCACGAACACCGACAGCACCGCCAGCAGCACCGCGCTGATGGTGGCCGGCAGCACGAACCACAGCAGGTAGGCATCAAGCTGGAACAGCGTGTAGCCCTTCAGCACTTGCACCAGCATGCCGGTGAGCATCGCGATCACCGAGGTGCTGGCCAGCACCAGCGTGATGGCCAGGATCTTCGGCAGCAGGTGCGCCCAGTCCGGTGCGGCTGTCGCATCGACAATCTCGTGCACGCGACGTTCGCGGTCGCGCCAGACCAGTTCGCCGCCGTAGAAGATCGCGATGATCATCGGCATCAAGGTGAACGCGTCGTTCAGACCGTTGACCATCAGCCGCGTGACCGGATAGGACGGACTTCCGTAGAGCTCGCCGGTGAACCACAGCGTGCCGCCGGCGTTGAGCAGGCCGATGCCCATGAGCACGAAGAACGCAGGGCTCTTGAACACGAAAGCCATGTCGAACTTCGTCAACGCCCAGACCTGGGCGCGGCGGGTGGCGGCGTCGCCGCGCGGCACGGGCAGGTTGCCGGCGGTCGCTGGCGAGGCGCCCCGCTTTTCCTCGGCCTTCGCGCCAGCGGGAGCGGCTGCCGAGGCGCCGCGGCTCTCGAAGCGGAAGATCTTCCAAGCCAGGGCCAGCATCGCCAGCGCGATGCCGCTCCACAGCAGGCGGTTGTAGAGCAGCGGACCGGTCAGTGCGGGCAGCAGGGTGTTGCGCTCGGCCGCTGTCCAGTAGCGGGTGGTGATCGACAGCGCCGCGATCCCGAAGGGGTCGAGCAGTGCGGCCAGCTGGTCGTGTCGCGGGTCGCGCAGCATCCCGCGCATCACCAGGTACAGCACCAGGAAGGCCACCGCGCCGACGTAGGTCCACATCATCGAGCGGGTGGCCGTGGCCAGCGCGAAGAAGCCGGCGGCGGTGATCAGCAGCGTCGGCAGGCCGATCGTGAACAGCGGCAGCAGGTAGTGCGCCAGGTGGAAGGCGCCGATCTTCTCGGGGTCCTGGTGCGGCATCAACGAGCCCAGCCAGATCGCCAGCGGGATGCAGGCCAGCACGGCAAACGCGGCGGCCGCTGCCCCGGTGAAGCGGCCCAGCAGATAACTCGTCTTGCCGATGGCCGTGGTGCGCAGGATCGGCGCGAACCCGGTCTCGTCGTCCCGCAGCACGACGTTGGCCACCAGCGCGACGGTGATGAACACCGAGAAGATGCTCATGATCGCGAGGGTCTGGACGATCGCGAACGGCGCGTTGATGTTGACGTTGCCGCGGCTGCCGATCTGGATCTGCTCGACCGTGGTGGCGCCGAAGGTCAGCAGGAAGAAGATCAGGCAGCCGACCCAGAACACCGGGCTCTTCAGCTGGTAGCGCCATTCGAAGGCGGCAATGTGTCGGAACATGGTCGCGGGTCTTTCGCTGCGGGCTCAGGCGGTGGGCGCGGCCTTGGCAGCGCCGTTGCCGGGCAGCCGACGCTCGCGGTACAGCGTCGCGAAGTACACGTCCTCCAGGCCACCGGGCACCGGCTCGAAGCGCGGATCCGGCGCGGCGTCGGCCAGCACGTGGATCTGCGTGGCGCCGCCCCGCAGGCGCGTGGCGATGACTTCGAATTGCTTGCGGTACTCGGGCAGCTCATGCTTGTCGATGCTGCGTGTCCACACGCGGCCTTCGAGCGAGCGGATCAGCGCGGCCGGCGTGTCGTGGGCGACGATGCGACCGTCGACGAGGATGGCCATGCGTGAACAAAGATCCGTCACGTCGTCGACGATGTGCGTCGACAGGATCACCACCACCGATTCGCCGATCTCGGCCAGCAGGTTGTTGAAGCGGTTGCGCTCCTCCGGGTCGAGGCCGGCGGTGGGCTCGTCGACGATGATCAGTTGCGGGTTGCCGATCAGCGCCTGCGCAATGCCGAAGCGCTGGCGCATGCCGCCGGAAAAGCCCGCGATCGCGCGCTTGCGAACGTCCCACAAGTTCACCTGCTGCAGCAGGGCCTGCACGGTCTCGCGCCGTTCGCCGCGACCGGCGATGCCCTTGAGCACGGCCAGGTGGTCGAGCATGTCGATGGCCGATACGCGCGGGTAGACGCCGAAGTCCTGCGGCAGGTAGCCCAGCGTGGCGCGCAGGCGTTCGGGCTGGGCCAGCACGTCGATGTCGCCGAAACGAATGCTGCCGGCGCTGGGAATCTGCAAGGTGGCCAGGCAGCGCATCAGCGAGGACTTTCCCGCGCCGTTGGGACCGAGCAGGCCGAACATGCCGCGCGGGATTTCCAGGTCCACGTTGTCGAGGGCACGCGTGCCGGTGGGGTAGACGTGGCTGAGTTGCCGGATCTGCAGCGTGGGGGAGGGCGACATGCTCGTGGGTTCGATTTCAGGCGATGCTGCGCACTGTCGCGAAAGCGCGGCAGGCGGGCAAGTGCGGGGCGATGAAGGGTGTCAGCGGCGGTACAGACCGTCGCCTGCCGGGCACAGGCGGGTCAGGTTCGCGTCACGCATGGAGCCGGCTCGAGCGCGGCACGCTGGCGAGCAGGAACTCCATCTGGTCGGTGAGGATCCGTCGGCCGCGCAGGATCATGTCCTCGTGCAGGCTGGGCACGTAGGGCAGGTACAGCAGCGTCATGTGCGCCTCTTCGGGCATGCGGTTGCCCTTGCGGCCGTTGCAGGCGCGGCAGGCGGTGATGCAGTTCATCCAGGTGTCGTGCCCGCCGCGCGAGGTGGGCTGGATGTGCTCGCGGGTGAGGTCTTCGGGCAGGCAGCGGTGGCCGCAGTACGCACAGATGAAGCGGTCGCGCACGAAGAGCTTGCCGTTGGTCAGCGCCGGGGCCTGGCGCCAGGCACGACTGGGGATGGCGCCGCGCACCGCGATGATCGAATGCACCTCGATGCGCGATTGCAGCCCGGTGGTGCGCTGGATGCCGCCGCGCAGCACCTGGCAGGCCCGGCCCAGCGTCCAGGCCACGCCGTCGCTGGCATACAGCAGTGCGGCCTCGCGCGGTGTGATCCACGCTTGCGGTCGTCCGGACACATCGAGCTGCAGCACGTCCACGGATCGTCGACCCTCCGGGTCATCGGATGGGTCAGAGCTTAAACCATCCGGCGCGCGCCGGCTGCGCCCGGTCCGCCTGCGCGCGCGCGGGGAATTTGCTGCGGCAGCTAGTCACGCGGCTCTAGAAAAAACTCCGTTGGAGGCCCGCACGCGGCGGCGCCTTTCTGCAAAATAGCACGATCGTTCGTTTCAATCATTGGCTTGCCCGTGACCGTCACCCCGCTGCCCACGCCTCGCAAACGCTCCAGCGCCGCTGGTGCCGCTCGTTCGCTGCAGAAGGGCCAGCAGACGCGGGCCGTGATCCTCGAAGCCGCGCTCGGACAGGCCTCGCACATGGGGCTCGAGGGGCTCTCGATCGGCGCATTGGCCGAGGTCACGCAGATGAGCAAGTCGGGCGTGTTCGCCCACTTCGGCTCGCGCGAGGAACTGCAGATCGCGGTGATCCGCGAGTACCACGCCCGCTTCGAGGAAGAGGTGTTTTTCCCCGCGGTGCGCGAGGCGCGCGGCCTGCCGCGCCTGCGCGCGCTGTTCGAGCGCTGGGTCAAGCGGGTGTCGGTCGAGCTCGATTCGGGCTGCATCTACATCTCCGGTGCGGTGGAGTTCGACGACCGGCCCGGCCCGGTGCGCGACGCGCTGGCCTCGATGGTGCAGGCCTGGCAGAACGCGCTGGAGCGTGCGATCGCGATCTCGATCGAGGAAGGCCACCTGAAGGCCGACACCGACACCCTGCAAATGCTGTTCGAGATCCACGGCCTGATCCTGGCGCTGCACCACGATGCCCGCTTCCTGCGCCTGCCCGGCGCGGTGGACAGGGCGCGTCGCGGCTTCGAGCGCATCGTTTCGCACTACCTGGCCGATGCCGCTGTCGCGAAGACGCGCGGCGCGGCCCGCTGATTGCCCCCTTTCGTTTCCATCGCCCACCTGATCCAGGAGCTCCCATGCCCCAGTACACCCCGCCGCTTCGCGACATGCAGTTCCTGCTGCATGAGGTGCTCAACGCGACCGAGGAGCTGAAGCTCCTGCCCAAGCACGCCGAGATCGATGCCGACACGATGAATGCCGTGCTCGACGAGGCTGGCAAGTTCGCTGCGGAAGTCACCGCGCCGCTGAACCTTTCGGGCGACGCCGAAGGCTGCACGCTGGACAAGAGCACGCACGAGGTCAAGGCGCCCACGGGCTTCAAGGAGGCCTATGCCAAGTACGTCGAGGGCGGCTGGCCGGCACTGAGCTGCGACCCCGAGTTCGGCGGCCAGGGCCTGCCGATCCTGCTGAACCAGTGCATGTACGAGATGCTGAACTCGGCCAACCAGGCCTGGACCATGTACCCCGGCCTCTCGCACGGCGCGTACGAGGCGCTGCATGCCCATGGCACGGATGAGCAGAAGAAGACCTACCTGCCCAAGCTGACCAGCGGCGAATGGACCGGCACGATGTGCCTGACCGAGCCGCA
Source organism: uncultured Bordetella sp. (assembly GCA_964641795.1). Taxonomy (GTDB): domain Bacteria; phylum Pseudomonadota; class Gammaproteobacteria; order Burkholderiales; family Burkholderiaceae_C; genus Pseudaquabacterium. The sequence continues at coordinate 2,516 of CAZXLI010000093.1, read as the reverse complement.
CTGCGGCACCGACCTCGGCCTGCTGCGCAGCAAGGCCGAGCCGCAGCCCGATGGCACCTACAGGATCAACGGCCAGAAGATCTTCATCTCGGCCGGCGAGCATGACCTGGCCGCGAACATCGTGCACCTGGTGCTGGCCCGCCTGCCGGATGCGCCGCAGGGCAGCAAGGGCATCTCGCTGTTCGTGGTGCCGAAGTACCGCGTGAATGCCGATGGCTCGCTGGGCGCGCGCAACGGCATCTTCTGCTCGGGCCTGGAGCACAAGATGGGCATCCACGGCAACGCCACCTGCCAGATGGTGCTCGAAGACGCCGTGGGCACGCTGGTCGGCGAGCCCAACAAGGGCCTGATGGCGATGTTCGTGATGATGAATGCCGCCCGCCTGGGCGTGGGCAACCAGTCGCTGGGCCTGACCGAGGTGGCCTACCAGAACGCGGTGGCCTACGCGAAGGACCGCATCCAGATGCGCGCGCTCTCGGGCCCGAAGGCGCCCGACAAGCCGGCCGACCCGATCATCGTGCACCCCGACGTGCGCAAGATGCTGCTGACGGCGCGCGCCTATGCCGAAGGCGGCCGCGCCTTGTCGATGTACACCGCGCTGCAGCTGGACAAGATGCTGGCCACCGACGACGAGGACGAGCGCAAGGACTGCGAAGGCGAGGTCGCGCTGCTGACGCCGATCATCAAGGCCTTCCTGACCGACAACGGCTGGACTGCCACCTCGGCCTGCATGCAGGTGTTCGGCGGCCATGGCTACATCCACGAGACGGGCATGGAGCAGTACGTGCGCGATGCCCGCATCAACATGATCTACGAAGGCACGAACACCGTGCAGTCGCTCGATCTGCTGGGCCGCAAGGTGCTCGGCGACAACGGCGCGAAGCTGAAGAAGTTCGGCAAACGCATCGCCGAGTTCGTCGAGGAGGAGGGCACCAACGAAGCGATGCAGGAATTCATCAACCCGCTGGCCGACCTGGGCGACAAGGTCACCAAGCTGACCCAGGAACTGGGCATGAAGGCCTTTGGCAACGCCGACGAGGTGGGCGCCGCGGCGGTGGACTACCTGCGCGTGGTCGGCCACCTGTGCTTCGCGTACTTCTGGGCCCGCATGGCCAAGGTGGCGCTGGCCAAGCAGGGCTCGGGCGATGCGTTCTACACCGCCAAGCTGCACACGGCGCGCTTCTACTTCGCCAAGCTGCTGCCTGAAACGGCCACGCTGATCCGCACCGCGCGGGCCGGCCTGGCGCCGCTGATGGCCATGGACGAAGCCTTGTTCTAAGCTGCTGACTTCCAACAGCAACGGAGACAAGTGCCATGAAGAATTCCATCCTCGGTCTGATGCTCGCCACGGCGACGGGTCTCGCGTTCGCGCAGGCCACGCCGGTGGGGCTGTGGAAGACGATCGACGACGAGACCAAGACCGAGAAGTCGTATGTCCGCATCACCGAGAGCGGCGGCATGCTCAGCGGCAAGATCGAGAAGCTGCTCGACCCCAAGTCCAAGCAGGACGCGGTGTGCGAGAAGTGCAGCGACGAGCGCAAGGACAAGCCGGTGCTCGGCATGACGATCATCCGCAATGCCAAGGCCGATGAAGCCAAGGAGCACTGGGAGGGTGGCGACATCCTCGACCCGAACAACGGCAAGGTCTACAAGCTGCGCCTGAAGCCGCTGGATGGCGGCAAGACGCTGGAAGTGCGCGGCTATATCGGCCCGTTCTACCGCAATCAACGATGGGTCCGCGTCGAGTGACGCGCTGACCCGGTCTTCACTGGAGAGTCCATGAGCAAGTTCAACGTGCGCAAGGTGGCCGTGCTCGGCGCCGGCGTGATGGGCGCGCAGATCGCTGCGCACCTGGTCAACGTCAAGGTGCCGGTCGTGTTGTTCGACCTGCCAGCCAAGGACGGGCCGAAGAACGGCATCGTCACCAAGGCGCTGGAGGGCTTGAAGAAGCTCAAGCCCTCGCCGATCGGCGTGGCCGACGACCTGGCCCTGATCCAGCCGGCCAACTACGAGGAACACCTCGAACTGCTGAAGGACTGCGACCTGGTGATCGAGGCGATCGCCGAGCGCATGGACTGGAAGCTGGACCTGTACCAGAAGATCGCGGCCTTCGTCGCGCCGCATGCGATCGTCGCGTCCAACACCTCGGGCCTGTCGATCACCAAGCTCAGTGAAGCGCTGCCCGAGAGCATCAAGCCGCGCTTCTGCGGCATCCACTTCTTCAACCCGCCGCGCTACATGCAACTGGTCGAGTTGATCCCGACGCCGACCACGCTGCCGCTGATCCTGGACCAGCTCGAGACCTTCGTGACCCGCTCGGTCGGCAAGGGTGTCGTGCGCGCGAAGGACACGCCGAACTTCGTCGCCAACCGCGTTGGCATCGCCGGCATGCTGGCCACCATCAAGGAAGCCGAGAACTTCGGTCTGTCCTACGACATCGTCGACGACCTCACCGGCAAGAAGATGGGCCGCGCGAGCTCGGGCACCTTCCGCACCGCCGACGTGGTGGGCCTGGA
>CAZXLI010000092.1:0-20690 GCA_964641795.1 uncultured Bordetella sp. | reverse complement strand
ATGCCAGTGTCGAAGTGCCAACCAGCGAACCACTTGCCAATTCCGCGCCGGTGGCCGCCTTCCTTGCCAGCGACGCGGCGGCCGACGTCACGGCACAGATCTTCGCCGTGCGCGGCAACGAGATCTTCCTGATGAGCCAGTCGCGGCCGGTGCGCGGCATGCACACCGCCGAAGGCTGGACGCCGGAGACCATCGCCGAGCGCGTGCTGCCGGCGATGAAGCCCAATTTCTTCCCGCTCGAGAGTTCCAACATCGTCTTCAGCTGGGACCCCGTCTGAACTTCTTACCCAAAGGATTGCCATGAACTACTCCGACTTCCAGTTCCTCAAGTTCGACGCCAAGCCCAACGGCGTGCTGCTGATCACCATCAACCGCCCCGAGGTGATGAACGCCACCAACGGCCGCCTGCATTGGGAATTGACAAAGGTCTGGGGCGTCGTCAACGACGACCCGAAGACCAAGGTGGCGGTGATCACCGGCGCTGGCGACAAGGCCTTCTCGGCCGGCGGCGACCTGAACTGGATCACCGACATGGTCGGCAACGCCCAGACCATCAACAACGTCATGAACGAGGCCTCCGACATCGTCTACAACGTGATGGCCTGCGACAAGCCGGTCATCTCCGCGATCAACGGGGTGGCCGTCGGCGCGGGCCTGGCGGTGGCGATGATGGCCGACATCAGCATCATGGCCGAGGAGGCGAAGATCACCGACGGCCACGTCAAGCTCGGCGTCGCTGCGGGCGACCATGCGGCGATCTGCTGGCCGCTGCTGTGCGGCATGGCCAAGGCCAAGTACTACCTGATGACGGCCGAGTTCGTCTCGGGTAAGGAGGCCGAGCGCATCGGCCTGGTCAGCCTGTGCGTGCCGCGCGCGCAACTGATGGACAAGGCGATGGAGGTGGCCGACAAGCTGGCCGCCGGAAGCCAGCAGGCCATCCGCTTCACCAAGCGTTCGCTGAACGGCTGGATGAACATGGCGCGGCCGATCTTTGAGAGCTCACTGGCGATGGAGATGCTGTGCTTCCTGGGCGAGGACGCGCCCGAAGGCGTGGCGGCAGTCAGGGAGAAGCGCGCACCGAAGTTCCCTTCGGCCAACCGTTGAAGCCAACCCCGACCACCGCCACTGCAGGAGCCCCCCATGGAATTCGCCCTGACGCAAGAACAACGCATGGTCTACGAGTACGGCGACCGCGCGTCGCAGCGCTTCGACCACGCCTACTGGAAGAAGTACGCCGAGAAGTGCGAGCGGCCCACCGAGCTGTACAAGCAGATCACCGACGACGGCTTCCTCGGCATCATGGTGCCCGAGGCCTATGGCGGCGCCGGCCAGGGCATGACCGAGATGCTGCTGTTCATGGAGGGCCTCGCGAACAACGGCATCCCGCTGCTGAACCTGGTGGTCGGCCCGACGATGACGATGGGCCTGATGGCCAAGCACGCCAGCGAGGCCATGAAGCGCCGGCTGCTGCCGGGCGGCTGCACGGGTGAGATCCGGTTCTGCTTCGCCATCACCGAACCGAATGCTGGCTCGAACTCGATGGAGATCACCACCCTGGCGAAGACCGATGGCAAGGGCGGCTTCCGGCTCACCGGCCAGAAGGTCTTCATCACCGACGCCAACCATGCCGATTACGCGATGGTGGTGTCACGCACCACACCGCGCGCCGACGTGAAGAAGAAGACCGACGGCTTCACCATCTTCATGGTCGACATGAAGAAGAAGGGCATCAGCAAGACGCTGATCCCGGTGGCTTTCCCGGTGCCCGAGACGCAGTGGCAGGTGTTCTTCGACGACGTGGCACTGACCGAGGACGACGTGCTCGGCGAGGTCGGCAAGGGCTTCTCGATCCTGTTCGACACGCTCAACCCGGAGCGCATCATCCTGTCGGGCCTCTGCACCGGCGTCGGCCGCTTCGCGCTGAAGAAGGCGGTGGCCTATGCCAACGAGCGCAAGCTCTTCAACAAAACGCCGATCGGCGCCTACCAGGGCGTGCAGCATCCGCTGGCCATCGCGCGCAGCGAGATCGAGATGGCCTCGCTGATGGCACTGAAGGCCGCCTGGGCCTTTGACCAGGGACTGCCGGCGGGCGAGTTCGCCAACATCGCCAAGTACGCCGCCGCGGAGGCCGGCATCCACGCGGTGGACGCCGCGATCCAGACCCACGGTGGCAACGGCTTCACCAAGGAATACGGCATCTATGACCTGTACGGTCTGGTGCGCCTGCTGCGCACCGCGCCGCTGAACCGGGAGATGGTGCTGAACTACATCGCCGAACACGTGATGGGATTGCCCCGCTCTTATTGAAAGCACGGCGCATCGCCGAGCGGCCTGCGCCGGCCCGTCTGACCTGCCCCTTCTGGAGCGCCCCATGAACACGTCACGTCGCGACTGTCTGCTTGGTGGACTGGCCACAGCCCTGCTGCCGTGGCGCGCCGACGCGCAGGAAGCCGCCTATCCGTCGCGCCCGTTGCGCTTCCTGGTCGGCTTCGCGCCCGGTGGGCCGGCTGACGGCTTGACCCGCCTGTTCGGATCCCGGCTCCAGGCCCAGCTCGGCCAGCCGGTCGTTGTCGAGAACGTGCCCGGCGCCGGCAGCACCCTTGGCATCGCGCGCTTGTCGAAGATGCCGGCCGATGGCTATGCCATTGGCTTCGCCCACACGGCCTCGCTGAGCATCGGGCCTAGCCTGTACAAAAACGTCGGATATGACCCGCTCAAGGACCTCACGCCGGTGGCCAGGCTCTGCGAGTACGTCAACGTGATGGCCGTGCGAGCCGACAGCCCTTGGCGCACCCTGGCGGATCTGCTCGCGGCGGCGCGCGCGCAGCCCGGCGCGCTGAGCTACGGCTCAGCTGGCATCGGCTCGACCAACCATCTGAGTGGTGAACTTCTGTCAACGAGGGCCGGCGTCAAGCTCACGCACGTCCCCTACCGCGGTACCGCCCTGGCGCTCAACGACCTGATGGGCGGCGCCCTGCACTTCGTCTTCGACGCACCCAACAGTGCCGGTCCACTGGTGGCCGCGGGCAAGCTGCGGCTGTTGGCGACCACCGGGCGCAGCCGCCACAAGCTGTACCCGGAACTGCCGTCGATCGCGGAAACTGTTCCTGACTACGAGTTCCGCGGCTGGATGGGCGTGGTCGCGCCGCCGGGCTTGCCAGCGGCATTGCAGCACCGGCTCACGCGCGAACTGGAGCTTGCCGCCGCCGCGCCGGAGACCACTGACCGACTGGCAGCGCTGGGCCTCGACGTGGCCTTCGGAGCGCCCGAGGCACTGACGCGCGTGATCGCGGCGGAGTTGGCGTTGTGGGGTCCGCTGATCAGATCACTCAACCTCACAGTGCAATAGCACTGCAACATGAGCCGCGCTGGGCGCGTCCCGAAACGAAGTCTTCTCCCGCTGGCAGCACCGCCATGGCAGGTTCCCCCCGTTACGGGCTGGCGGTGAAAGTTGGCCCCACATGCATTGCCAGTGCCAGATGCACTCGAAGAGCTGAAAGCCGCAAGCCCATCACAGAACACGAAGCGCCAACGAGTCCGCACGTGGCACAAGCCCGCGATCCGGTCGCCGCTGGCACGCAGAAACAACGTGCACCCCGCGCAGACTGTGCCTAGACGCCAATCGGGCGTCAAGGGACAAAACTGGCGAGTCGCCACCTATCCGGGAGCGATGCAGCGTGGGGGATGTCGAGTCACGTCTTGCCAGTCCGAAACGATGCCCATGAACACGTGCCGGCGAAGCCGGCCAACAGGAGACCGAACCATGTTTCAACACGCAAGACTCGCAGGCTTGGCCGTTTTCACGGCGGCCACAGCCACAGCCCAGGCTCAGACCAGTGTCACGGTCTACGGCCTGCTGGATGCCGCCCCGGCGCGTTTCAGCCGGTCGGCCGGTGCCGACGCAAGCATGAACAAACTGAATACCGACACAGGCAGTTCCTCGCGCCTCGGTTTCCGCGGCTCGGAAGATCTTGGTGGCGGATGGCTGGCCAGCTTCAATCTCGAGGCGCCCCTCGACATCAAGTCGGGCTCCGTCTCGGGTGGAGCCAGTTCCGGGGCTTGCAACCCCAGCGCCGGCTGTGCTGCTGCCCTGGGCACCGCCTTCTTTCGCAGGAACGCATACGTCGGCGTACGAGGACCCGTAGGCGAGGTCACGTTGGGACGAAACTACACGGGCGCAGTGATCAAGCAGGCAGACACGCTTAGCGCAACGCCCTCCGGCATCAACACCGGCATGGGATTGACGCTGCTGTCCCAGGGCATCAGCAACGACTTCTGGAACAGCAACCAGATTCGTTACGACAGTCCCCGGTTCGGGCCGATCAGCTTTGCAGTCCACGGCGCCTTTGGCGAAGGTGTCGTCGGACACAACGTAGGGGGCAACCTGCGGTATGACCAGGGCCCGCTGGCGGTGTCCTTGAGCCATCAGCAGGACAAGAATCTTGCCGGCAAGAGCGTGAAGTGGACGATGCTGTCGGGGGCCTACAACTTCGGGGCATTCAAGCTGCACCTGGGCGCCAACCGCGTGGACAACACCGAGGGCGTGACGGGATTCCTCAACTCCGAGCTGCGCACCGTGGGCGCAAGCTTTAAGGCCGCAGACCTGTTGACCGTGGCCGCCCAGTACTGGACTGTCAAGGAGAAGGTCGGAACCTCGACCACGAGCAAGCTCCTTGTCCTCAACGCAGACTACCTGCTGTCCAAGCGCACGGCCTTGTACGTTCTGGCTGGATTCGCCGACAACAAGGATCTGGGCATTGCGCCGTTGTGGGGGAACGGGAACTTTTCGGGCAGCGGCAACGTGATTGTCCCCAACGACAAGGTCAATGGCTTGGCCGCCGGGATCCGCCTCGCGTTCTGATGGCGTCGCATGCGGGAGACTCGTCGGGGTTTGCCTCGGCCTCCACCCTCGAAGCCGGCCCGACGCTCCCGCACGCGAATCGGAGTCAGCGGCCCTGAAACAGCGGCATCCGCCGCTCGGACATGGCCTTGACACCCTCCTGGAAGTCCGCGGTCTCGAAGTGCAAGTTCTGTTCGATGCTCTCGCGGGCGACCGCGAGCCGGAACTGCTCGACCAAGCCCGCGCGCAGGGTAGCGCGCGTGGACTGCACGGCGATAGGTGACGAAGCGGCGATCTCTTCGGCCAGCTCGAGCGCCTTGGCATGCACCTCGCCCTGTGGCACCAGTTGGTCGGCCAGGCCGATGCGCACCGCCTCCTCGCCCCCGATGCGTCGGCCGGTGTAGAACAGCAGCGACGCCTGCTGCTGGCCGACGAGGCGCGGCAGCATGTACGACAACCCGAAGCCGGGATGGATCCCCAGCCGGTTGAAGTTGGCCGCGAAGCGCGCCTCGGGGCAGGTCACGCGGAAGTCGGCGGCCAGCGCCAGACCCAGGCCACCCCCGATGGCAGGGCCATGCACCGCAGCCACCACCGGCTTGGTGCAGGCAACCAGCCGGATGGCCTCGAAGTACAACGGATTGACTGCGCGCGGGCTCTTCTGCGGAGGCGCCGCATCACGGGTGGCGAAGTTGGCACCTGCGCAAAAGGCCGTGCCCTGGGAGCACAGCACGATGGCACGGCAAGCCGGCTCGGCCTCCAGCGCTTCGAAGGCGTCGGCGATGCCCTGGATCATGCCGGTGTCGAAATAGTTGTGCGGCGGCCGGCGGATCTCGACGATCGCGACGTGGTTCTGCCGATCCACGCCCACGATCGGGGCGCTCTGGGTGTCGTTCATGGCTGCTCCTCGGATGAACTGGACATCATACCTAACAGATGTTTGGTTTGACCGATATACTGCCGCGCAATGCCCCGGCAGGCATCCTTTGCAATGCCACCCGACTCCATCGTCCGAAGGTCATGAGCAAGCAGACTGAACCGACCATCGCCGATGCGCTCGCCGACTTCGCCGCAAGCCTGCGCGCGCAGGACATCCCGGCGCCGGTGCTGGAACGGGCGCGCCATCTGGTCCTGGATGCGGCGGGCATCGCCCATGCATCGACGCACCACGACTTCGCGCACCGCTCGCTCTCAGCGGCGCAGGAACTCTCGGGCCAGGGCGGCAACACCCCGGTGATCGCGCTGGCAACGCGGCTCGCGCCGCGCGACGCGATGCTGATGAACGGCCTGCTGATCCACGGCCTCGACTACGACGACACCCACGCAGCCGGCATCATCCACGCCACCGCCAGCACCTTCCCCTGCGCGCTCGGCACCGCCGCGCTGGCCGGCGCGGACGGCGAGGCGCTGCTCGCCGCCTACGTGGTCGGCATGGAGGTCGGCGCCCGGCTCGCCTCGGTGGCCAAGGGCGGCTTCCACCAGGTCGGCTTCCACCCCACCGGGCTGATCGGCGCGTTCGCCTGCACGCTACTCGCGGGGCGGCTGCTCGGGCTGAACGCGGCGCAGCTCGCCTCGGCCCAGGGCATCGCGCTGTCGATGGCCTCGGGCAGCATGGAGTTCCTGCAGGACGGCGCGTGGACCAAGCGCATGCACCCGGGCTGGGCGGCCGGCGCGGGCCTGACCGCCGCGACGATGGCGCGGCACGGCTTCGTCGGCCCGAAGCAGGTCTACGAGGGCCGCTTCGGCCTATTCAACAGCCACCTCGGGCCTCTCGCGCGCGAGGGCGACCTGACGCTCGCCACCGCCAGCCTGGGCGAGGTGTGGGAGCTGGCCAAGGTGAACGTGAAGCCGCTGCCGGCCTGCCATTTCACCCATGCCTGCGCGGACGCGGCCGTCGTGCTGCGCGACCGCCACGGCCTGCGCCCGCAGCAGATCCGCAGCGTGCGCGCGCTCGTGCCGGCCGAGGTGGTGAAGACGGTGTGCGAGCCGGTGGCCACGAAGAAGCGGCCGCAGAACAGCTACGACGCGCAGTTCAGCATTCCCTTCATCGTCGCCAGCGCGCTGATCCGCGGCCGCTTCGGCCTGGCCGAGCTCGACGAGGCGGCATTGCGCGACGAGCAGACGCTCGCGCTCGCCGCCAAGGTGGAGTACGCGGTCGACCCCGACTCGCCGTTCCCCAAGTACTACTCCGGCGAGGTGATCGTCACGCTCGACGACGGCCGCGAGCTGCGCCACCGCGAGCATGTCAACCGCGGCGGCGAGGAGCGCCCGATCGCGAATGCCGACGTGGTGCGCAAGTACGAGGAGAACATGGCGCTGGTCGTCGCGCCGGCGCGCGCGGCGCAGGTGCGCGAGCTGGTGCTGTCCATCGGCCGCGGCGTCGCCGCCGCCGACGTGCAGGCAGGCCTCGCGGCGCGCGGCTGAGCCGTTTGAGAGGCGAGATGAACCCGGACCACGCGCACGAACACGAGGACGAGGCCGCGATCCTCGACGCGATCGACCGCTTCCTGCGCGTCGAGGTCAGGCCGCACGTCAAGCGGCTCGAGCATGCCGACGAGTACCCCAGCGCGATCGTCGAGCGCATGAAGGAGATGGGCCTGTTCGGCTGCATCATCCCGGTGGAGTACGGCGGGCTCGGCCTGTCGGCGGCCACCTACGCAGCCGTGGTGGCGCGCATCGCGTCGGTGTGGATGTCGCTGTCCGGCATCATCAACTCGCACCTCATCATGGCCGCCGCCGTGCTGCGCAGCGGCACCGAGGAACAGAAGCGCGCGTTCCTGCCGCGCTTCGCCACCGGCGAGCTGCGCGGCGGCATCGGCCTGACCGAGCCCGACGCCGGCACCGACCTGCAGGCGATCCGCACGCGCGCCGTGCGCGACGGCGAGCACTACGTCGTCAACGGCAGCAAGACCTGGATCACCAACAGCGGCCAGGGCAACTGCATCGCCCTGCTCGTCAAGACCGACCCGGCGGCCGAGCCGCGCCACCGCGGCATGAGCCTGTTCATCGCCGAGAAGGGGCCCGGCTTCGTCGTCTCGCGCAAGCTCGAGAAGCTCGGCTACCGCGGCATCGACACCTGCGAGCTGCGCTTCGACGACTACCGCGTGCCGGCCTCGCGGCTCGTCGGCGGCGTCGAAGGCAGCGGGCTGCAGCAGGTGCTCGCGGGGCTGGAGCTGGGGCGCATCAACGTGGCCGCGCGCGGCCTCGGCGTGGCCACTGCGGCGATGCAGGATGCGGTGGCCTACGCCCAGCAGCGCAAGACCTTCGGCAAGCCGATCTGCGAGCACCAGGCGATCCAGCTCAAGCTTGGCGAGATGGCCACCCGGGTCGAGGCCGCGAAGCTGCTCGTGCAGGCAGCGGCACGCGCCTACGACCGCGGCGAACGCTGCGACATGGAAGCGGGGATGGCGAAGTACTTCGCCACCGAGGCGGCGATGGAGAACGCGCTCGAGTGCATGCGCATCCACGGCGCCTATGGCTACTCGCCCGAGTTCGACGTGGAGCGCTACTACCGCGACGCGCCGCTGCTGCTCATCGGCGAAGGCACCAACGAGATGCAGCGCATCATCATCGCGCGGCAGCTGGTGCAGCGCCACCCGGTGTGAACCGCGCGCCCGGCGTCGCACGGCCGGTGGCGGCGATGCTGGCCGCGCAATCACTGATGTCGGCCGCCACCGTCGCGCTGCCGGTGCTGGCGCCGAAGGCGGCGCCCGATATCGGCGCGCCGGTGGCCTGGGTCGGCCTCTTTGTCTCGCTCGTCTACGGCAGCAGCATGGTCAGCGGGCTCGCGGCCGGCGCGCTCGTGCGCCGCTGGGGCGCGATCCGGCTGTCCCAGTTGTGCCTGCTCGCCGCCTGCGCAGGCCTGGCGCTGATCGCCTCGGGGAGCCGCCTCGGCGTGGCGCTCGGCGCCGTTCTCATCGGTGCCGGCTACGGCCCGCTGAATCCGGCGAGTTCGCACCTGCTCGACCGATTCACGCCGGCGCACCGCCGGGCGACGATCTTTTCCATCAAGCAGACCGGCGTGCCGATCGGTGCCGTGCTGTCGGGGTCGATCCTGCCGACGCTGGCGCTGACCATCGGCTGGCCGCCGACGCTGCTCGCGCTCGGCGTTGTCTGCGTGCTGCTGGCCGTGCTGCTCCAGGGCCTGCGCGCGACCTGCGACGACGACCGCGTGCCGGGCACGCCGCTCGGCCTCGGCGATCTCGCGGCGCCGGCGCGGCTGGCGCACGCCGACCGGGCCGGCTGGCCGCTGGCCTGGAGCTCGTTCTGCTTCGCTGCGTTGCAGCTGTGCCTGGGGACCTACCTCGTCGCCTACCTGACGGGCGAACTCGGCTACGACCTCGTTCGCGCCGGCTTCGTTCTGGCGCTCACGCAGGCTGCCGGCGTCGCCGGGCGGCTCGTCGCCGGCGCGCTGGCTGACCGCGGCAGCGCACAGCGGGTCATGGGCGCGATGGGCTGCGCGATGGGCGTGTGCGCGCTGGCAAGCAGCCAGGCGCAGACCTGGCCGGCGATCGCGCTGCTCGCGCTGTACGCGCTGTTCGGTGCCAGCGCGATCGGCTGGAACGGCGTCTACCTCGCGGAAGTGGCGCGCCGCGCGCCGGCCGGCGCCGTCGGCACCGCGACGGCGGCTGCGCTGTTCGTCACCTTCGCCGGCGTGCTCGCCGGGCCGGCGATCTTCGTCTTGCTGCTGCAGTCGGGCCTGCCTTACGGCACCGCGTTCGTCACAGTCGGCGTGCCGGCGCTCGCCTGCGGGCTGTTCCTGCTGCAGCGCCGCGCCTAGCCGCGGGCCTGAAGCCGCAAGCGCTGCCATGCACCCCACCCACCGGGATCCGCGGCGTCGCCACCGCCTCGCGCACGCCGGCTTCCGCGCGCTCGTGCCCGACCTGCACAGCGGCGAGTTCACCGTCTCGAAGCCGAGGGGGCACATCACCTGGTGAGCCACCTGAAGTTCGGCGAGGCCGCGGCCCAGGACGTGCGCAGCGCCGTGTAATACCTGAAGGCGACGAGCAGCACGCGCAGCGGTATCACCGGCTTGTGCACCACATGCTCAAGCGCCCGTCACGACTGCACGGACGCTGCGCTGGTAGTGCGCCAGCGCGGGCTCGTTGCACCCATAGACGACCTCGCTGCGCGCGCCCGCGTTGAACGCGAACTGCATGCCCTCGCAGGCCGGGAAGTCCTCCTCGCACACCGTGCGGATCGTCAGGTCCATGTTGCGCGCCCAATGGCCGCGGGCGCTGTCGGTGTCGATCGGATCGGGCGCGTAGAAGTCGAGGTGCATCGCACACTCGCCGGGCCAGCCCGGCACCGGGAAAACGCGCCAGGTCTCCACGTGATCGACCTGCACGACGAACACGGTGTTCGGGAACAGCACGTAGACCAGCGTGTTGTGCGCGATCAGGTCCCATTGCTCCTCGGGCTGCTCGGCCAGCGCATTCAGGCTGCGGCGCGGCAGCACCTCGCGCAGATGCGGCCCGAAGGCGTCGAACAGGCACAGGTTTGCCTGGAACAGCGGCGCGACCGTCTGGCGGTGCAGCACCGCCAGGTGGTAGGGCTCGAGGAAGGTGTCGATCGCCAGCTTCCAGTTCATCGCCCGGGTGATGAGCCGGGTCTCGTAGTGGTGGTAGCCGGCCAGTCCGAAGGACGCGAGCTCGGCGTCGAGCTCGGCACCGAGATGCGCGGCGATGTCGATGGCGAGCGGCGCTTCGGGATCCGGCACCACCCAGATCAGCCCGTCGTGCTCGGCCGCCGGCAGCGGGCGCAGCCCGTGCGTGCACTTGTCCACACCGGGGAAGCTGCGCTCGTCGGGTATGCCGCGCAGGCTGCCGTCGAGCCGGTAGGTCCAGCCGTGATAAGGGCACGCCAGCTGTCGGCGGTTGCCGGATCCGTCGGCGACACGAGCGCCGCGGTGCGCGCAAGCGTTGACGAAGGCGCCGATGCGCCCGTCCTCGCCGCGCACGATGAGGATCGGCAGCCCGCTCAGGTCATGGGTCATGAAGTCGCCCGGTTGGCGCAGCTGGCAGGCGAGCCCCATCGCCAACGGATAACGCCGGAAGAGCACCGCTTGCTCGCGCGCCAGCCACTCGTGGCCGGCGTAGGCCGCGGCGGCGTTGCGCTCGACACTGGCTGCCGAGTCGGTGGTGCCGGCGCGCAGGTGCGCGAACACGCGCCGCATCAGCGCGATCTGTGTGTGCCTGTTCATGGTCGGTCGCTTCCCCTATGCTGGCCGGATGGGCGTGTGTTCATCGCCCGCGTGCAACGAACGAGGGCCACTTCATGCTCACGGACAAAGTCATCATCGTCACCGGCGCCGCGCGCGGCATCGGCCAGCGCTACGTGCTCGACATCCTGGCCGCCGGCGGCGCCGCCGTGGCAGCGGACCGCACCCCCTGCGACGAGACGCTCGCGCTGGCCGGCCCGCACCGCGAGCGCCTGCTCGCCCTGCCGCTCGACGTGGCCGACATGGCGTCGGCCAGCGCGACGGCGAAAGCGACGCTCGAACGGTTCGGCCGCATCGACGGCCTGGTCAACAACGCCGCGCTCTACGCCACGCTGCACAAGGGCCGCTTCGACCAGCTCGACGAGGCCGAATGGGACGCCGCCATGACGGTGAACGTGAAGGGCATCTGGAACTGCTGCAAGGCGGTGCACGAGGCGATGCGCGCGGGCGGCGGCGGCAGCATCGTCAACATCACTTCGCTCGCCGCGCTGTACGGCATGCCCAACGCGCTGCACTACACCACCTCCAAGGCCGCCGTGATCGGCATGACGCGCGGCCTAGCGCGCGAACTGGGCCGCGCGTCGATCCGCGTGAACGCGGTCGCGCCATCGGCGGTGGCCACCGAAGGCACCAAGCAGTTCTTCGGCGAGCGGCACGAAAACGCGCTGAAGGCCATCGCGGAGGGCCAGGCGATCCCGCGCAACCTGGACGCCGCCGACGTCTCCGGCGCCGTGTGCTGGCTGCTCTCGGACGCGGCGAAGTTCGTCACCGGCCAGACGATCGCGGTGGACGGCGGCACAGTCATGAACTGACCGGCCCGGCGACGCGGCTCGTGTCGTAGTCGCCGAGGTCGGCATCGTGGGTCATCGCCCAGTAGTCCACCAGCCGCCACGGCAGCACCGTGAACACTCGGCCATGCCGGTTGCGGTAGTAGGTCGACATGCCCGGGTGCGACCAGATCAGGGTCTCGTGCTCCGCGTCGAAGCGGCGCAGGAAATCGTCGAGTACCTCCGGGCGCAAGTCGATGGCGTCGACGCCGCGCTCGGCCATCTGCACCAGGCACGAGGTGATGTAGCGCGACTGGCACTCGGCCTGGAACGAGATGCTGCCCCCGTGGCCGAGTGACGAGCCGGGCCCGACCATGCCGAAGAAGTTGGGAAAGCCGGGTACCGTGAGGCCGAGGTAGGCCGAAGGGTTGTCGTCGGCCCAGGCCTCGGCGAGCGTGTGCCCGCCGACGCCCGTGATGTTCAGCCGCGCGGCCATCTCGTGGAGTTTGAAGCCGGTGGCGTAAACGAGGATGTCAGCCTCGCGCCGCTTGCCGTCGGCGGTTTCCACGCCGTTGGAGGCGATGCGCCGGATCGGGTCGGTGACCAGTTCGACGGTCGGCTTCTTCAGCGTGCGGAACCAGCCGTTGTCCAGCAGGATGCGCTTGCCGTACGGCGGATAGTCGGGCAGGCACTTGGGCACGAGGTCGGGCCGGCCGGCGAGTTCGGAGAGGATGAAGTCCGTCATCTCGCGCCGGTGCCGGTCGTTGATGGCATTCACCGCACGCTCGGGATGCAGCCACTCGGGGTCCTTCTTCAAGGTCTTCAGCAGTCCGTCGCCGTAGCGCCAGAACATGTTGAAGCGGAACCAGGCCGCGTAATACGGCGCGTGGGCCAGCAGCCACTGCGCGCCGGGCTCGATGGGATCGGAGTAGCCCGGGATCGGCCGCGACCATTGCGGCGAGCGCTGGTACACAGCCACCGACTTCACCCGGTCGGCAATCTCGGGCAGCAACTGCATCACGGTGGCGCCAGTGCCGATCACCGCGACGCGCTTGCCGTCGACCGGCAGGCCCTCGGGCCACTTGGAAGAGTGGAAGCGCACGCCGGTGAAATCGGCGGCGCCTTCGATGCGCGGTATCGACGGGTCGCTCAGCTGTCCGATGGCGCTGACGAGAAAGCGCGAGCGCAGTTCCGACTCGCCGTCGGGTCCCTGCAGGCGCGACACCCACTGGCGCGCGCTGTCGTCCCAACGGGCGCTCATCAGCCGCGTCGAGAAGCGGATGTGCTGGCGCAGCCCGGCGGACTCAACCACCTGCAGCAGGTAGATCAGGATGTCCTCGCGGCGCGAGAAGTAGCGCGGCCACAGGTAGCGTGGCCCGAACGACAGCGAATAGGCGTGGTTCGGCGTGTCGACGCCGCAGCCCGGATAACGGTTCACGTTCCAGGTGCCACCGATCTCGGTCGTCTTCTCGACGATGGTGAAGGGCACGCCGAGCTCGGCCAGGCTGGCTCCCAGCGCGATGCCGCAGACTCCTGCGCCGACGATCAGGACGTGGTCGTCGCGAGCCGGCCGACCAGCCTTGCCCTCGGCCCAGCGCACACGGCGCGGCACCAAGGCCATCTCCTCGCGCGTGAGCCGCGCGTACTCGGCCGGCACGCCTTCGCCCAGGCACACGGACATCATGCGCTGCATCAACTCGTCGCCCGGGTCGTGGATCGCGGGCGGCTCGCCGCGCCGCAGCACCTCGACCGCGGTTTCGCGGATGCGGGCCTGTGCCTCGGGCGCCAGGCCGGCCGTCGGATCCGGGATGAGGTTCACGTCGCGCCGCGGGCGGAACGGAGGCTCGAGCCACGCCAGATCGCCGGTCATGTGGACCAGCACCATGAGCAGCACGCGCAGGTCGGCGGCCTGCACGGCCTGTTCGATCTGGTGGGAGTCGAAGTTGGTTCGGGGCATCGCGGGATTTTGTGCAGAGATCGGGGCGCGTGGCCGGCATTGGACGAAGTCCGATAACGGAACACGCTTGCCCGGCGCGGGCTTGACGAGTCCGCCTTGAACGCGGCATCATTAAACCAAACGAACGATTGTTTTTCAAGCGATCAACGCCCCCATGCCTGCCTTGAAGAGCGCACGTGCGCCACGTTCCGACAGCCGCCTGAGCGATCTGCTCGACGCCGCTGCTGCGCTGTTCGCGCAGCGCGGCTACGCGGCGACGTCGATGCGCGACATCGCGCTGGCGGTCAAGATGCTCCCCGGCTCGGTCTACTACCACTTCGCGTCGAAGGAAGAGCTGCTGGTGGCCGTCTACGAGGCCGGCGTCGGCGAGCTCGAGGCGGCGGTGCGCGCTGGCGTGGCGCCGGGCGACTCGCCTTGGCAGCAGATCGAGTCGGCCTGCCGCGCCCACCTCGAGACCGTGCTGCGCAACAGCGACTACGCGCAGGTGCTCATCCGCGTACACCCCGAGGACGTGCCCGACGCGGCCGAGCGGCTGCGCGGCCTGCGCGCCGGCTACGAGGACATCTTCCGCACGCTCGTCGCCGCCCTGCCCCTGCCCGCCGGCACCGACCGCCGCACCCTGCGGCTGATGCTGCTCGGTGCGCTCAACTGGGCACGCGTCTGGTTCGATCCCGAGGGCCGCCAGTCGCCACGCGCGCTGGCGGCCAAGTTCATCTCTTTCCTGAAGGAGGCACAGCATGCGTGAACGCCCGCCCAAGGTCATCGTCACCAAGATCGGCTTCGACGGCCACGATCGCGGCAGCCGCGTCATCGCGGCCACGCTGCGCGACGCCGGCATGGAGGTGATCTACACGCCGCCGTGGCAGGAAATTCCCACCGTGGTCAAGCTCGCCACCGAGGAGGACGCCGACGTGATCGGCCTGTCCTCGCTGGCCACCGACCACCTCATCGTGCCTCGGCTGATGGACGCGCTGCGCGCCGCCGGCCTTGGCGACGTGAAGGTGATCGTCGGCGGCATCGTGCCGGCCAAGGACGAGCAGATGCTGCTCCAAGCCGGTGTCTCGCAAGTGTTCCATCCGGGCACCGCGCTCGACGACGTGGTCACGGCCGTGCGCGAACTCGCCCGTACCCGCCACGCCCGCCTGGGAGCCGCCGCATGAACAAGCCCCTTTCCCACCTGGCCGACGCCGACCTGGCCAGCGCACGCCAGCGCTGGGAGCGCGAGTTCGCGGCCGGCGCGCCCGGCGCCACGACGCCGCGCAACCGCTCAGGCATCGACGTGAAACCGCTGTACACGCCGCTCGACTGGTCGGGCGCGGCGTACAGCGCGGACCTCGGTTTCCCGGGCGAGTATCCGTACACGCGCGGCATCTACCCCACGATGTACCGCGGGCGCAGCTGGTCGCAGCGCCAGCTCATCGGCCTGGGCGTGCCCGAGGACTACAACGCGCGCGTCAAGGAGTTGCTCGCCCTCGGTACCTCGGCGCTGTCGCTGATCCCGTGCAACTCGGTGTTCCGCGGCTACGACGCCGACGAGGTGCCGGTCGAGCTGCTCGGCACCTGCGGCACCGTCATCAACCACGTCGGCGACATGGAGCGCGCACTCGACGGCGTGCCCATCGGCGAGCTGTCGACCGCGATGAACGATCCCTCGCCGTTCACGCTGCTGGCCTTCGAGCTGGCGGTGGCGCGGCGGCGCGGCGTGCCGTGGACCAGGATCACCGGCACCTCGAACCAGAGCGACTGCATCTCGCACTTCGTCGCCAACCACATGTTCTTCCGCATCGCGCTGCAGGGCGCGCGGCGCATCGCGGTCGACCACATCGCGTTCTGCAACGAGCAGGTGCCGGGCTGGAATCCGCTGTCCATCGTCGGCCAGCACATGCAGCAGGCCGGCGCCACGCCGGCCGAGGCGATGGCCTTCACGCTGGCCTCGGCGGTGCAGTACGCCGAGGACTGCATCGCCCGCGGCATGGACCCCGACCGCTTCCTGCCGCGCTTCACTTTCTTCTTCGACATCTCGGTCAGCTTCTTCGAGGAGGTGGCCAAGTTCCGCGCCGGCCGTCGCATCTGGGCCAAGCTCTGCCGCGAGCGCCTGGGCGCGCGCGACCCGCGCTCGTGGCGCTTCAAGTTCCACGGCCAGACCTCGGGCGTGGACCTGACGCGCCAGCAGCCGCTGAACAACATCGCGCGCGTCACCACGCAGGCGATGGCCGGCATCTTCGGCGGCCTGCAGTCGCTGCACACCGACTCGTACGACGAGGTGTTCTCCACCCCCACCGCCGAGGCCGCCCGCATCGCCGTGGCCACGCAGAACATCCTGCGCGAGGAAGCGCATCTCACCGACGTGATCGACCCGCTCGGCGGCTCGTACTACATCGAGTCGCTCACCGACGCGATGGAGCAGAAGATCGAGGCCATCATCGCCCTCGTCGACCAGGCCGGCGGCATGTACAAGGCGGTCGAGCAGGGCCTGGTGCAGAAGATGATCGGCGAGTCGGCCCTCGCGTTCCAGAAGCGCGTTGATGCCGGCGACGAGGTCGTCGTCGGCGTCAACAAGTACGCGATCGAGGAAGACCCGTCCACCTACCCGGCGCTCGACTACCCGGACCGTGCACGCATCGAGGCGCAGGTGCAGAGCCTGCGCGCTTTCAAGGCGCAGCGCTCGGCGTCCAAGGTCGACAAGGCGCTCGCCGCGCTCGCCGGCACGGCCCAGTCGAAGGACGGCAACGTGTTCGCGCAGGTGGTCGCCTCGGCCGAGGCCGGCGCCACGCACGGCGAGATCTGCGGTACGTTGCGGCGCGAGCTCGGCTTCGGCCACGTGCTCGCGATGGTCTGATGAACGCGCCGCCGGGTTTGGTCGAGTCTTTGTTGGCCGGCGACCGCCGCAGCCTGGCGCGCGCGATCACCGCGCTCGAGAACGACAGCGACAACGCGGCCGCCGTGCGCGCCTTGCTGGCGGGCCATGTGGGCCAGGCGCATGTCATCGGCGTCACCGGGCCGCCTGGCGGCGGCAAGTCGACACTGGTGTCTGCACTGATCGGCCAGCTGCGCGCGCGCGGCCGTACGGTGGCGGTGGTGGCGGTCGACCCGTCCAGTCCGATCACCGGCGGCGCGGTGCTCGGCGACCGCATCCGCATGGCGGCGCACCAGGCCGACGCAGGCGTCTTCATCCGCTCGCTGGCGTCGCGCGGCCATCTCGGCGGGCTGGCCCGCTCGGCGGCGGACGTGGTCGATGCGCTCGACGCCGCGAACTTCCACACCATCGTCGTCGAGACCGTCGGTGCCGGGCAGTCGGAAGTCGAGATCACTCGCATCGCCGACACGCGGCTGGTGGTCTGCCCGCCGGGCCTCGGCGACGACGTGCAGGCGATCAAGGCCGGCGTGCTCGAGATCGCCGACGCCTTCGTCGTGAGCAAGGCCGACCTGCCCGATGCGCAGCGCACCGAGCGCGAGCTGCTGGCGATGCTGGCGCTGCGCCGCACGGCCGGTGCGCGGCCGCCCGTGCTGCGCACCGTGGCCACCTCCGGTGAGGGCCTGGCCGAGCTGTGCGACTGGATCGAGCAGCGCGAGGTGCGCGGCACGCGCTGCGCCGCGTCGGCCGCCGACCGGGCCGCCCGCCAGATGATCCGCCGTGCGATGGCGGCCGACGGCTACGGCCGCCACATGGGGCTCGAGGTCGTGGCAGGCGGCGCCGGCTCTGCCGCCGTGCGCATGCGCGTCGGGCCGCAGCACCTGAACTTCAACGGCCGCTGCCACGGCGGGGCGATCTTCTCGCTGGCCGACATGGCGCTCGGCCTGGCCTGCAACTCGCACGGGACCATCGCCGCGCTGGTCGACGGCAACATCAGCATTTCCGCCGGCGCGAGCGAAGGCGACTGGCTCGTGGCGCAGGCCAGCGAAGTCTCGCGCACGCGCAAGCTGGCCGTCTACCGTGTCGACGTGCGCCGCGGCGCTGACGGCGAGCACGTCGCCTGCCTGTCGGGAACGGTCTACCTCACCGGCCGGCCGGTGCTCGGCGAGCCGTCCGCCGGCGCGGCCTCCTCCGCAGCGCAGCATGCGCCGGCGGCTCGCTGACCGTGGCGCGACCGGACACCCGCGCCTGGAAGCGGGCGCTGGCCGCCGCCGAGGGCGGGCACGCCGACGGCAACATGCTGGAGGCCGCACGCGCCTCGGCACTGCTGCTGCTCGCCCGCAGCGTGGCGATGGGTCATTCCCGGCTTGCCGTGCTGCGCCTGCTTGCCGCCGCGAGGGTCGAAGCCGAGATCCCGAGTGGGCATTGGTCGTACTGCCAGGCGCAGGCGAACAGCAGCCCCGATTCGCAGATCCGCTCCGCCTACCTCGAGGCTGAACGGCTGCGCGGGGCGAAAACGCCAGGCGGGGCGCCGCGTCGGTTCACCGTGTCGGCGCTGGAAGCGCTACCAAACGACTGTTAGGTGCTTTCCATCATGGCCTGACCCCGGTGGGGCGCCTAGAGTGCGGCGCATGGCGTTGCCTCCTGTCGGCGCCCGCTTCGCTCGAGAGGAGATCTTCATGCGCAGCTTCCTGATCGGCCTGTCCGTCTGCTTCGCGCTGGTCGCACCCGCGCACCCCCAGACCGCCGCGAACTACCCCAGCAAACCGATCCGCTTCATCGTGCCGTATGCCCCGGGTGGCAGCACGAGCTACGTCGCGCGGTTGGTCGGCGCCAAGCTGACCGAGGCCTGGGGCCAGCAGGTTCTGGTGGACAACAAGCCCGGGGCCAACACGGCGATCGGCTCCGAAGCGCTGGTCAGGTCACCACCCGACGGCTACACGATCTCGCTGGCCGCGTCGACCCACGCGACCGTGCCGCACCTCGTCGCCAACCTGCCCTATGACGCGCTGCGCGACTTCACGCCGGTGGCCAGCATGGTGACGACGCAGTTGGTGCTGGTGGTGCATCCGTCGGTGCCGGCCAACACGCTGGCCGAGTTCATCGCGCTGGCCAAAGCCAAGCCGAACGAGCTCAACTTCGCGGCGGTCGGCACCGGCAGCTCGACGCACCTGGCCGGCGAGTACTTCAAGAGCGTGGCCGGCGTGAAGATGCAACACGTGCCCTACAAGGGCACCGCGCCCGCAATCACTGACCTGATCGGCGGGCAGATCCAGCTCAACTTCGACACGCCGGTGACCTCGCTGCCGCACATCAAGTCGGGGCGGCTGAAGGCGCTCGCCATCACCGGCAGCCGGCGCCTGGCGACACTGCCCGATGTCCCAACCTTTGCCGAGGCCGGACTGCCGGCCTACGACTTCCAGCTCTGGTTCGGCGTCATGGCGCCGGCGGGCACGCCGAAGCCTATCGTCGAGAAGCTGTCGGCGGAGATCGGCCGCATCCTGGCCCTGCCCGATGTCAGGCAGCAGCTCGCCGACCAGGGGCTTGACGCGGCGTATCGCCCGCCCGCCGACTTCGACGCGCTGGTCCGGGCCGACCTCGACCGCTTCGGCAAGCTGATCAAGGCCGCCGGCATCAAGATCGAATGAACCGGATCCGGCCGACCTAACAACTGTTTGGCCGATATACTGGGCGCCTGTACCGCGCAGCGGGCGCGGACCCTCGACGAAAGGTGACCCCATGGATCTGGAACTGAAGTACAAGTCGGTGATCGTCACCGGCGGTGGCTCGAACATCGGCCGAGCGATCGTGCTGGCCTTCGCCGGCGAAGGCGCCCACATCACCGTGGGCGACATCGACACCCAGCAGGCCGAAAAGACGGCCGAGTTCGCCACCAAGCTCGGCGCTGCGTCGGTGCAGGTCGTGAAGACCGACGTCACCAACCTCGAGCAGGTGCAGGCGATGTTCAAGGCGGCGAGTGACAAGCACGGCCGCGTGGATGTGCTGGTGAACAACGTCGGCTGGGACAACCTGATGTTCTTCACCCAGACCACGCCGGACTTCTGGCGCAAGGTGATCGACATCAACTACGTCGGCGTGCTCAACTGCACCAAGACCGCGCTGGATCTGATGGTCAAGCAGAACGGCGGCGCCATCGTCTCGATCAGCTCCGACGCCAGCCGCCAGGGCGAGCCGCGCGAAGCCGTGTACGGTGGCGTGAAGGCCGCCGTCAACAGCTTCATGAAGACGATCGCCAAGGAAAACGGCCGCTACGGCATCCGCTGCAACGTCGTCTGCCCCGGCGTCACCATTCCCGCCACCTCCGATGAAGTCGGCGGCAACAGCATGTGGACCAACGCCGAAAGCATGTTCACGCCCGAGCAGCTCGAGAAGGTGGCCAAGGCGCTGCCGCTGCGCAAGGTCGGCCGCCCGCAGGACATCGCCAATGCGGTGGTGTTCCTCGCCTCCGGCAAGGCCGGCCATGTCACCGGCCAGGTGCTGTCGGTGTCCGGCGGCTACAGCATGATCGGCTGAGGACGGGCACATGAGCTACACCGACATCGTCTACGAGGAGCGCGACCAGATCGCGACCATCGCGATCAACCGGCCCTCGGTGATGAACGCCTTCCGCGGCCAGACCGTGGAGGAGATGCTGCAGGCGATGCTGAAGGCCGGCTGGGACAAGAACATCGCCGCCATCGTGCTCACCGGCACCGGCGACAAGGCGTTCTGCACCGGCGGCGACCAGTCCGCCCACGCGGGCCAGTACGACGGCCGCGGCACCGCCGGCCTGCCGATCGAGGAACTGCACAGCGTGATCCGCGACGTGCCCAAGCCGGTGATCGCGCGCGTGCAGGGTTACGCCATCGGCGGCGGCAACGTGCTGGCGACGCTGTGCGACATGACCATCGCCTCCGACAAGGCGGTGTTTGGCCAGGTCGGCCCGAAGGTCGGCTCGGTCGATCCCGGCTGGGGCACGGCCTACCTGGCGGCCGTGGTGGGCGAGAAGAAGGCGCGCGAGATCTGGTACATGTGCCGCCGCTACGGCGCGCAGG
>CAZXLI010000091.1:0-20725 GCA_964641795.1 uncultured Bordetella sp. | reverse complement strand
GACATACAGCCGCAGGCTAGGAGTCTTCGCGGCTTCTGCCGCGCAGACTCCTAGGCGAAGCTCAGCAGGTGCGCATCCCGCGAGAACGCGAGGAGACCCTCGATCGCCCCGCTTCTGACCCGTTCGATCATGCTGTGGAGTGCGGCCTCCACCGCCTTGGGCGCTGGCGGATCGCCGTTGGCGCCCGACAGGCCTGCCACGAACACGACGGACCACGGAGGGCCGACCAGGCGCGACTCCTCCACCAGGGCGGCGAAGGTCGAGAGTTCGTCGACCGACTTCTCGACGCACATCAGCGGCGTCAGGGCGCCTCCCTCGCCCTGCTCGAACCGGGCGCGCTGGGCAGGCGTGGCGTCCTCCGGCAGCTCGGCGCCGGCGAACACGAACAACAGGGCCTGGGGCTCGGGCTGCGAGGCCGCGGCGGCCATCAGCTGTTCGAAGGGCGATGCGGTCATGGCGTCATGGTGCTACGCGGTCATGGGCGGATGCTTGCGAACGATCAAGCGCCGGCCGGGCCGTCCCGGCCGGAAGACCGTGCGTCATCGCTTCAGGCCGGGTGCCGGGCTTGAAGCGCGCGCCGGATCCAGGCAGCGACCTGGGGCGCGTCCGGGGGCAGCAAGGCGGTGCCGCCGGTGAAGGCCTGCCACACCGCCACATTGCGTGGCGCCAGGCTGGTCAGCAGCGGAATGCCGCGCTCCATGACCTGCAGCAGCTCCGACGTGAAGCCGCCGCGCTGCGCCTCGAGGTCGCCGAACCGGTTGCAGACGACCAGGTCCGGGGTCTGGTCCAGCGCATGGCGGAACACCTGGCTGGCACGCGCAAAACCTTGCGGGTCGGCCCGGCATCCGGTGGATGCGGCGCCGAGCGGCTGCGACACCAGGTACTCCTCGCCGGTCTCGATGTCCCGCAGGAACATGGCCGGTGCGCAGCCGCTTCCCCGCCCGGGCCGATGCATCAGCAGGCCACGCACACGCAGCCCCGCGGCCTGCTGCTCGCGGACCACGGCCGCAAGAAAACTGTCCATGTCCACGCCTGCATCGTCGACGATGGCGGCGGCCAGGCTGAAAGGGTCGAGCTCGGGCATGGGCCGAGCATCTCGCGCCTCGTCCAGCCGGACCTTGAGAAGACGCAATCCCGGCCCAGGGCGTGCGGGTTGCCGCGTTTGGCGCAGCGCGGCACGCGAGGTCCGCGATCCTTGATGATGCTCAAGCCGCCGCGGCGCGGGTCCTGCGCTAATGCCGCTCCATGGAGCTGTGCGCATTCTTCGAGCAGGTGCCCCGGTTGCGTGTCCGCGATCCGCTGGCGGAGATCCTGGGGTGTGCCAAGGACGGCGAAGTCGAGTACGCCTATGCCGACGCGGTGAAGCTGACGGGCCACTCGTGTCCGACCGTGGCCGCCGCGTACTGGCTGACCTGGCTTGCGCTGGGCCGCCTGTACCCGGACGCGTTGCCCGAGCGCGGGGGCGTGCGTGTCGAGTTCCAGGAGGGTGCCCGCTCGGGCAGCACGGGCGTGGTCGCCACCGTGGTCCAGCTGTTGACGGGTGCCGCCGGCGGAACCGGGTTCAAGGGACTGGCGGGCCGCTTCAACCGGGCCGGCCTGCTGCGCTTCTCGCCGGAACTGCCGCTGTCGCTGCGCTTCACACGGATCGACAACGGTGCTGCCGTCGATGCCGCGGCCGACCTCTCCTACGTACCGCCCCACCCCGACCTGGAGCCGCTGCTGGCCAGGTGCGTCCGCGGCCTGGGAACTCCCGTGGACCGTGCGC
Source organism: uncultured Bordetella sp. (assembly GCA_964641795.1). Lineage (GTDB taxonomy): Bacteria > Pseudomonadota > Gammaproteobacteria > Burkholderiales > Burkholderiaceae_C > Pseudaquabacterium. The sequence goes on along the minus strand of CAZXLI010000091.1, from coordinate 18,960 downwards.
GCCTGGGCGAGCTGTGGCAGGGGCGCGTCAGAACCCTGCTGCTCGACCATGCGGACGATCCCGGCGTGTTCATCGTCCGTCCCGTGGAGCGGCGCGGCGCGGCGCCATCGAGCCGAAGCGGATCGCGCCTGTCGACGACCTGAGCTCCCTGGCGGGCTGCCTGCGGGGCCGCGCCATTCGAACGCTAGGCGATGCGGGCATCGGCGCCTGGGTCCGGCACCATCGCTGGCCTGCCGGCGCGGGAGCGCTCCCTCGATGTGGCGCTGCCTGCGGCGCCGGCGAAGATGGCATGCACCGTCCCGGTCACCGGAACGACCGAGTGCGCGCAGAGCCCGGCCCGCGCCAGCAGCTCGCGGAATTCGCCGGCCGTGCGGTCGCGGCCGCCGTAGACCACGCGGGCGCCCAGGTCGGCCAGCGCCTGCGAAGGGTCGTCGCGGTGCGGTGCCAGCACCATCTCGAAGCACACCAGCCGCGCATCGGCCCGGGTCATGGCGCGGCGCACCGAGCGCAGCAGCTTCAGCGCTTCCTCGTCGTCGAAGCAGCGCAGCACCGTGCTGGTGAGGTACAGGTCGGCGTCGGGTGGCACCGGGCCTTCGAGCAGGTCGCCGGCGGCGTACTGCAGGCGTCCGCCCAGCCGGGGTGGCAGGCCCTGCACGACATGCGGCAGGTCGATGCACAGGCCACTGGCGGCCGGATGGCGGGCCAGCACGGCGTCGAGCAGGTCGCCACAACCTCCGCCCAGGTCGATGACGCGCTCGGGGCTCAGCTCGTCCAGCGACGAGGCACAGGCCTCGAAGGCTGCCTGCGTGGACGACATCGCCGCCTGGTATTGCGCGCCGAGCGCCGGGTGGCAGCCCAGCCAGGCATGGAAGTCGGTGCCGCAGCGGCGCAGGCCGCCTTCGCCGGTGCGCAGCGTGTGCTCCAGGCCGGACCAGGCATCGAAGACCAGGTCCGACCCCACCCAGCCGACCAGTTGCGCCAGGTTCACGCCGTCTTCGGCGTCGGGCAGCAGGCGGCGTGACACGGGCGTCAGCGCGTAGCTGCCGGCGCCGGTGCGGGCCAGCAGACCCCAGGCCGCCAGCGCGTCCAGCAGCGCCGCGGTGGCCTCCGGGTGGGTGCCGACGGTGGCCGCCAGGCTGCGGGCGCTGCGCGGGAAGCGGGCCAGCGCCTCGAACAGGCCCAGGCGCACCGCAACATGCAGCATGCGCGACACCCGGAAGGCGCCGGCGCAGGCCTCGAGCTGGTCGGGCAGCAGCGGGGCTTGCATCGCAACGCCTCAGCCCGCCGCGGCGGCCAGCGTGTGGAAGGCCTTGCGGAACGGCTCGTGGATGGTCCAGACCGAGGACAGCCCGGTTTCGAAGAAGGCCATGTCGCCCGGCGCGAGTTCCATCACGCGGCCGTCGGACATGCGCACGGTGGCGCGGCCGACGATCACGGCCACGGTCTCGTCGCAGGTCCAGTCCCAGCGGAAGCTGCCCGGCGTGCAGGCCCAGATGCCGCGCATCACGCGTCCGTCGGCCGACTGCGACAGCAGGCAGCCGCTGGCTTCGGGCCGGCCGCTGACGATCAGCGCGGCGTCGAGCGGCCAGGACGCGAGCGGGGCCTGCGGCACCGCCAGGTGCTCGGCGGCGGGGGTGCGGGTGGGGGTGTCGAGAACTGCGGACATGGGGTCGATCTCCGGGTGAAAAGTGCCTGTGGCACGGGAGTCTTCAGTGTCTGCAGGGCCTGGGCTGACCGTCCTTGACGGGGCCTGAAATCGGCCTGAAATCGCGCTTCAGCCCCTCGGGCGCCGCAGCGCCCGGACGCAGAATCACCGGCATGGAAAAGCCCGTCGTGGTTCGATTCGGCGCGTTCGAACTCGACGCGCAGGCCGGCTGCCTGCAGCGCGACGGCCTGCCGGTGCCGCTGCGGGCGAGGCCGATGGCCCTGCTGCAGGCCTTCCTGGCGCGGCCCGGCGAACTGCTCACCAAGGACGCGTTGCTGGCGTCGGCCTGGCCGGGCCTGGTGGTCGAGGAGAACAACCTGCAGGTGCAGGTGTCGGTGTTGCGCAAGCTGCTGGGCTCGACGGCGATTGCCACCGTGCCGGGGCGCGGCTACCGCTTCGGGCTGCCGGTGGAGCGTGCAGCGGGCCCGCTGCCTGGCGTGGCGCCCGCCGCCGGGCCCGACGCCCTGATCGGGCGCGACGAGGACCTCGCGCAGCTGCAGTCGCTGCTGGCCAAGGCCCGCCTGGTCAGCGTGGTCGGGGCCGGTGGCGTCGGCAAGACCTGCCTGGCCCGAGCCGCCGCGCGCGCCGGCATGTCGGGCCGCGTCCTCTGGATCGACCTGGCCGAGATCGGCGATGCCGCGCTGCTGCCCGCCTTCGTGCTGGACCGCGTGCAGGCGGGCCGGCCTGATGCGGCGGCCGCGCCGGCGGGCGTGGCGGCGCTGGCGGCAGCGCTGGGCCGCGAGCCGACGCGCCTGGTGCTGGACAACGCGGAGCACCTGCTCGCGGGCGTGGCCGGCCTGGTCGACGCGCTGCTGGCCGCCGTGCCCGCGCTGCAGGTGCTGGTGACCAGCCAGGTGCCGCTGCGGCTGACGGCCGAGCGTGTGCTGCGGCTGGCGCCGCTGGCGGTGCCGGCCTCGGGTGACCAGGCCGGAGAGGTCGACGAAGCCGACGAGGCGGGCGCCGTTGCGCTGTTCGTGCAGCGGGTGCAGTGCCAGGATGCCCGTTTCCGGCTGGACGCGTCGACGCGGCCGCTGGTCGTCGAGGTCTGTCGCCGGCTGGATGGCCTGCCGCTGGCGCTGGAACTCGCCGCTGCGCGCGTGCCGGCTTTCGGCCTGCGCAAGCTGGCCGAGCTGCTCGACGAACGCTTCCGCCTCCTGAACACCGGGCCGCGCGGGGCGCCGCCGCGGCACAAGACGCTGCAGGCGGTGTACGACTGGACCTATGCGCTGCTCGACGACGACGAGCGCCGCGTGTTCCGTCGCCTTGGCGTGCTGGGCGCGCCGCGCGCGCTGGACGATCTGGTGCAGCTGCTGCGCCTGCCCGACGATCCGCAGCTGGACGCGTGGCGCTGCGTCGACGCGCTGGCCGCGCTGGTCGAGCGCTCGCTGCTGCAGATGGACGATGCCGATCCGCCGCGCTACACCGTGCTGGAATCGGCACGCGCCTATGCGATGGGTCTGCTGCGGGCTGAAGGCGAGCATGCCGTGCTGGCCCATGCCAGCGAATGGGTCGAGTCGGCCGGTGACCGCGCGGCCCAGGCTGCCGGCGGGACGCAGGCCCTGGTGGAATTCGGCGCCGCGCTCGATCTGCTGCGGCTGCTGCCGCCCAGCCCTGCGCGCGACGCGCGCGAGCTGCGCCTGTGCCTGAAACTGGGCCCGGCCATCCAGGCCACGCTGGGGCCTTCGCATCCGCGCTGCGAGGCGGTGTACCTGCGCAGCGTTGAACTGGCACGCGGGGCACCACCCGGGCCGGAGCCGTTCCAGGCGCTGTGGGGCCACTGGCAGTTCCTGACGCTGGCCGGGCGCGATCGCGAAGCGGCGCAGTCGGCACGCGAAATCGGCGAGATGGCGCCGGCGCTCGGCGACGACGGCTACCAGCTCGAGGCCTGGCACGCCGAGATGACCACCGCCGACCTGCTGGGCGATGCGCCGGCCGTCGTCGAGCATGCCGAACGCATCGCCGCGATGTACGTGCGCTGCCGCCACCACCCCTTGACCTTCGCGTTCGGCGGCCACGACCCCGGGGTGTGCGCGCTGGGCCAGGGCAGCGTGAACCATTGGCTGTGCGGGCGGCCCGAGGCGGCCGAGGACATGGCCCGGCGCGCGCTGGCGCTGGCGTCGACGCTGGACCACGGCTACAGCCGCGCCACCGGCGCCTACTATGCGTCGATCACCTTCGCGGCGCTGGGGCAGCACGAGGCGCTGGCGCGCACCGCCGATGCGCTGGTGCGCCTGTCGGACGAGTACGGCATGGCCATGCTGCTCACCGAGGGCCGCTTCTTCCAGGGCTGCGCGCGGCACGCGGGTGGCGATGCGGCCGGACTCGACCAGATGCGCGAGGCGCTGGAAGCCATCGAGGCCAGCCGCGACCTCGGCTTCGTGTTCGTCTACATGGCCCTGTACGCCCAGGCCCTGCTGGCCAGTGGACGCGCCGATGAGGTGTTATCGCTCGTCGAGCGGGCGCTGGGCCATGCCGCGCAGGGCCAGCGGCTGTTCCTGCCCGAGCTGTTGCGCCTGCGGGCCCTGGCCCGGCAGCAGGGCGGCGATGCCGGCTGGTCCGAGGACGCCCACGAGGCGCTGCGCATGGCGCAGGAGCAGGGGGCCGTGGCCCTGGCCGAGCGTGCGCGGGCCCTGCTGCAGCAGCCTCACAGCATCTCGCGCAGCCGCTCGTAGCCGCTGCGGCTGACCGGGATCCGCTTGCCGCTGCGCAGCCGCACCGCGTGCGCCTCCGAGTCGGTGCGCTCCACCGTCTGCAGCTGGTTCAGGTTGATGATGAAGCTGCGGTGCACGCGCACGAACTGCGCCGGGTCGAGCTGGGTCTCGAGCTCGGAGATGCGCTGCGTCTTCAGGTGCACCTGCGCGCCCTGGTGGAAGGCCACGTAGTCGGCCTGGGCCTCGATGTAGTCGACCTCGTCGAGCGCCAGCACGCGCTGGTCGGCGCCGTCGCGCACCAGCACGCGGCGCAGCGGCTGGGCGCCGACGAGGCGTTCGACGGCCGGTGCGTCCGGTTCGCGCATCAGCCTGCGGGCGCGTTCGAGCGCGGCATCGAAGCGCTCCTGGCTGAAGGGCTTGAGCAGGTAGTCCACCGCATGCAGGTCGAAGGCCGCCAGCGCATGCGCGTCGTAGGCGGTGGTGAAGATCACGCCGCGGCGCAGGCCGGTGGCCTGCAGCACTTCCAGCCCGGTGAGCTTGGGCATCTGGATGTCCAGCAGCACCAGGTCGGGTGCCTGCTCCTGGATGCAGCGCGCCGCGGCCAGGCCGTTGTCGGCCTCGGCCAGCAAGGTGATGTCGGCATGCGGCCGCAGGTACTCGCGCAGCAGCGCGCGGGCCAGCGGTTCGTCATCGGCGATCAGGGCTCGGAGCGTCATGTCTGCCACGGGAGGTGAAGGGTCACGGTGAAGCGGCCGTCGGCGTGCAGCACGTCGACGAAGGTGGGTTCCGCGTATTGGGCCTGAAGGCGCGCGCGCAGGTGCTGCAGGCCGTGGCCCAGGCCGCTGGCGTCGCGCGGCGCGGCGGCTTCCACCGGGTTGGCCACGCTCACGCTCAGGCGGCCGTCGGCACGGCGAGCGCGGATGTCGATCCGGCCGCCGTCGTCGAGCTGCCGGATGCCGTGCTTGATGGCGTTCTCGACCAGCGGCTGCAGTGCCAGCGGCGGCAGCAGCGCGGCGCGGCAATCGGTGTCGGCGTCGATCGCCAGCTGGAGCTTGTCGCCCAGGCGGCGCTGCTCGATCGCGCCGTAGCGCTGCACCAGCGCCAACTCTTCGTCCAGCGTGATGCGCTGGCGGCCGCTCATTGATAGCGTTAGGCGGAAGAACTGCGCCAGGTCGATCGTCATCGCGCGCGCCGCGGCCGGGTCCAGCTGCGTCAGCGCGCTGATCGAGTTCAGGCTGTTGAACAGGAAGTGCGGGTCGATCTGGTGGCGCAGCACCGTCAGTTCCATCTCGCGCAGGTGCAGCCGCGCCTGTGCCTCGGCGGCGGCCGCCGCCTGGGCGGCCTGCAGGGACAGCAAGGCATCGTGCGCCAGCGCCGAGATCACGAACACCGCGAAGCCGATGACCAGCAGCGCCAGCCAGCCGGCCGGCGGCAGGGCCACCAGGCCGGGGCGACCGAGCGCCCAGCCGAGCGCGTTCCACAGCGAGGCGGCCGCGCCGGCCAGCAGCGCCAGCAGCAGCGCCGCCGCCGCGCGGCGCGACAGGGCGCTGATCCAGCGCGCCGGCGTCAGCGGCCGGCTGCGGCACACCGGGTACAGCGCCAGCGCCAGCAACCCGCCGAGCAGCGCCACCGGCAACGCGAAGGCCAGGGCCCAGGGCCAGGGGGTTGCCGGCGCCTGCACGCAGGCGGCGGCCAGCGCCAGCCCGGCCAGCAGCCAGGCCAGCAGGTACGCGGCCAGGCCGCGCAGGTGGGTCAGCAGCGGGTGCACCGGATCAGTTCTTGACCTCGACGCCACCCAGCGTCGTGTCGCCGCGCAGCACCAGCCGGTGCGCGGCCGCGGGCGGCGCGAAGGTCTTGTCTTCCACCGCGCCCAGGGTCGAACTCATCTGCACCGACACCTGCCAGTCGCGCGGCACGCGCAGCTCGATGCCGCTGAACGAGGCATGGATCGTCAGCGTGGCCTCGGGGCCTTCCATCACCGCCTCGCGCAGGTCGAGCTCGACCCCGCCGAACTGCGCGGTGATGCGGCCACCCTTGAAGCTGCGCGAGTCGTTGCGCAGCTTGATGCCGCTGAAGCTGGCGTCGATGTTCACCTCGTCGCTGTGCTCGATGGCCGAGGTCTCGAAACGCTGCCGGCGCTGCCAGCGCCGCGGGTGCGGGAACAGCCCGCGCAGGGCGATCGACACGCCGGCGAGGATCACGAACACCGGCCACCAGTGCCGCAGGTTGATGTTCATGTGGCCGAGGTTGTGCATCACCATCAGCACGCCCACCACCATCAGCACCACGCCGAACAGCCGGCTCGACAGGTGATGCGGCCAGGCCAGGCGGCCGAAGCCCCAGAGCACGAACACCAACGGCCAGAAGGTGCGCAGCAGGGCCATGTCGAACACCTGCAGGTTGTCCAGCAGCGCGAGCGTGCCGATGCCGATGACGCCGAGGCCGAACAGCGCGCGCTTGGCGCGGCGCCGCGGCGAATCGAAGGGGGGTGTGACGGGCGTTTCCATGACCGCGAGTGGACACCCGCCGGGGCGCTCCGCGAAAGCGGGAATCGGCCAAGCGACAGGAATCGCCGACGAATCGCCGACGCGCTCGGGCGTTGGTGGCGTTCGCGGACGCTACGGCGGCAGCGTGAACGAGTAGGGGTGGTCCACATCGTCGGACACGAGCCTGTGCTGGGTGCCCGTCGAATACGGAACCAGCCAGTCGACGTAATAGACGGGCGTGGTCTGCTGGTCGACGACAGCCGATGCACCGGTGTCCAGGTTCACGCGCTGGAGGATGCGGTTCGTGTAGAAATTGCCGGGCACGCTGCCGGTTCGCAGCAGGTACAGATCGCGGCCGACGAGCACGGCATCGAGCACGAAGGTGTCGGTGACGCTTGGCAGGACGCGCATCGGTGCGGCGGCGAAGGTTCCTGAGCCGTCGTTGAACAGGATGATCGGCGGCGAGGCGAACTGCGTGCTGTCGTCGCCCATCAGCAGGATGTCCGCCCGGTTGTCGCCGTCCAGGTCCAGCACTTCCACCGTATAGAGGAATCGTCCGTGGTAGCCGGGCGGGAAGGCCGCCGCCGGCAGCAGGTCCTGGCGGACGGTGAACTGGCCATGACCGTCATTGACCAGCACGACGGGAACGTGCTCGCCCGCGCCGCTCAGCGGGTTCACGGCGACGACGTCGATGTGGCCGCTGCCGGTGATGTCGCCGGCAGCGGCGCCATGCATGTAGGCGGTGTACGGAATCCAGTGCGTCGCATAGCGGCCATCGGGAAGGCTGAGGATCACGGCCGAGAACTCGCCCGGATACGGCGGCCCGTCGAAGCCCGTACAGGCGACAAAGACGTCCGGGCGGCCATCGTGGTTGAAGTCCGCGACGATGGCCTTGCGCGGCGTGATGCAACCCGTGGCGTCCGGCAGGGCGGCCGGGTCCTTGGCGAAACTGCCGTCCGGCTGGCGGCGCCAGAACTCGAACCTGCTGGGCGCAGCGTGCTCGATGCCCTCGTAGTTGTAGGCCGTGATGCTGGCCACGAACAGGTCCACCTCGCCGCGCTGGAAGAAGTCGGCAAAGGCATGCGCCGCGTTGCTGTGGTCAGTGTAGGTCAACGGGATCCGCTGCGGCCCGATGTTGAGTCCCTTCGCGTTCCGGTAGGAACTGGGCGCGAGGCCCCGGTCCTGGATCCGGTCTGCCGTGGCGAGCGTGAAGGTGTAGCTGCGGGGGTCGGTGAGGCGCAGGGTTGCGCTGTAGGCGGCGCCGCCTGCAGCGACCGACGGAATGCTCAGCAGGCCCGTCGCGGTGTCGAAGGTGTTGTTGGTGGGGCTGGGCGGCACCTGCTGGGTCGCCGTCCTCAGCTTGAAGGTGTAGGTCGCAGCGTCCGTCAGGTCGAGCACGACGTCGCTGTAGCTGCTGTTTCCCACCTTGACAGCGGGCAGCCGCAGAACGCCTGCGGCACTGTCGAACACCGCTTGCTGCGCCATCGCGGCGCTGCCCAGCAGGACCAGCAGGGCACCGATCCCCTTCGTCGCGCTTTGCATGGCCACCTCATCGCCCAGCGAGGCATCGATGCAGGTGATTTTGAAGCATCTGACCTGGCGTGGCGATGCGATCGTGAGGGCACCTGGCGCCGCCGGACGGGCCGCCCTGCAGGCGCACCCACTGGGCCGGGTTGCGCTGGCGCAAACCGGCCGCGTTTCTTAACGCCGCTTGCTTGAGCCGCGGGCAGACGCCATTAAGTTGGGCTCATCCAAGTTTTCTCGGCAGTCCCGGAGTTTCCAGATGCAAGCAGCTTTCTCATCGTCATCGCCGCGGTCGCTGGTGTTGGCCTGCGCGCTAGCGGCACTCGCGGTCCTCGCGACCGCCGCCGCGGCCCAGGGCACCACCGGCATCCAGGTCGGCCCCAGCGGCAAGACCTTCGCCTCCAGCGCCATCAACTGCGCGATGCATCCGGTGGCCGGCATGACGCCGATGGTCACGGCAGGGCTGTACAACCCCGCCAAGCACGCCAGCGCCACGGTCAGTGTCAACGGCGCCGCGGTGGCGACCGTGAGCCTGGCGAGCCCGAGTGCCACCGTGTGGCTGCCCGCGGGCGCCGACATGGTGACGGTGGCGCTGAGTCGGCGTGTGGCCGATGGCTACGCCTTCGATGCCACGCCGACCTTTCCCGGGCAGCCGAACATCTGCATCCCGGACACGCGCAACAACTCGGTCGTCACCGATCTCGAGTACGCCGCCAGCGGCAAGTCCTACGCCACCGTGACGCCGGGCTGCGCACTGAACGGCGCCACCGGCCTGGCCCAGCCCTACGTCAACCTGTTCGACAACGGCGGCTACCTGCTGAACGTGTCGGTCAACAACAAGCCGCTGACGCAGCTGAGCAGCACGCGGCCGCACACGCCGGTGTTCCTGAGCGCGGGCCTGAACGTCATCACCGCGGCGAACGCGGCCTTGTCGACCGACGCCTACGTGCGCGACGGGGGCAGCGGCAGCTGCACGCTGCCTTGATCGTGAGCGACCCAATGCCGGACCGGTCGTCAGAAGTGCGTCGTCACCGCGTCGATCACGCGATAGGAGGCGTCGACCACCGGCATCCATTGCCAGCGGTCGAAGGTGGTGCAGGGGTGCGAGATGCCCAGGCCGACCCGCTCGCCGACCACCGGCGCCAGGGCCTCGTCGGCCGCGTCCCAGCGCAGGTAGGCATGCTGGTCGTTCAGCCCGGTGACGCGCCAGCTCGCGGGAATGGGCTCCGGCACCCGCGTGCCGCGTGGCGCCCGCGCGAAGGGGATCGGCATCTCGATGTCGAACGACACGTCGCGCCGGCCGGCCGCCAGGATCGCCAGGCCCGGCTCGGGGCGCGACTGCACGTGCGTCCACACCTCCAGCGCGGGCCGCAGCGTCTCGCTGCAGCCGCAGCGCTCGGCCACCGCCGACAGCATGCGCCGGTAGTTGCCGTGGTCGTGCGTGACATAGCAGCCCGAGCGCAGCAGGCCGCGTACCGGGCGTGACAGAGAAGGCTTCAAGCGCCCGGCGACGAGGTCGAAGATCGCCGAGCCGCCGGCGGACATCAGCACCTCGTCGGCCTCGAACAGGCCTTCGCGGTCGCACAGCGTGGCCATCGCTTCGACGCGGTCCATCAGCGCCTGCGCATAGGGGAGGTCGGTTTCGCCGCGGCCCTTGGCGCCCAGGCCTTCGTAGCACTCGATGCCCACCAGCCGCACCGCCGCGCTCGCGTGCAGGGCTCGCGCCAGCGTGGCGGCGTCTTCCAGCCGCCGGCAGCCGGTGCGGCCGCCATCGACGCCGATTTCGAGCATCACCTCGAAGGCGGCGCCCGGGTGCGTGGCGGCCCAGGCTTCGATCAGGCCCAGCTGCGCCAGCGAATCGACCAGGAAGACGGTGCGCAGCCCGGCATGCGCGGCCTGCAGTGCGCGCAGGCCGGCGAGGTCCTCGTCGGCGAACACCTGGTTGGCGATCAGCACCCGGCGCGCACCCGCCGCCACGGCGATCGCGGCTTGCGTCACGTTGGCCAGCGTCAGGCCCCAGGCGCCGGCGTCGAGCTGGCGGGCGAACAGCTGCGGCGACATCGTCGTCTTGCCGTGCGGCGCCAGCTCGATGCCGCGCTCGCGCACGAAGGCCTGCATCCAGGCGATGTTGTGTTCGAGCGCGTCGTGCTTGAGCACCGCCAGCGGCAAGGGCAGGCGCCCGTCGAGCACATGCCAGCCGGCCGCGGCGAGCTGCGCCCGCGTCATCGGTGCCACGTCGTGGGGAAAGCCCTTGAGCCCGGGCGCGAAAACGGCTTCGGCGCTCGGGCGCGTCATGCGCGATCCTGGGTCATGTCGATCTCCTGGCGGCGGCAGTCCCGCTGACAATGCCGGCTGCCGATTCCCCATTGTGCAGGCCCGCCGCCGATGACCGAAGCCACCCTTGCCGCCGCCGTGCCGGCCGAACTGCTGGCCCGTGCCAGGGCCCTGCTGCAGGCCGGCGGCCGGCGGCTGCTGGGGCTGGTCGGCCCGCCGGGCAGCGGCAAGTCGACCTTGGCGCAGGCGCTGCACGAGGCCCTGCCGACACAGACCGTGATCGTGCCGATGGATGGCTTCCACCTGGCCAACGCCGAATTGCAGCGGCTGGGGCGCGCCGATCGCAAAGGCGCGCCGGACACCTTCGACAGCGGCGGCTATGCCGCGCTGCTGCGCCGGCTGCGGCAACCGATGCCCGGCGAAGTGGTGTACGCACCGGCCTTCCGGCGCGAGATCGAGGAACCCGTGGCCGGCGCCATCGCCGTGCCGCCCGATGTGCCGCTGGTCATCACCGAAGGCAACTACCTGCTGCTGGACGAGGGCGGCTGGGCCGGCGTGGCGGACTTGCTCGACGATGTTGGCTATGTCGAGGTCGACCCCGGGCTGCGCCGGCAACGCCTGGTCGCACGCCACCAGCAGTTCGGCCGCAGTGCGGAAGCCGCCGCGGCCTGGGCGGCACAGACCGACGAGCCGAACGCGCGGCTGATCGAAGCCGCGCGCGGCCGGGCCCGATTCGTCGTGCGGGCCTAGCGGCGGGTCAGGGCGTGCGCCGGCACGCCATCGGCGTCAGGCAGTCGGGGCAGGCCGCGTTGTCCCAGGCCGGCGCGGTGGGGCTCCAGTCCAGCATCGCGCCGGTCCAGGCGGCCACCGTCGGGCCGGCGGGCGAATCGGCATAGAAGCCGTTGTCGCCGATCACCGTGTGCTTGGTGCCGGGCAGCACGTAGGCGCGGAAGTTCGGCAAGCCGGCCTTGTACTGGCTCAGCGTGCCGAGCATCTGCTGGTTCCAGTCGGGCGTGATCAGCGGGCAGTGGCCGCCCGGGCCGTAGAACACCTTCATGTAGCCGTAGAAGCCAGACTGCACCTCGTCCTGCGTCGTCGTGTACTGCGCGAAGCGGGCGCCGGTGTAGGCCTGCGCGCCGCGGCGCAGCAGGTCGTTCGAAGGCACTGCCAGCGGCGTGCTGCCGAACACCCAGGGGGCGAGCTGGATGTTCCAGTTGGCGCGGCCGCTGGCGTCGAAGGCCGGCGTGCTGACGCCCTGGCTGGCATCGGCCAGCACCGACAGCCGCGCCTGCGGGAACTGCCGTGCCAGCCACGGGAAGTGGGCCGAGGCGCCGTAGCCGCCGGCACTGGCACCGGTGACGAACAGGTCGCTCAGGTCTGCGCCGACGTTCTTGCCGATCCAGTCCAGCACCACCATGAAGTTGTCGTAGCCGCGGTGGTGGATGGTGATCGTGTCGCCGCGCGGGAAGCCCGGCCGCGCCACCCTCTGGTAGACATGGTCGGTCGAGCCCAGGTGCACGTCGGCCGTGCAGTACGGCAGCGCGACGAGGGTCCAGTCCTTCACCGGATTGGCCGGGTTGTTCAGGTCCAGCAGGCCGTCGTACTGGCTGGGGTCGACGTCCTTCGGGATCGCCGGGGTGTAGAACTGCAGCAGCGGCTCGCGCAGCACGCCGCCAGAGGGGTGGCTGCAGGTCAGGTCGTCCCAGCAGGCGCCGCCGCCGTCGAAGATGACGGCCAGCTTCTTCGGGTCGCCCGGGCGCACCCAGAAGCGGTAGCGCGGGTTGGTGCCGGGAAAGCCCGAGCAGGTGGCCTGGTGCGGCAGCCCGTCGGCACCGACGATGGCCGGCGGGTTGTCGATGGTCTGCCAGCCCTCGGCGGCAGACGCCGGCACCGCGGCCCAGGCGGCCAACAGGCTGGCCAGCGCGATCGAACGATTCATGGCAGCTCCGTTCCAGGCGGAACGGGCATTTGACCACCGGGCAGGGCGGTGGGCGCTACCGTGTCATCCCTCAGGTAGGGGCTCGGGTGGCGGGCGCAAGCGCTGGCGTGCCAACTGCAGGTTCTGCTTGAAGCGCTCGGGCACGCGCTCGTCGAAGCCCAGTGCGACGCGCCGCACTTCCGGGCTGTCGGTCGGCGCATGGCCCACGCCCAGCGCGCTGGCGCGCGGCGCGTCGACCGCCACCACGGTGCCGCTCAGCCGGCCCAGGCCGGTGATCTCGCATTCGACGCGCTGGCCGGCATCGATGCTGCGCGAATGGCAGGGCGTGCCCATCAGGATCACGTCGCCCGGCAGCAGCGTGATGTGGCGCGCGATGTCGGCGATCACGTAGTGCGGGCCCCAGATCGTCTCGTCGCCGATGTGTGCTTCCTGCACCACCAGCCCGTCGACGTAGGTGCGCAAGGTCTGCTCGAACAGGTTCACGCCGCGCACGATGCCGGGGCCGATCGGCAGCAGCGTGTCGGCGCCCTTCACGCGCAGCATCGAGCCCTGGTCGGTGTCGCGGAAGTCCTGCAGGCCCATGTCCAGCGCGGGGCAGAAACCCTCGATGTGGTCCCAGGCCTCGTCGGGCGTCACGTTGCGGCAGGTGCGGCCGATCACCACCGCGTACTCGCCTTCGTAGTTGAGGTACTTGCAGTCGGCCGGCTTCAGGATCTGGCCCTGGTGGCCGTTCAGCGCGGTGGGCGGCTTGGTGAAGTAGGTCGGCGTCTCGGTGGGCTTGGGTTTGTTGCGCGTCTCGTGGCTGCGCGAGCTGTACGAGATGTGCACCGCGATGATCTTGCTCGGGTCCACCGGCGGCAGGTGCGCGGCGCTCGACGCATCGACGATGCGGCCGTCGTCCAGCTGGAGCCGGGTGTCGTCGCGCATCGTGCCCCAGAAGGCGCTGCCGCCGATCAGGATGCGGCGGCGCTCGACGCGCGGGCCGCGCAGCACCGCGGGCAGTTCACGCAGCGGGAATTCGAAGTTCATGCCTCGGCTCCGGAAAACCACAGGTGGATGTTGCCGGTGCCGCGTGCGTTCTCGTAGGCCGACAGGGGCTCTCCCTTCGCGCGGCAGGCCGCGCCGCCCATCGCGCCCAGCATCTGCAGGTAGTGCGCGCCGAAGGCCTCCCACGGCAGCGTGCGGTACTCGTCCTGCCAGCGTTCGAGGATCTGGTCGTGCCGGCCCTCGGCCATCAACCCGATCGCGCGCTTGTCGCTCTCGATGTGCTCGGGCCGCGAGACGTTGCTCTCGTGGAAGATGCGCGGGTGCTTCGGCTGCCAGTCGATGTTGTTGAACTTGTGGCTCAAGGCGCCCGAGGCCAGCAGCAGCACGCGCCAGTCACTGCGGCGGATGGCCTCGCCGATCGCCTCGCCCGATTGCAGGAAGTGCGGCCAGTCGCAGTTCTGGCAGCTGCTGGCGCTGACCACCGGCAGCCCGGCGTGCTCCAGCCGCAACTGCTTGACCAGGTTGATGGTGGCGTACTGGCGGCCCAGCTCGGGGTGGCAGATCGCGCGGTTGTAGCCGCCGCGCTCGCGCGACACCGCCTCGATCTGCAGCGCCAGCGCCGGCAGGCCGCGGTAGTCGTAGGGCACGCCGTGCAGGTACCAGGGCATCTCGTCGGACACGTACATGCCGTGATAGCGGTCGCCGCCATCGACCAGGTGGTAGCCGGTGGTGAACCAGTGGCTGTCGAACACCAGCACCACGTCCGGCCGCGCCGCGGCGATGCGCTCGCGCAGCCGCGCATAACCCGCAATCAGATCGGAGTCCTGGCCCGCGCCCATCGCGCGGCGGAACTCCTCGCACTGCATCAGGCCCGGGTGGTGCGACACCAGCGCGGCGCCGACGATCTTGCCCACATTCAATCCTTTCGATCTTTGCCGGAGTCCGGCGTCTTCCCAGCGGCGGCCGCGGAGCCGGCTTTGCCGGGCCGCTGGCTGCGCCCCCTGGAGGGGGAGGCGCCGAAGGCGCTACGGGGGTGGGTCATCTCTGGCTGAAGCTGGCGCGGAACGGTTTCTTCGGCAGCACCACGTCCTTCACGTCGCAGAAGAACTCGAAGCTCCAGTCGCCGCCCTCGCGGCCGATGCCCGAGCGCTTGATGCCGCCGAAGGGCGCCGCGAGGTCGCGGATGCCGAAGCTGTTGACCCAGATGAAGCCGGTGCGCACGCGCTCGGCCAGCGCGGCGGCATGCGCGGTCTCGCCGTAGCAGACGCCGCCCAGGCCGTAGTCGGTGCCGTTGGCCAGCGTCACGGCCTCGTCGTCGTCGGCGAAGGTCTGCAGCGTCAGCACCGGGCCGAAGACCTCGTGCTGCACGATCTCGTCGCTCTGGTGCTGCGGGCGGATCAGCGTGGGCTGCAGGTACTGCGCGCCGAAGGGGTGGCGATCGCCGCCCCACAACGTCTGCGCGCCGGCGGCGCGGGCGCGCTCGATGAAGCCGAGCACGCGCTCGACCTGGCGCGGGTGGATGATCGGGCCGACCTCGGTGGCCTCGTCGCGCGGGTCGCCGATGCGCAACTGCCCGACGTAGCCGCGCAGCGCCTCGACGAACCGGTCGGCCACGCGCTCGTGCACCAGCAGGCGCGTGCCCGCCAGGCACACCTGGCCGGCATTGCGGTACATCAGCGCGGCGGTGGCGGCGGCGTTGTCGAGATCGGCATCCTCGAGCACGATGAAGGCACTCTTGCCGCCGAGTTCCAGGCTGCAGGGCACCAGGTTCGCGCCGGCCGCCTGGGCGATCCACTTCGCGGTCGGCACGCTGCCGGTGAACGAGATGCGCGCCAGCCGCGGGTCGCTGACCAGCTTCGCGCCAACGCCCGCGCCACTGCCCTGCAGCACGTTGAACACGCCCGAGGGCAGGCCGGCCGCATGCGCCGCATCGGCCAGCAGCGAGCAGGTGAGCGGCGCCCATTCCGGCGGCTTCAGGATGCAGGTGTTGCCGGCGGCCAGCGCGGGGCCGAGCTTCCAGGTCGACAGCATCAGCGGCGCGTTCCACGGCGTGATGATGGCCACCACGCCGGCCGGGTCGTGCCGCACGCGGTGGCTGGCCTGCTCGGTCTCGATCGTGCGGTCCTGCAGCGTCATCGCCTGCTGGGCAAACCAGCGGATGTTCTGCATCGCGCGCGGCACCACGCCATGCCGCATGCGCGACAGCAGCACGCCGGCATCGTTGCTCTCGAGCAGGCAGAAGGCGTCCGCGCGGCGGCCGATCTCGTCGGCAAAGCGTTCGAGCAGCGGCAGGCGCTCGGCCGCTGTCAGCGCGCTCCAGGCCGGGAAGGCCTGCTGCGCGGCCTGCATCGCGGCTTCGAGCTCGGCCTCGCCCGCTTCGCCGATCTCGCCGAGCAGGCGCTGGTCGATCGGCGAGTGCAGCGCGAAGCCGGCTGCCGAGGCGACGCGCGCGCCGCCGATGTAGTGGTCGGGCGAGACGGCGATGCCGGCAACGTCGAGCAGGGGGGAAGCCATGGGCAGCAGGTCCTCGGGCGGAAGGCTCAGTGTGGCCGCGAAGGCCGTGGCCGCACAAGCAATCGATCGCCACCAGTCTTCAAGCGGCGCTTGATAATCCGGTCATGAGGCCCCCACTCACTTCGCGCGCTGCCCCCGGAGGGGGCGCGTCAGCGCCTTCGGGCGGCCGGGTGGCGCTGACATGCCCCTGACGCGTTTCACGCTGCGCCAGCTCGAGGCCTTCATCATGACGGCCGAGCAGCACAGCTTCAGCGCCGCGGCCGAGCGGCTGGGCCTCACGGCGCAGGCGGTGAGCCAGCTGGTGGCCGAGCTCGAATCGCTGCTCGGCTTCCGCGTCTTCGACCGCACCACGCGGCGGGTGGCGCTCAGCAGCGCGGGGCGCGATTTCCTGGGCGCCGCCCAGGCCGTGCTGCGCGACGTGCAGGCCGCCGAGACGGCCGCGGCCGACGTGCGCCAGCGCGCAGCCGGCCGGGTGCGTGTCGGCGCGCCGCTGGTGCTGGCGGCCACCGCGCTGCCGGCGGCCATCACCGAGCATGCCGCCCTGCGGCCGAAGGTGGTGGTGCGCATCCGCGACCTGTCGGTCGATGCGCTGGTCGATGCCGTGGCGGCCGGCGACGTCGACCTGGCGATCGGGCCCGACCGCGCCAGCGGCACGCTGGTGGCGAGCCAGCCGTTGTTCGACAGCCCCTGGGTGCTGTGGTGCGCACCCGGCCATGCGCTGGCGAAGCGGCCGCAGGTGCGCTGGGCCGAACTGCGCCAGCAGCCGCTGGTGGCCGCCGGCCGCGACCACGAACGCAGCGTCGCGCTGATGCACCTGAATGCGCCGGAGGCCAGCCGCGTGACGCCGGTGGAAGTGGTGGACAACATCTCCACCGCGCTCGGCATCGCTGCGCAAGGGCGCGCCGCGACGCTGACACCGGCCTACGTCGGCGTGCTGGCCGCGCCGCTGGGGTTGGTGATGCGGCGCGTCGTCGAGCCCGAGGTGATGCGGCAGGTCTGCCTGTACCGGCCGCTGGCGCGCACGCTGTCACCGGCCGCCGAAGGCTTCGCCGAGCACCTGGCGGCCTGGCTGCCGCGCTGGACCGGCGCGGCGATCGGCCACGCGCCGCGGCGCAAGGCGCAGGCCGCGCCCAAAAGGCGTTAGGAAGCCGCGGCGCTCAGGCGGCTGCCTCGGGGTAGAGCCCGTGCACGCGGCCGAACAGCCGCGTCAGGCCGAGCAGTGCATCGATGCTCGGCGTCGGCACGCCGACGTGCCGGCCGATCTCGTGCACGGCACCGACGATCGCGTCGAGCTCGATCGCGCGGCCGGCTTCCACGTCCTGCAGCATCGAGGTCTTGAAGGCGCCCAGCTTGCTGGTGATGGCATGCCGGTCTTCCGGGCTCTGCGTGATCGCGCAGCCGATGCGCCGGCCCACCGCGGCGGCTTCTTCCATCGCCGCGGTGCAGAACGCGCGCAACTGCGGGTCGGCGAGCACGCGGTCGATCGTTGCGCCGGTGATCGCGCTGATCGGGTTCATCGTCATGTTGCCCCACAGCTTGTACCAGATGTCATAACGCACATCGGACGCGTGGGTGGCATCGAAGCCGGCCTGCGCCAGCAGGTCGGCCACCGCCTGGGCGCGCGTGCTCCGGCCGCCGCGCGGCTCGCCGACGATCAGGCCCTGGCCGACCTTGTGCTGCACGACGCCGGGCTCGCTGGTGGCCGTGCTGGCATGCACCACGCAGCCGAGCACCCGCTCGAAATCGATCGCCTGCGCGATGGCGCCGCCGGGGTCCACGCTGTGCAGCGTGCCGCCGCCGGGGAAGCCGGCCACGCCCTGGCAGAACCACCAGGGCACGCCGTTCATTGCCGGCAGCACAGCCGTGCCTGGCCCGAGCAGCGGCGCGATCTGCCGGGCCACCGCGCCGAGCGCCGGGCCCTTGACCGCGATGATCACCAGGTCCTGCGGCCCCAGGTCGGCCGCGCTGTCGCTGGCCTGTGCCGCCGGCGCCTGCAGCAGCCGGCCCCCGCTGTGCAGCCGCCAGCCGTGTTCGCGCAGCGCTGCCAGCGTCGCGCCGCGCGCCAGCGCGCTGACCCGATGGCGCCCTGTGGCCGCCAGCCGGGTGCCGAGAAAGCCGCCGATCGCGCCGGCGCCGACGATGCAGATCCTGTCCATGCGAACCACGTGTGAACGAGCGAAGGCGCGATCTTGCCCGCTTCGGCCGGGTTGATCTGCAATCAATGGCGCGCCATCTTCAAGCGCGGCTTGCGGGTGCGCCGCGGTAAACTCGCGGCCGTCATGGGGGAGTAGCCGCTCTTCGCGAACCGCGAGGATGCCGACGTCAACATGCTTGGCCCGTCCCCGGGCCATGGCGTCGGCGGCCCTGGAATGCGTTCCGGTGCCTGGCAAGACCTTTGACCACGATGCCCCGTACTGGCCGGGCGCGCGTCGTGGTCAATCGTCTTCGGACCCGGCCCTGGAATCGTTCGTCACCATGGAATCCCTGCTCGTCTCCACCGGCGTCATCGCGCTCGCCGAAATCGGCGACAAGACCCAGCTGCTGGCCTTTCTGCTGGCCGCGCGCTTCAAGAAGCCGTGGCCGATCATCGGCGGCATCCTGCTCGCCACCTTGGTCAACCATGGCCTGGCCGGCGCCCTGGGCGCCTGGATCACCAGCGCCGTCGGCCCGGGCGTGTTGCGCTGGGTGCTGGGCCTGTCCTTCATCGGCATGGCGGTGTGGACGCTGATCCCCGACAAGATCGAGGACGAGGAAGCCGCGGTCGCGCAGCGCTTCGGCGTCTTCGGCGCGACGCTGATCACCTTCTTCCTTGCCGAGATGGGCGACAAGACGCAGATCGCCACGGTGGCGATGGCCGCGCACTACGCGAACCCGCTGCTC
>CAZXLI010000090.1:0-20882 GCA_964641795.1 uncultured Bordetella sp. | reverse complement strand
GTCGAGCCGCGGCGCGACTTCATCGAGAGCAATGCGCTGAGGGCGGCGAACATCGACGTCTGACCTCCGTGGCGGGTGAGAGGGAACCGTAGGGCGCCGTATCAGTTGCGACTCCCGCCCCGAGCTTGCGACTGAAGGCAGCTGGCGCTGGCCGCGGGACGTGGACGGTTCTCCCTTTTCAACGAGGCTCAAGAGTCCGGCAAATATCGACGGTGTCTGGCGTGTCGGCGTTTGATTCCCTGGCCGCCTCGGGCGCGGCACTGGCGCTCGGGCAATCGCTCACGCTGGTGGGCGTGCTCGCGCTCCAGATGCACGCGGCACGCCACCAGGCCGCACGCACCGCCTCCGCCTTGCACCGCCTGGGCATGACCGGCGTGCGGGAAGCCTCCGATCCGACCGTCTGGATGCTGGTCGCCATGGCGAGCGCAGCTGCCCAGGCGCTCGGAGACCTGCTGCTGCACCTCGACTGGCGCAGTGCATCGCATGCGCTGGAGCCGTTCACGACTTCGGCACTGTTGCTCGTCGGGCCGGCGCTCTGGTTCTACGCACGGGCCATCACGGCATCCCCGGACGCCCCTGCCCAGGGCTGGAAGGCGTTTCGACTGCACGCCGTGCCCGCCCTGCTGTTGACCGCCTTCTCCGGCCTGTCGCTGCTGCTCGATCCCTGGTCGCTGCCCGAACCGACCGATCGACGATCGCCGGGGGAAATGCTGGCGCTGACCCCGGTGGCCTGCCAGATGCTGGCCTACATGATCGCCGTCATTCGGCGGGTGAGGCGGCTGCGGCCGCGCCTGGACGAAAGCTTCTCGAGCGTCGAGCACCGGCAACTGCACTGGCTGGAGTGGGGCGCCGGCACCTTCGCTGCCCTGGTGCTGGTGTGGATTGCAACGTGGTCCGTGCCGGTCGCCGTGTCGGACTTCCTCACCAACCTGCTGCTGGCGTGTGCCGTCGGCGTGCTCGGTGTGTTCGGCGCGCGCCAGCGCAACGTGTTCGCGCGGGCGCCCTGGCAGGACGCCCCGGCCGACAGCGTCGGGCTTCGCACGCCAGCCCAGCCGGAACCGGTCTCGACGCCGAACCCGACGGCGGGAACGCCGAAGTACGCCAAGTCGGCGCTCGCTGCGGACCAGGCCGAGGCCCTCCTGAGCCGGTTGCGCCGGGTGATGGAGGCCGACAAGCCCTTTCTGGAGAACGACCTGGCGCTGCCTGACCTCGCCGAGCGCATCGGCGCCACGCCGCACCAGCTGTCCCAGGTCCTCTCGCTGCACATCGGCGCCAGCTTCTTCGAGTACATCAACCGGCTGCGTGTCGAGGCGGTCAAGACCACGCTGGCGCGACCGCAGGCCGCCGGTCGTCCCCTGCTCGAGATCGCGCTGGAATGCGGGTTCGGCTCCAAGACGGCCTTCAACGAGGCGTTCAAGCGCGTCACCGGCATGAGCCCGAGCGAATACCGGCGCGGCCTGCCCGGTACGGCCGCGCCGGCGCAGGAGTAGGCGCGAAGGGGCGTCGGCCGCGTTCGGCCCCATCGGGGCGGACAGATCCCAGCGGCCGGGGCGCCAGCCCCGGGCGATCGGCGGCACGCTGAGGCCCTCATCCACTTCGCGAGCTCATTCGACCGTGTCGCTGTCCACTGCCCATCATTTCCTTCGGCGTGCCGCCTGTCGCGCGCGCCGGCATTTCCTCACGTGCGGGCCCCTGGCCCTGCTGCTGCTCGGCGCCTGCGGCGGCGGGAGCACCGGGGAACTCCCTTCCGGCCTGTCCCCTGCCGAGGCGGCAAGCATGTTGACATCCGGATCGACGCGCTACCCTGCGGCGCTGGCCGTGCGCGTGACCACCACCTCGGCCGACGTCCAGGTCCGGGGTGTCCGGTCCGTGGGCGGCGTCCCGCTTTCCGCCGATGCCGTGTTCCCGATGGGTTCGATCACGAAGTCCATGACCGCCACGCTTGCCGGCTTTCTCGTGCAGCAAGGCCGCATTGCCTGGACGAGCCGCATCCTCGACGTGCTCCCCGAACTGGGCGGCGTGGCGCGCGCCGAGTACGCGACGGTGACCTTGGCCGACCTGCTCGCGCACCGGGGCGGCATCTTCCCCGCAGTGACGCCCGAGCAGGTGGCGCTGCTGCCGCCCGTGACGGGTACCGCGACGGCCCAGCGGCTGCAACTCGCTGCGTGGGCGCTGCAGCGGGCGCCGTCAGTGGCACCGCGCACGCGCACCGACTACTCCAACGGCGGCTTCATCATCGCCGGTGCGATGCTGGAACGCGTGGCCGGCGAGCCCTACGAAGTGCTGCTGCAATCCAAAGTGTTTGCGCCACTCGGCCAGGTCGTGGCCTTCGGCACGACTGGCAGTGCTGCCGTCGAACCCTGGGGCCACATGGCGCGCCCCGGCGGCGCCTGGGTGGCGGTGGATCCAGCCGACCCGGCCGCGCAGTTTCCGGCCTTTGCCAATCCCGCGGGCGGCGCCAAGCTGAGCGGGGCCGCACTGGGCCGTTACCTGCAGCTGCACCTGCGCGCCTTGCGTGGGTCACGCGGTGAACTGCTGACCCGGGAGACGGCGGCCTACCTGCACACCGTCGTCCAGGACGATCTGGCGCTGGGCTGGCAGGCCGGGAAGGATCTCGAGGGCCGCCCGCTGGATTGGCACAACGGTTCGGACGACGTCTCCTACTACGGCCTCGTGGCCGTCGGCCGTGCCGCGGACGTGGCCGCAGGGGTGGTGGTGAGCGGTGTGGCCGCGAACACCGAGGCCGACACGAGCGCCGTGACCGTGCGCATGATGCGGTGAGCGTGCCTGCGCCTTCGCACAACTGTTCGACCTGTCGAAACGGGCGCGCCCGGATCGACATATGTCTGAAGTCGCTGACTTCGACAACCCAGGAGCTCACATGAACTACGTCTTGACGATCTTCGAAGGACCGGCCGGCCTGGCCACGCTGCGGGACAAGGACCGGTGCGGACCCTACATGGGCGCCTGGATGGCGTACGCGCAGGCGCTGGGGCAGGCCGGCGTGATGGCCGGCGGTGCCGGCCTGCAACTGCCCGAGACCGCGACGACGGTGCGCCCGCGCGCCGGTTCGCATCAGGTCGAGGACGGCCCGTTCGCCGACACCAAGGAACAGCTGGGCGGCTTCTTCGTGATCAACGTGGCGTCGTTGGACCAGGCGCTGGACTGGGCCGCCCGCGCGCCGGTGATGGAAGGAGGGGCCGTCGAAGTGCGACCGGCGCTGCAGCCCGCCGGCCATGGTTGACGACCCGCCCCGCTGCGCGTCGCGGCAGGCCGCGCTGGAGGCGGCCCGCGTGGCCGTCGACTCGCGCGGCCGGCTGCTCGCACTGCTGGCGATGCGCACCGGCGACCTCGCCGCTGCGCAGGACGTGCTGTCCGATGCGTTCGAAGCCGCCCTGCGCCAGTGGCCGCAGCAGGGGGTGCCGCAGAGCCCGGAGGCCTGGCTGATGGCGGTGGCCAAGCGCCGGGTCATCGACGGGCGGCGTCACCAGACGCTCGCCCAGGCCTGCCACCAGGAACTGCTGCAGCTCGCCGACGAGAGTGTCGAGGCCGCGTACGGCGAGGCCCGCTTCCCGGATGAACGCCTGAAGCTGATGTTCGTCTGCGCCCACCCCGCCATCGATCCCACGGTTCATGCCGCCCTGATGCTGCAGACCGTGCTCGGGCTGGATGCGGCCGCGATGGCCAGCGCGTTCATCGTGCAGCCCGCGGCGATGGGTCAGCGCCTGTCGCGTGCCAAGCGCAAGATCCGCGACGCGGGCATCGCCTTCGAGGTGCCGCCGCCTTCGGCGCTGCCGACGCGGCTGCCGGCCGTGCTCGATGCGGTCTACGCAGCCTTCACCGTCGCCTGGAGCGACGGCGAGCCGCAGGCGCAGCCGCTGGCACAGGAGGCGCTCGTCCTCGGGCGCCTGCTCGAACGCTGGTTGCCCGACGAGCCGGAAGTGCTGGGCCTGGTGGCCCTGATGCTGTTCTGTCTCGCCAGGCAAGCCGCTCGGCGCGATGGGGCCGGCGCCTATGTGCCCCTCGATCGGCAAGCGACGGCACGGTGGGATCTCGGCATGATCGACGAGGCCGAGGCCTTGCTGCGGCGTGCGGCGGCGCACGCAAGGCCAGGCCGCTTCCAGACCGAGGCGGCCATCCAGTCGGCGCACGCCGAGCGCCGGCACGGGCTGGCCACGCCCTGGTCGGCCATCCTCGCACTCTACGAATCGCTGCTGCAAAGCGCGCCGACGATGGGTGCCACATTGGGCAGGATCGGCGCGCTGGCACATGCTCACGGGCCGCGCGAGGCATGGGCGGCGCTTCAGGGCCTGGAGGAGGCGTCCTATCGACAACACCAGCCCTACTGGGCGCTGCGGGGACACTTGGCCCAACGCCTGGGCGATGGCGAGGAAGCCGCGCGTTCGCTCGCTCTGGCGGCGGGACTGGCGACCGATCCGGCAGTACGTCGATTCCTCCAGGACCTGCGGCACAACGGCGCAGCGGACCTTCGTGCTGCCGGGGCCAAGCGTGACTGACAGCCGCCGCCGCGAGGCGGCGCTGGGCATCGGCCTGCTGGGCGTGGCGCTGGTGCTGGCCGGTTGCGCGTCCCTGCCGCCGCGCCAATTTGCCGACGTGGATGGCCAACGCATCGCCTGGGTGAGCGCCGGCAGTGGCGCGCCCGTCGTGGTGTTTCAGTCCGGACTCGGCGACGGCCTCGAGCCCTGGGCTGCGGTGATGGAACGGCTGGCGCCCGCGAGCACGGTGTTCGCCTATGACCGCCCCGGCTACGGCGGCAGCCTGCCGGCGCCGCACGGCCCGCGCAGCCCCTGCGATGCCGCACGCGGGCTGCGCGCCACGCTGCAGGCCGCAGGCCTGCGCCCGCCCTATGTGCTGGTGGGCCACTCCCTCGGAGGCCTTTATCAGTACGCCTTCGCCAGGCTCTTCCCGGAGGAGGTCGCAGGCGTGGTGTTGCTCGATCCCACTCACCCCGACCATTGGGCGACGCTGCAGTGCCGCTCGCCCGCGGAAGCCGCACTCGTCTCCGGTCTGCGTGCCACGCTGTTCAGCGCCGCGATGCGGTCCGAGTTCGACGGCCAGGCCGTTTGCCTCGACCTGCCGCGCCCGCTCGACACGCGCGTGCCGGTCCGCATTCTGACCAGTGCGAACTTCAAGGTGACCGAGACACCTGCCTTCCGATCGATGGTTGAGGAACTGCGGCAGGACTGGCTGACCCTGCTTCCGGGCGCAACGCAGCGCCGGGTCAAGGATGCGGGCCACTACATCCAGCGCGACAAGCCCGATGTCGTGGCGGCCGAGATCCTGTGGGTGCTGGGCGAGGCGGCACGGCGCTGAGCGCTTGGCGCGATCGGTCTGCCGGAAAACGGCTGACCGGCGGGCTTCACCAGTTCGACAGCGCCCGGGTCAAGCTTGCCTTGACGTCCGCGTTGGAAAAGCTCGCATCGATCGAATGACGCGCCAGCGCCCGCCGTGATCTCGTCCTGTGTCGGACAGTCAGCCAGCGCGTCAGGCTTGCGCCGGCGCCAGCACCCGATCGAGCTTGTCCTCGATTTCACCCAGGTAGGCCGCCATCGTGCGCGTGGTCTCCGCCAGCGCATCGCGCAGGCCGTGCTCCGATTGGTCCATGCGGGCGCCGAACTCGCGGGTGGACGCGGCGCCCTGCGCTTCGATCCTGCGCAGTTCGCTCTCCAGCAGGTTGCGCAATTCAGTGAAGCGCGAGGCCTCGGCCTTGTCGGCGAGTTCGCGCTGCACTTTGCCTTCCTTCGATAGGCGGCGAATGTCCATGATGACGCCGGCCTGCTGGAGCAGGATGTAGACGACGAACAAGGCGCTGATCGCGACCGTGAAGCTCAGCATGATCACGCCCAGCGGTGCGCTGATGTCGGTGAACCCGAGGTTCACCGACGTGGGCGTGGCGAACGCGGTCCAGTTCAGGGTCACCAGCAGCAGCAGCAGCGCAAAGGCCAGGAGCAGGCTCAGCGCAAAGGCACGCAGGTTCATGGCAGGTCCTCGGGTGGATGACAGGGGGCAGTTCCGTGCTGGCGCGTGCGCGTTCAGGCCGCGGCCTGCAGGTCGAGCACGTAGCGCAGCGATCCCTGCTCGGGGCTGCGCTTCTCGATCCGGAATCCCAGGCGGGCGGCCAGCGCGCGCATGGGCAGGTTCTCATGCAGCACTTCGCAACTGATGCGCCGCGTGCCGCGGCCCTTGACGCTGTCGATCAGCTTGGCCAGCAGGATCCGCCCCAGGCCCCGGCCCTTGAGGTCGGAGCGCACGGCGATGCCGAATTCGGCTTCCACGTTGTCGGCGCCGGCCACCGCTTGCGCCGCGGCCCATTCTTCCGGCGGCGCGCCGGCACGCTGTGCCAGCACCACGAAGGCCACCTCGACGGACTCGTCCGGATGCACCTGCCGATCGATCTCGGCCGGGGAGACATCGCGGCGGTTGCCGAAGAAGCGCATGCGCAGATCCTCGGGCGCCAGCCCCGCGAAGAAGGCGCCGTGGCGTTCGTCGTCCGCGGGCTCGATCGGCCGCAGCAGCAGTTCGCGGCCACGCCAGAGAACGGTTTCGGCGCCGACCCGTCGGGTGCCTGCTGAAGGGTCAGGCGCTGCGGACGGCAGCGCCTGGGTGCCTGGCTGGATCACGATGCCATCGCCCGTTCCGGTCACCGCACGCTACAGCTGCAGTTCGGTGATCTTCGCGCCTTGCAGCGAAGCCCCCAGCTCCAGGCCTGCATTGGCCAGCACGAAGCTCACCACGGGCTGCTGCAGGGTGGTGGTGTCGATGGTGCCGTTGGCGCCGACATTGGCCACCGCGACCGTCGCGTCGACCCCGGCTGTCCAGCCCTTGCTGGCGCGGAATGCGTCGAGCGCCTGGGTCGTGGTGAACATGTAGACGATGGCCTTCGACTGCGCGCCCGCCTGCCAGCCCACGGAGCCCATGGCGATGCTGTAGTAGCGGCGGGCCGCGTCGCTCGAGCGCAAGCTGCCCCGACCGTACTCGGCACCGACGACGAAGCTGCCGCCCACGACGGCGGGGAACACGAGGATGCCCTTGGCATTGGCGCCCATCTCGCGAGCGCCGGGGACGTGGCTGTACAGCCGCGCCAGCGTGCTGTCGGCCTGGGCGTCGACGCCGGCCTTCGACGATGCCATGCCGGTACGCCCATCCGGCGACGTGGTGGTGCAGCCGACGAATGCGAATCCGCACATCGCGATGGCCGAGGCAGCGATCAGCGGACGAAGAAGGTTGGCAGGCATGGCAAGTGTCCCTTGTCAGTGATGGCGCCCATGTTGATCGGCCATGCCGCAGGGGTCTGTTCGCCAGCACACACCATGAAACCTTTCGGCACCCTGGGTCGACGCCGGGCGTTCGGGAGCGCACAGACCTCCCTTCGCTGCGTTCCTATGGTTCCGGACTCGCGCAGAGCACGGGTCGCCGGTCCTTCCGGCCCGCTCGATTCGCTCTTCGCCGCCAGGAGTCCCGATGAACCTTTCCTCTACGGCAAACGCCGAAGACCTCGCCACGAGCCGCGGCCGCTTGAGCGGCAGCACGGAGCGCACGCGGTCGCTCAGCAGCGCCGTCTCGTGGGGCGCCATCGTGGCAGGCGCCGCGGGAGCCGCCTCGCTTTCGCTGATCCTGCTGATCCTCGGCGTGGGCCTCGGCCTGTCGTCCGTTTCGCCATGGGCCCGCGAAGGTGTCAGCGTCGCCACCCTCGGCATGTCATCCATCGTGTGGCTGACGCTCACGCAATTGCTGGCGTCTGCGATGGGCGGCTACCTCGCCGGACGCCTGCGCACCCGCTGGACCGACGTGCACACCGACGAGGTGTATTTCCGCGACACCGCGCATGGCTTCCTCGCCTGGGCCGTGGCCTCGCTGGCCACCGCCGCGCTGCTGAGCTCGGTCGTCGCGTCGATCCTCGGCGGCGGCGTGCAGGCCGGTGCCTCGGTGGTCGGGGGCGTCGCCGGCACGGCCAGCACCGCCCTGGGGGGCGCGGCGGCGGCCTCGCGCCTGGCAGCGGGCAGCGAGGGCGGGCCGATCGGCTACCTCATCGACTCGTTGTTCAGGCGTGACGCCGCGGCGCCCGCCACCGGCACCGACGCCAGCGAGCGCGCTTCCGGCAGGGACGCGGCCGAGGTCGGCCGGATCATCATGAATGCCAGTCGCGCGGACCCGCTGCCGGCGGACGACATCCGCTACGTCGGCCAGATCGTGGCCCAGCGCACAGGCTTGTCGCAGCAGGACGCGGAGAAGCGCGTCACCGAGGTCTATGCGAAGGCGCAGGCGCAGCTGCGCAACGCCGAAGAGGCTGCGCGCGAGTCCGCCGACAAGGCGCGCAAGGCCTCGGCCTACAGCGCGCTGTGGCTGTTCGTGTCGCTGCTGGTCGGCGCGTTCGTCGCCAGCCTGGCCGCCACGTTCGGCGGCCGGCAACGCGACGCCTGAACACCCTTGCACTTCACTCCCAACGAGGCCGCCATGCGCTCACTGCTTCTGCTCGTTCTCGGCATTCCCATCCCGATCATCATTTTGATCGCGCTGTTCGTGCATTGATGGCACATCCCCCTGCCCGTTATTCCCAAGGACATTCCATGACCACTCCCAAGACCGCGACCCCCAAGGCCAAGCCTGCACCGAAGGACGCGATCGCGTTGCTCAAAGCCGACCACGAGGCGGTGAGCCAGCTGTTCGCCGAGTACGAGAAGACCCATTCGGTCTCCAACAAGAAGGCGCTGGTCGCCGAGATCTGCACGGCGCTCGGCGTGCACGCCCAGGTGGAGGAAGAGATCTTCTACCCGGCCGTCAAGGCAGCGCTGAAGGACAAGCTGCTAGTGCCCGAAGCGAGCGTCGAGCACGCCGGCATGAAGGACCTGATCGCGCAGCTCGAGGGCGTCGAGCCCGACGGCGAGATGTACGACGCCCGCGTCAAGGTGCTTTCGGAATACGTGAAGCACCACGTCAAGGAAGAGCAGAACGAGATGTTCCCGAAGGCCAAGGCCTCGTCGCTCGACATGGTTGAACTGGGCGCACGCCTGGCCCAGCGCAAGGACGAGCTGCTGGGCGGGGCCACGGGCTGAAGGCGACCCATGTCCAACCCCTGGCTGAAGAAGAACCCGTTCATGAGCCTATGGCTCAGCACGGCGAACCGGGTGGCCGGCTCACTGCGTGGCCAGGCCACCGCGCAGGTCAAGCGGCAGGCGAAAGCCGCCGTGACCGAGGCCACGAACGAGAACCTCAAGCTGTGGTCTGCGGCCGTCACCGGCCCTGCCGCCAAGCGCAAGGCGCGCAAGCGCTGAGCGCCGGCTTTGAACCATGCACATCGTCGGCATCGGCACGGCGACGCCGCCCGCGCGCTACACCAAGGCCGCGTGCCTGGCGGCGTTCGAGCAGTCGGCCTGGTTCGGGCGGCTGGAAGCGCGCGCCCACCACGTTGCGCGAACCGTGCTGCAGCACGACAACGGCATCGAGGCCCGGCGGCTGGCGGTCGATGCGCTGGACGAGGTCTTTGCCATCGATCCCGACACGCTGGCCCGGCGCTTCCTCACGCATGCGCCGCAGCTGGCAGCGCAGGCCGCCCAACGCGCGATGGACGCGGCCAGCGTGCCCGCCGCGCTGATCGACGCGGTGGTCGTCAGCACCTGCACCGGCTACCTGTGCCCGGGGCTCTCCGGCCATGTCGTCGAGCGTCTCGGCCTGCGCGCGGACGTGCAGGCCTTCGACCTCGTCGGCCAGGGCTGTGCCGCGGCGCTGCCCAACCTGATGCTCGGCAGGGCCCTGCTCGCGACGCCGGCGTGCGACACGGTGCTGTCGGTCTGCGTCGAAGTCAGCAGCGCCGCGATGTACCTCGACAACGATCCCGGCGTGCTGATCAGCGCCTGCCTGTTCGGCGACGGCGCCGGCGCGGCGGTGCTGTCGCGGCAGGCGGGTGCCTCGGGCCGGCGCATCGAATGGCAGGACAGCACATCGCTGCTGGTGCCGGCCGAGCGCGATGCGCTGAAGTTCGAGCAGCGCGGCGGCCTGTTGCGCAACATCCTGACCCGCGCCGTGCCGACCCTGGCGGCCGACCATGCCCACCGCGTGCTGGCCACGGTGCTCGGCCGGGCCGGCCTGGTACCGGCCGACGTCGCCACCTGGGTGCTGCATGCCGGCGGCCGCGACGTGCTGCGGGCCCTGGCGCAGCGGCTGGAACTGGCGCCCGCCGACCTGCGCTACAGCGCCGCCGTGCTGCACGAGTACGGCAACCTGTCCAGCGCCTTCGTCTACTTCGTGCTCGAGGCAGCGCTGGCCGATGACGCTGCGCCGGGCTGGTGGTGGCTGTCCTCGTTCGGCGCCGGCTTCAGCTGCCACGGCGCGCTGCTGGCGGTGCAGTGATGATGCCGAGGACCGTGGCCGACGAAGGGCTCGACCACCTGGCGCCGGACGACGTCGGCACCGGCATGGGCGGCACGCTGTCGATGGACAGTGGCTACCAGACCCTCTACGCGGAACGCTCGGACCGCATCAAGCCGTTCACCGTGCTGATGGGCATGCACAACGCGGCGGCCGCCTGGATCGGCATCGAGCATGCGCTGCGGGGTCCGAACATGACGTACTCGACGGCCTGCTCGTCGTCGACGGTGGCGATCGGCGAGGCCTGGTGGCGGGTGGCCAGCGGCCAGCTGGAGGTGGCGATTGCCGGCGGTTCGGAGGCGCCGCTGTCGCCCGGCTCGCTGAAGGCCTGGGAGGCCCTGCACACCGTGGCCACGATGGACCTCGACGACCCCGCGGCGTCCTGCCGGCCGTTTTCGAAGAACCGCAGCGGCATGGTGCTGGGCGAAGGCGCGGCCATGCTCGTCATCGAGCCCTGGGATCGGGCGGTGGCGCGCGGCGCCGACCGGCTCGGCGAGATCCTGGGCTACGGGCTGTCCAACGACGCGACCCACATCACCCATCCCAGCGTCGAGGGCCAGGCCGCCGCGATGCGGGCCGCCCTGCGCGCGGCCGGCGTCGATGAGGGGTCGGTCGATGCCATCAACGCCCATGGCACCGGAACCCAGGCCAATGACCGCTGCGAGACCGCGGCCATCCGGGCCGTGTTCGGAGCGCGCGCCGAGCGGATCCCGATCAGCGCCACCAAGGCGATGCATGGCCACCTGCTGGGCGCGGCCGGCGCGCTCGAATGCGTGTTGTCGCTGCTGGCGCTGCAGCACCAGGTGGCGCTGCCGACGATGCACCTGCAGAGGCCCGATCCCGAATGCGACCTGGACTACGTGCCCCACGCGGCCCGCGCGTCACTGGCGCAGGTGATGCTGTCCAACTCGTTCGCCTTCGGTGGCGCGAACGCGGTGCTGGTGCTGCGCCGCGCGCCCTGAGCCGCGCCTGCACCGACGGCTCACGTCGGCCGCGACATCGTCTTCTCCAGCACCGCCAGGTAGGTCTGCACCTCGCCGGCCAGTGCGTGGTCCGGGTAGCGCGCCAGCACTGCGCGCAGGATCTTCGCGGCCTTCTCGTGCTGACGGGCGTATTCGCTCATCAGCCGGGCGCCGAGGAAGAAGGCGGCGGGGATCTGCGGGTGGTCGGGGAAGCGCTTGTCGAAGCCCTGCAGCAGCTTGACGGCCAGCGCATGCTCGCCCTGCTTGCTGGCGGCATTGGCGGCTTCCAGCACCGCATGGCCGTCCTGCGGCGTGAACGCGGGATCGAGGGCCTGCAGCTTGCGCAGCGCGGCCAGTGTTTCGCGTGCCTGGCCGGCCTGGCCCAGCGCGGCCAGCCATTGCTGGGCATGGCGCAAGGTGGCTTCGTTGTCGCCCTGGCGCACATACAGCTGGTGCAGCTGGGTGTTGAGCTTGGGGTCGAGCCGGGCGTAGCGCATCTCGTCCTTCACGACGTCGATGGCCTCGGCAATGCGGCCCTCGTGCACCAGGCCGTGCACGCGGCGCTCGAACGGGTCCTTCGGCTCGGCCTGGCGCAGCGCGGCATGGGTGTTGCCGGCCCGCGCGATGCCCGTGGCGCCGCCGGCGCGGTGATGGGTGGCGAAGTCGACTTCCACCTCCATGTGGATCTCGCGGTGGTACTGGTACAGCGCATAGCCCAGCAGCGCGCACAGCACCAGGCCGAGGTAGCTGGCCGCGCCCAGTTCGAGCGCGAAGCGCAGCGGCGCGGGCAGGTTGACGCCGGCGTTCAGCACCAGCTGTCGCGTGCCGACGATCGCGACGAAGAAGCCCCACAGCGCGAGGTAGGCGGCGCCCATCTTGCGCATGAAGAACAGCATCTGCGCCGGGTTCAGCGCGCGGAAGAACGCGTCCTCGAGCGCGATCACGATGGTGGCCGAGGGCAGCATCAGGCTCAGGGCCGCCATCACCAGCCAGTACCAGGCCGGCAGCAGGCGGTACCACAGCGGCTCCGCGTACGTCGGGCGATAGGACTCGAGGATTTCCGCGCGGCTCGGGCCGACCTCCACCGGCGCGGGACGGGCCGTGCTGGCCGCGGGCGATGCGGGTGTGCCGGGTGCGTCGCCTTCGGGCTCCTGCGTACGCTCGCGCTCTTGCGCCTCGGCTTGCGCACGGGCGGCCTCGGCCATCTCGGCCAGTTCGGCCGCATGGGTCGCGCGGTAGCGCTGCACGATGCGCTCCTGCGCCTGCGGGTCGCGCGCGATGCGGGCATCGACCAGCGCATTGCCGAGCGCGCCGCCGATCAGCACGTACAGCACGATCACCAGCCCCAGCTTGGCCGGGCGCTTTTCGGGGCCCCACAGCGTGTAGTCGGGCGATTCGCCTTCGAAGCGGCCCTTGGCGAACAGCTCCAGCACGTTGAAGCCGTAGCGCAGCCCCAGGTACACCAGCGTGCCCTTGAACAGCAGGCCGAAGGCGCCGAACACCAGGCCGGCCAGCGCGCCTGCGGCCGTCAGGCACACCAGGAACACCAGCGGCCCGGGCCGCAGCGGGAAGCCGAAGAAGAAGGGCAGGCGCTGCCAGAACGGGGCAATGCGGGCGGCCCCTGCCGGTGCATGGGAGGGCGAATCGGCGTCGGTGTCGCCGGCCAGGGTGTCGCTCACTCGATCCTCCCGGTGGCTGCAGGCGCGGGTCGGGTGCCGGCGTCCTGGATGGTGGGGTGGCGCAGCATAACGCGCGGTCTGCGGGGTCAGGCCGCGGGCTGATCCCGACGCCGCACTGCGGCGGGGCGGCTGTGGTGCAATGCCGCAGCGCACGCAGCCACGAGACGATGTTCGGCCTGGTCAAACGCCCCAAGATCACCCGCCAGGGCCCCGCGCCGGGCGAGCTGCCCCGGCTCGACGAGCTGGTGTCCGACTTCGAGCCGGTGACGCGGCGCCAGCGGCTGGTGATCGTCGCGGTGGCCGTGGTCACGGTGGTCGTGCTGTGGCTGCTGCTGCTGTACCGGCCGGGCGGCCACCCGCGGGTGTTCCCGCCGTCGCCGCCGGCCTCGTCCTCGCTGCCGTGCCCGCCGGGGCAGAGCAGCGGCTGCGTCGGCGGCCAGGCCGACGTGCTGCTGTTGCCGGCGGCCTCGGCTCCGGCTTCGCGCTGAGGCCCGGCCAGGACCGCCGTCCCCGGGAAAGCGGCAGCCTGCAGCGGCCCGGCGCTGCGCTACCCTCGGCGCTCGACGAAGGAGCCCGCGCATGTTCCGCACCGCCATTGCCGGCAGCCTGCCCAAGCCCGCGTGGCTGGCCGAGACGCACACCTTGTGGCCGAAGTGGCAGGCCAGCGGCGAGGCACTGGCGCAGGCCAAGCTCGATGCCACGCTGCTGTGGATCAAGATGCAGGAAGACGCCGGCCTCTCGGTGATCGGCGACGGCGAGCAGGCGCGCCAGCACTTCGTGCACGGCTTCCTCGAGAAGGTGGCCGGCATCGACTTCGAGCACAAGGTCGAGATGGGCATCCGCAACGACCGCTACAAGGCCATGGTGCCGCAGGTGGTGGGCCCGCTGTCGCTGACCGGCCGGGTGCACGAGGCCGAGGCGCGGCTGCTGCGCGCGCACACGCAGCGCCGCATCAAGTTCACCTTGCCGGGCCCGATGACCATCGTCGACACGGTGGCCGACCGGCACTACGGCGACCGCGTCAAGCTGGCCTTCGCGTTCGCCGAGCTGCTGAACCAGGAAGCGCGCGCGCTCGAAGCTGACGGCGTGGACATCGTGCAATTCGACGAGCCGGCCTTCAATGTCTACATGGCCGAGGCGGCCGACTGGGGCGTGCGCGCGCTCGAGCGCGCGGCCGAGGGCCTGCGCTGCACGACGGCCGTGCACATCTGCTACGGCTACGGCATCGAGGCCAACCTGGCCTGGAAGAAGACGCTGGGCGAGCAATGGCGCCAGTACGAGCAGATCCTGCCGGCGCTGGCGGCCAGCCGCATCGACCAGGTCAGCCTGGAATGCATCCACTCGCGCGTGCCGCCCGAGCTGATGGCGCTGCTGCGGGACACCGAGGTGATGGTCGGCGTGATCGACGTGGCCAGCGACGTGGTGGAAACGCCCGAAGAAGTGGCCGACACCATCGGCCGCGCGCTGCAGCATGTGCCGCGCGAGCGGCTGATCGCCTGCACCAACTGCGGCATGGCACCGATGGACCGGCATGTCGCCGAGGCCAAGCTGCGCGCGCTGGCGCAAGGTGCGGCACTGGCCACGCAACGCTACGGCTAGAGCGGCCTCTCGGGCCGCTGCCCTACAGCCCAGGCGGGCGCTGCCGACAATACCGATGTGAAGTATTGGGTTGTCGTTTGACCGTGGACACCGCGCTGCTGCCGCCCGCTGCCGCCGGGGAGCCGGCCGACCTGCCTGCGCAGCGGGCGCTGCTGATGCAGCGGTTCCGCACCGGGCACTATGCCGAGTTCGTTCAGCAGGCGCCGCCGTTGCTGGCCCGGCTGGCCGCCGCCGGCCTGGAAGCCGAGCGCCGGGAGCTGCTGTACGCGCTGGCGTTGAGCGCCTGCGAGGCGGCGCACTTCGACGTCGCGATCGAATCGGCCCAGGCACTGGGCGACCTGGCCGCACGCGAAGGTGCGCCCGGCCCGCTGCTGCAGGCGGCCTTCGCACTCGGCGTCGCGCTGGAACGGCTGGGCGACGCCTGGCAGGCCGAGCGCGTGCTGGCCGAGGCGCTGGCCACGCCGGGGCTGCAGGCGCCGGTGCGCGAGCGCATGGTGGCGCTGAACGGCTTGTGCGCGATCACCATCGGCGTGTTCCACCGGCTGCGCGATGTCGAGGACGCCGCGGCCCAGCGCGCGGTGCTCGAGCGCGGGCGCCTGTTCGCGCTGCAGGCGCGCGAGCTGCTGAGCGAGGTGCCGGACCCGGCCTACGAGGTCACGATCACCGGCAACCTCGGCGAGGTGCTGCTGCACCTGGGCGAGCGCGACGAGGCCCATGCCCTGCTGCAGGCCGCGATGACGTTGGCGCGCGAGCGGGGCTTCCAGGCCCACGTGTGGCGCATCTCCTGCACGCTCGGTGAATGGCAGCTGGCCAGCGGCGACGCGGCCGGCGCACGCCAGGCCATGGAGGCCCTGCTGGCCGCGCTGGGCCCGACCGCGCCGCCGCAGACCCTGATCCGCGCGCGCCAGGCGGCCTACCGCGCCTGCCGCGCGCTCGGGCTGTACCACGAGGCGCTGCTGCACTTCGAAGCGGCCGAGCACCTCGACCGCCGCCGCGTCACGGCCCAGCTGCGTGCGCAGTCGCAGCTGTTCGTCACCCGCAGCGAAGCCGAGCACGCGCTGATCGAGGCGCGCCGGCAGCGGGCGCTGGCCACCGAGCTGGCCGAACGCGCCGAGCGCGACCCGCTCACCGGCCTGGGCAACCGCCGCCACCTGGACCGCCGCTTTGCCGAGCTGCTGGCCGAGGCCGAGCGGCACCACCGGCCGCTGGTGGTGGCGGTGATGGACCTCGACCACTTCAAGCAGATCAACGACCGCCACGGCCACGCCGCCGGCGACCAGGTGCTGGTGGCGCTGGCACCGCTGCTGCGCGAGAACACGCGTGCCGGCGATGCGCTGGCGCGCGTGGGCGGCGAGGAGTTCGTCGCGGTGTTCGCCGACACGCCGACACAGCGCGCGCAGGAGATCTGCGAACGGCTGCGCGAGCGCCTGACGCACCAGCGCTGGCCGGGCCTGCCCGAGGGCCAGCCGGTCACGCTGAGCATCGGCCTGGCCGGCGCGCCGGCCTACGACCGCGTCGAGCTGATGCGCCGCGCCGATGCCGCGCTGTACGAGGCCAAGCGCGGCGGGCGCGATCGCATCTGCGTGGGGTAGCGCCGGCGTTCAGGCCGGGATGTACTCGAGGCCCGCGTCGGCCAAGCCCACCAGCACGGCGCTGCCGACGTTCAGTGGCGAATGGCAGGCCAAGGCACACAGGGCAGCGGGGGTGTATGCGCCGCTGTCGAGCCACCCGGTGAAAAGGTCGACCTCGGCCGCGCTGGCCGCGTGGCCGACGACGTTCTGGTAGACCCGCTCGACAATGGCGCGATGGCTGTTGCCGCCGGGCTGCAGCGCGAAGACCGGGCTGGCCACCGCCGCGGCCACCAGATCGTCGTAGCTCAGGCCGCTGTCCAAGGCCTTCAGGCCGATGCCGACGAGGTCGGCGCGTTGCAGCCAGGCACTGCCGAACAGCCCGCGGAGAATCTGTGCCACCTGGCCGGCGTGCTGGTCGGCCGCCGTGTCGAAGGCCAGGCCGCGGTCGGCGAACTGCAGCCGTTCGATGCTGCGCAGTTCGTCCACCGTCACGCCGGTGCCGGTCCCTTTGTCGGTAACCCGCCAGCCGTCATCGGTGCGCAGCCAGGTGTAGCTGGCGCGGCCCTTCTCGAACACCGCGGTGTCGATGCCCGGGCCGCCGTCGATCAGGTCGGCCCCGCCTCGACCCTGCAAGGTGTCGTCGCCGCGGCCACCGCTGAGCCGATTGGCGAGTTCGTTGCCCGCGATCGTGTCGTTGCCGTCGCCACCGAAGGCGCGCTCGATGGAGGTGCCGCCCGAGATCTGCAGGCTGCCGCCGCCGATCTGGCTGCGGGCCAGCGGGGCGAGATCGATCTTCACGCCCTGCGTGGTCGCTGCCGCGTTCAGTGTGTCGTCCCCCTCGTGATCGGTCAGGATGGTGCGCAGCGGATCGGCGGCGGCCATGGATCCGAACTCGTCGGTGTAGACGTAGGTGTTGTCGATCGAAGCGGCGGCGCCGAAGAAGTCGAGCGACCAGTCGGCGAGCGAGCCGCCGGTGGTGCTGCCGTCGTGGATGCGCAGCGTCCAGCGGCCGGTGGCCTGTTCGCCCAGATCGAGGACCGTCGAGAACGTGAAGTCGATGCGCGAGCCGACGACGCTGCCACCACCGGGCAGGAAGCTGTCGAGCACGCCTGTGTTGGGCACGGCCAGCAGCGGGCTCGACGTCCCCGTGGGGGACTCGAGCGAAATGCTCAGCTTGCCCGGCGTGGCATGGGTCAGGTGCAGGGTCACTTCAACGCGCTCGATCGTCAGCGTTGCATCTTGGACCAGCATCGACTCGAACGCGGTGCTGCCGGCCGCGAGCTTCAGCGGCGTCATGCGGCCGGCGTCCTGGTGCAGCGTCTGTTCGTTGGCCGAGGTCTGGGGCGCGGCCTGCCAGGTTTCGGCCAGGCGCACGGCGGCGCGGGCGTCGACCATGCCGAAGCCGATTGCGCCGATGCCGTCGTAGTGCAGGCCGCCGCCGTTCCAGTCGTCTGCGCCGTTGACCGCCCACGCGGCCGGCCAGCTGCCGCGGTCCGCCGTGTAGTAGGCGTAGTTGGTACGGTGGGCGGAATAGGCCAGCAGCTTTTCGAGGTCGCGCCACCCCAACGTCGGGTTGGCCTGCAGCATCAGGGCAACGATGCCAGCGACGGTGGGCGCGGCCGACGCCGTGTCCGGGCCAAAGACGCCCTCGCCGCCTATCGTGGGCAGGGTGGTGAAGATCTGAGTGGTGCCGTTCGCATTGGTGCCGGTCGGTGCGGCCAGCAGCACGTTCGATCCCGTGCTGCTCCCGACCACATTGAGCAGGCGGTCCAGCGCACCGACCATCACGACATGGCGGTCGTTCGCCAGGTTGTCGAGATTGACATTGAAGGTCTGGCTGCTCAGCGGGACGCCCTCGACCACCAGGGTGCCCAGCCCATCGCGTCCGTGGGCAGCCAGGCGATCCAGGGCCTCGCCGATGGCCGACCAGCCAGCCTTCGAGAAGTCGATCAAGAAGGCACTCATCGAGAGATCGAAGATCGAATGGGACCAGCGACCCCATCCACTGAGCAGCACATCCGCCGCTTGCGCCGCATTGAGCGCCTGGACCATCTCGTCGGCCGGCAGCACGTTCCAGTTGCCATAGGGCACCAGCGACATCAGCGTGGCATCCGGTGCCACACCCACCGCACCCACCCCGTTGCGACCCGCCGCCACCACCCCGGCCAAGCGCGTGCCGAGCGAGCCATCGGTCGTCGTGAGCGGATGGCCGGCCATGTCGACCACCCGGCCGCTCAGGTCTGGTTGCCGGGCATCGATGCCGTCGGCCAGTACCGCCACGGTCACCCCCTGGCCGGTGGCATCCCGCCACGCCGGCAACACGTCGGCACCGACATCCGGGAACAGGGACCACTGGCGAGCGGCCAATGGCTCCTGGGGCAACAGGCCGAGGCGCGGCAGGTCGTCGTCGTGGATGGTCAACGTCACCTTCGCCGTCGCTCCGCCGTAGACCAGCGCGAGGGTGACCTGTTCGTCGCCCTCGACATACGTGTCGTCGACCAGCGGGATGGTCCAGTCGAACGTGCGCGAACCCGCTGGCAGGACCAGGGTCCATGAACTCGTCGTCGGCAGGAAGTCGATGCCGGCCTGGGCGACTGGCCAGCTGCTGACATAGAACTGTGCCGAGCTTGGCGACAGCTGCTTGTTGCCCAGGTCAAGGTGCACGTGCAGCACGCCGTCGGACTCCAGGGCCTCGGCAGTGGCGTCGCCGATGTGCATCGGCAGAGCCCGGGTCACGAACTGGCGCGAGACCGGTGCGGCGAGCGGGTTGCCGCTCAGATCGGTGACCGACCCTGCTTCGAGTTCGACGGTGAAGCGCGTGCCGCTTTCGAGCGCGATGCCAGGGGTCAGGGTCAGTTGCCGGCCCTCGATGCGCACCTGGCTGCTGGTGGCGGGAACGAAGCTGGCCACCTCCCGTCCGGTGTCGTCGCGCAGCAGGATGCGGCCGTTGCCGGCCTTCAGGGCTTCGTCGAATCCCAACGTCAAGGTGACGTTGTCGAGCGGGAGGCCGCCGCTGATCTCGCCGGCCGGAAAGCTCGACAGCTGCGGCGGCTTGCGGTCGGCAAAGGCGGCGGCATCGAACTCGCCATCATCGAAGACCAGCGTCTCGACATTGCGGAGACGGGCGGTGCTGGCATAGAGCTTGACCAGCAGCTCACCCGTGTCGGGATCGACGCTGAACGACGCGTCGACGCGCTTGCCGTCGAAGATGACGCTGTCGTGGCCGGGGCCACCGTCGATGCGGTCGTTGCCGCCGCTGCCCTCGATGTCGTTGTCCTCGGCCGAGCCGATCAGCGTGTCGTCGTAGCGCGAACCGACGACCGACTCGATGGACACCAGGCGATCGTTGCCGGCGGCGCCGCTCGCGCGCTGTTCGGCCAGGTTGACCGTGACCGCGCCCGGGGTCATCAGGTACACCGCGGTGTCGTCGCCGGCGCCGCCATCGAGCAGATCGTCGCCCGCGCCGCCATTGAGCAGGTCGTCGCCTGCACCGCCCGACAGGCTGTCGTTGCCGGGACCGCCGTTGAGGCCATCGTGGCCGCCGCTGCCGGTCACCACCAGGCCCGCCGCGGGGTAGGTCGTCCGCTCCAGCGTGAGCACGTAGCTCGCTGCGCCGGGCTCGGTCAGGCCCAGGCCCAGCAGCAGGTCTTCGCCGCTGCCGATCCAGAAGCCGAGCACGGCGTCTTGACCCGGGGTCGCAGCGGCACCGCCAAAGCGCTCCTGGTACGAGCCGTAGGGGCTGAACAGGGCAATCAGCAGCTCGGATTGCGCGAGTGTCCAGTCCTTGCCCGCGGCATTGGCGGCATCGTTGGATAGCGTGATGCGGTAGTAGCCTGGCGTCGAGGCGTCGATCTCGTACAGATCGACTTCATCGGCAGGTCCCAGACTGCCGAATGCCAGCGAACCCAGATCAAGCCGGAAGCTCGCCAGGTCCGACGGGCTGTCGATCCCCTGGCTAAGTTCGTCGGCCGTGCTGGCCGAACCATTCAGTCGTGACATGAACCCTCCCTCGTGGCGGGCTCAGCACTGGCCCGCAGCATGGCGTCAAGTGTCGCTCACGCTGCTGCGGCCGGCGGCGCGCGCCGGCCCACCGATCCGAGGGAGGCAAGCGCCGCGTCAGCGCGGCTGCTTGACGATGCGCAGGTAGGGCTTCGGCGCCTTCCAGCCTTCGGGGAACAGCTTCTTCGCGTCGTCGTCCGAGACCGAGCCGGCGATGATCACGTCCTCGCCCTGCTTCCAGTTCACCGGCGTGGCCACCTTGTGCTTGGCGGTCATCTGCATCGAGTCGAGCACGCGCAGGATCTCGTCGAAGTTGCGGCCGGTGGTCATCGGGTAGGTCAGCATCAGCTTGATGCGCTTGTCCGGGCCGACGATGAAGACCGAGCGCACCGTGGCGTTGGTGGCCGCGGTGCGGCCGTCCGAGCCGCCGGCTTCGTCCGCGGGCAGCATGTTGTAGAGCTTGGCCACCGCCAGGTCGGTGTCGCCGATCATCGGGTAGTTCACCTGCGCGCCCTGGGTCTCCTCGATGTCGTGCGACCATTTGGCATGGTCGTCCACCTTGTCGATCGACAGACCGATCAGCTTGGTGTTGCGCTTGGTGAATTCGGCTTCGATCTTGGCCATGTAGCCCAGCTCGGTGGTGCAGACCGGCGTGAAGTCCTTCGGATGCGAGAACAGGATCGCCC